>SVKP01000191.1 GCA_015068395.1 Oscillospiraceae bacterium
ATACCACATCCCGGCTTCGCTGCGCAAGAGTTTGCAGTATCACCGGCGACCTGCTCCATTTCCTGGGAGAAGCGGCGCGGCGGATTTTTCAGTAACCGATAATAATACCCTTTTCCATAGCATAGAGGCTGTTTAACCCGCGGCAGTCGTGCAGCTGCACCTCCTTGACCGGCAGATCGTTCAAAATCTGCCCCTTCATCCGCTCCGCGCCGGAGGTCTTGACTTGATTATGCGGCGTATTACTCGCCGTAGGCGTGGGCAAACACGTCGGCAATGCGCAGCCTCCGGCAGTCGCGGCACAAGCCGTCCGGCTCCTCGCCGGCGCGCTTCGCCGCAAGGGAGACCTCCTCCTTGGTGCCGATTATACCGCCGCAGCGGGCGCAGCGCATCAGACGGAACGTCTTGCCCCAGATGGTGCGGGTATCTTCGGTTTCGACGATCTCAATCGCGTTGGTGGGGCACACGCTTGCGCAGCTTCCGCAGCCTACGCACACGCTGCTCGGCTCGTGATACGGCGTGGCGATCTCCTTCGTAACGCCGCGGTTCACCGTGGAGATCGCGCCCACGGAGAGCTCCGCGCACGCCTTCGCGCACAATCCGCACATCACACACTTCCCGCCGTCTACCTTCACGAAGCGGTCGATCTTCGGCGCGTCGTACTTCTCACACAGGGCGCGGATCTCGGGACTGTCGGGCGCGCGCTTTTCCAGCAGGCGCAATATGACGCCGCGCTGTCGGCGAACCTTTTCGCTGTCTGTCAGCACCTCGCACTCACGCTCCACGGGATACACGCAGGAGACGACGATCTGTGGTTTGCCACGTGTTACGACCTCCACAATACAAAGCCGGCAACAGCCCTGCCCGGCGATGGCGTCGTGGTGGCAGAGGATGGGAATCTCAAAGCCGTTGCGCCGCGCGATCTGGAGAAGAAACTCGCCCTTTTCGCATTCGCAGGGCTTGCCGTTGATGGTGATGGTCATGTCGCATCCCTCCCCATGGTCACGATGGCGCCGAATTTGCACGCTTCGCGGCAGCTGCCGCAACTGATGCACTTGTCCTCGTCGATCGTATGCGGTTTTTTCAGCTCGCCGGACGCCGCGCCGGTCGGGCAGGCACGCACGCAGGCGGAGCAGCCCTTGCACTGTTCCGCATCGACCGCGAAGGCGGTCAGCGCCTTGCACACGCCGGCGGGACAACGGTGCTCCCGGATGTGCGCCTCATACTCCGAACGGAAGTATTTAAGCGTCGTGAGCACCGGATTCGGCGCGGATTTGCCCAACGCGCACAGCGAGCTGTCCTGCATCGCCTCACCCAGCAGCTCCAGCAGCTCCAGATCCTCCATCCGGCCCTTGCCCTCGCAGATATCGGTGAGGATCGCGAGCATCTGCTTGAGACCCTCGCGACAGGGCGTGCATTTGCCGCAGCTCTCACCGCAGAGGAAGTTGACATAATATCTTGCCACTTCGACCATGCAGCTCCGGTCGTCCATAACGATCATGCCGCCCGAGCCCATCATCGCGCCGTATTCCTTGAGCGTGTCGAAGTCCACGGGCAGGTCCAGCATGCTTTCTGGGATGCAGCCGCCGGAAGGACCGCCGGTCTGAACCGCCTTAAAGGGTCGGTCGCCCTGCACGCCGCCGCCGATGTCGTAAATGAGGTGGCGGAGCGTCGCGCCCATCGGCACCTCTACAAGGCCGGTGCGCTTGACCTTGCCGACGAGGGCGAAGACCTTGGTGCCCTTACTGCGCTCGGTGCCGACACTTGCGTACGCCGCGCCGCCCCTGTCGATGATATAGGGCACGTTTGCCAGCGTCTCGACGTTGTTGAGCACCGTGGGGTGATCCCACAATCCGCGCTGTACGCTGCGGATGTATTTGGCGCGCGGCTCGCCGACCTTGCCCTCGATGGACTGCATCAGCGCCGTGGACTCGCCGCAGACGAAGGCGCCGCCGCCGCGCACGACGGACAAATGCAGTTTTTTGCCGGAGCCCATGATGGAGTCGCCCAGGAAGCCGCGTTCCTCGGCAGCCTTGATTGCGGCGCGGACATTCTTGACGGCGAGCGCATATTCGTCGCGAATGTAGAGGAAGCCTTCCTCCGCGCCGATGGCGAGGGCACAGATCGCCATGCCCTCGAGCACGCTGTGGGGGTCGCCCTCCAGAATGGAGCGGTCCATGAATGCGCCGGGGTCGCCCTCGTCGCCGTTGCAGGCGACATATTTGGGGAATACGTCATAACCCGCCGCCGTGCGCCATTTTGTGCCAGTGGGGAAGCCCGCTCCGCCGCGTCCGCGGAGACCCGAGGTCTCCACCTCGGTGATGATCTGCTCGGGGGTCATGGTCAGAGCCTTCTTCAGCGCCTGATAACCGCCGGAGGCGATGTAGTCGTCCACGTCGGCGGGGCTGATCTTGCCGATGTTGCGCAGGGCGATCTTGAGCTGCGGGGCGTAGAAGGGGTTGTCCTGCTGGCTGCGGACCCGCTCGCCCTTGTCGTTCTTGTAGAGAAGCCGCTCCACAAGCTCGCCGTGCTCGACGGTCTTTTCCAGAATTTCGGGGATGTCCTTGACCTTTACATGGTAGTAGGAGACGTCGTCCGGCAGGATGGTGACCAGCGGACCGTTCTCACAGAAGCCGTTGCAGCCGGTGCGCTTGACGAAGCACTCGACCTTTGCGCTTTCGCCTGCCAGACGCTCGAATTCCTCTGCCACGGCGGCGCTGCCGTTGGCGAGGCAGCCGGTGCCGCAGCAGACCCGGATCGTCTTCACGATGCCGATCCCTCCTCCCGATACTGCGCCAGAATGCCGGGCAGCTTTTCCAGCGTCATCTTGCCGTAGTAAGTCTCGTCGATCACCAGCACGGGCGCCAGCGCGCAGGAGCCGAGACAGTTCACCAGCTCCAGCGAGAACAGGCCGTCGGCCGTCGTCTCGCCCGCGTCGATGCCCAGCAGGCGCTTCACGCCGTCCCGCAGCGGGGTCGCGCCGCGAATGTGGCACGCCGTGCCGTCGCAGAGCTTGATGATGTGCTTGCCCTTGGGGTTCAGACTCAGCGCCTTGTAGAAGGTCGCCATGGAATACAGGGAGGAAAGCGGGCGTTCCAGATACTCCGAGAGCGCCTCCATCCCCTCGCGGGGAATGTAGTTGTACTGACGCTGCATGTCCTGCATGATAGCGAGACAGTAGCGCTGTTCTCTGGGATACTGCCGCAGGATCTCGGTGATCTCCTCCATGGAGATCGGCATAAGCATCATCGCCTTTCTGTAGAGTCGGATTAGCCGCCCGCCACAACGGGAAAGATCTGCACCAGATCGCTCTCCGCAAGGGGCGTGTCCAGCCCCTGCAAAAACTCCGTCCGGCGGCCGTTGACCATGATGATGATTTTTTCTCCCAGCGCCGACTTGTCGCTCGTATAGAATTCCCCTGCGAATTTGGGGCCCAACTCCGCGCACAGCTGATCTCCCAGTTCCCGCAGCGTATGCGGCGCGGGCCGGGTCATCTCCTTGCAGCCGGCATATTCACTGTCGCGGTAATAGGCAAAAAATCGGATCGTCATGGCACGTTTCCTTTCCGAGTGTTCAAACGCCTTGAAACCGGAGACGGTTTCCCGCCTCCGGCTTCGGTATTGGAATTTTATCTCAGCTGAGGCCCAGCTCCTGAAGCTTGGCGTCAGTGGGGATGCCCTCCTCGCTCCAGCCGCGGGCGGCGTAGTATTTCTTGAGCATGGTGTACAGTTCGCTGACCTTGCCCTTGGCGGGCCCGGCGGGTAGCGTCTCGCGCAGGAGGCGCGGGGGCAGGGTGTCCTTCTCCACGCCGGCGGCGATGTTAAACTGCTTCTCCAGGTTCCAGATGCGCTCGCCCTTGAGCAGAATGTCCTCGTCGGACTCGTCGCTGCCGACCGCCTCGCGGTACATACCTGCGATCTCCTTGAGGCCGATGCCGAAGGTGGTGAACAGGCAGATGCCGGTCGCGTCGCACAGGGCGGTCAGGTCCTGGAAGACCTTGAGCATACCGGGCTTGCCCTCGATGGTGAGCGGGTCCATCGCCTGCGGGATGCCCAGCACCTCGGGGGAGATCATGTAGCCGCGGACGTGGCAGCCGCCGCGGTTGGAGGTGGCGTACTCCAGACCGATGCCCTGGATGGCACGGCCGTCGTAGGCGGGCATCTCCTGCTTCTTGACGGACATGGACAGCTCGGGATGGCCGTACTTCTCCGCCATGCGGTAGGAGCCGAGACCCATGATCTTGCCGAAGCCCTCGCCCTTGCAGGTCATCTCGGTCGCCTTGACCATCGCGGCGGCGTCGCCGAAGCGCAGCGGGAAGCCGACGTCCGCCTCGGTGATGGCGCCGATCTTATAGAGCTCCATCGCGCAGGCGACGGTGGCACCCATCGTGATGGGATCGATGCCGTACTGGTTGCACAGGGAGTTCGCGTTGCACACGGCGCCGAGGTCGTCAATGCCGCAGTCCGCGCCGAACGACCAGCCTGCCTCATACTCGGGGCCCTCGCCCTTGGACTTAAACGGGCCGGACTTGATCTCGACCAGACGGCCGCAACCGATGGGACAGCCGAAGCAGCCCTTGTTGCGGATCAGGTGGCGGGCGGCAAGGCTCTCGCCGGAGATCTCGTCGGCGTTGGCGAAGACGGAGCCCTCGCTGCCGTTGTTGACGGGCAGGCCGCCCACGCCGTTGACGATGTTCACCAGGATCATGGTGCCGTAGGCACCGAGACCCGCGCCGGTGACCGGGTGGGCGCGCAGCGAGTCGCGCGCCGCGACGATCTCGTTGAAGAAGGCGTCGGGACGGGCGGCCTTTACCGAGCCGGTGCCCTTGACGACGACCGCCTTGAGCTTCTTGCTGCCCATGACCGCGCCCATGCCGCCGCGTCCGGCGGCGCGGTGCTTGTCGTTCATGATGCCCGCGAACAGCACGCCGTTTTCACCGGCAGCGGAGATGCAGGCGACGCGGAAGTTGCTCCCGCACTCCTTGTACAGCGCCTCAGTGGTCTCGAACACGTCCTTGCCCCAGAGGTGCGAGGCGTCGCGCAGCTCCACCTGATCGTCGTTGATGTAGAGATAGACGGGCTTGTCGGAAATATCCTCAAAGATGATGCCGTCATAGCCGGCGTACTTGAGCTCGGGGCCGAAGTGTCCGCCGGAGTTTGCGGCGCCGATGGTGCCGGTCAGCGGGGACTTCGCCACGGCGTTGTAGCGGCCCGAGGACGGCGCGGCGGTGCCGGTGAGCGGGCCGGTCATAAGGATCAGGTTGTTGCCCGGGCCGAGCGGATCGCACTTGGGGTCGCACTCGTCGCAGAAATACTTGGTGCCGAGGCCGCGCGCGCCGACATACTGGGAAGCGCTGACGTCGTTCAGGGGCTCCTTGCGGATGCTGCCCTGCTTCAGATTGACCCGGAGGATCCGGCCGATGTAACCGTTGTTCATTTCGACGCCTCCTCTCCGATCAGATCGCGATACCGGTCGCCCACCGCCTGACGACGCTCGTCCGTGGCGTCGACGTCTGTGAAGGTGATGGCGCCGCTGGGGCAGTGGCGTGCGCACTTGGGCTCGCCGCCGCAGAAGTCGCATTTGAACACCCTGCCCACGGCGGGATGGTAGGAGATGTTGCCCAGCGGACATGCGTTCAGGCACATCTTGCAGCCGATGCACTTGTTGTAGTTGATGGACACGGCGCCGTTCTCATTCCGGCTGATGGCGCAGACGGGACATACCTTGAGACAGGACGGGTCCTCACACTGGAGGCACATCACGGGGACGGCGACCGCGGCCTGTTCATATTCAAAGACCTTCACGTTCGCCATCTTGGGGTTGAACTCGCCGTAGTGACCGAACGAGCATACCAGCTCGCAGGTACGGCAGCCGATGCATTTCTCGGGCTTGATGAGCAACTGTTTCATAAGCATTCTCGGGACAAAGCCCAAGCGCCACCTCCTTCTTTATTTTGATATTTTTATTGTAAATTCGGAGGTGTTTGCCCGCAAGAAAACGGAGGCAACTTCTGATTGCTTTTTTGAATAAGGAGTTTTATAATTCGTGATATGAAACAGCGGAAATCGGCAGGAGACCCCCATGTTATTTGTGCGGTCCGCACAATAACGGCCTGCTGTTCCATGGAAAAAATGAATGATTTCACAAGAAAGGCGGGAGCGCGCCATGCGTATGGCTCAGCTGCGTTATTTCGTCACGATCGCCCAACTGGAAAACATGTCTCAGGCGGCGGAGTTGCTGCACCTTTCGCAGCCCTCGCTCTCAAAAAGCCTCTCCACGCTGGAGGAGGAGTTGGGGATGCCGCTTTTTCAGCGGAACGGACGCAGCCTGACGCTCAACCCGGCGGGGGCGAGGCTGCTGGAATTCAGCACGATGACGCTGCGGGAGCTGGATTACGCCATGCATGATATGCGCCTTCTGTCCACGGGGGCGGAAACGCGTATCCGCATCGGCGCCGCCGGATTGAGCGACGGCCTCACGGAATGCCTTGCCGCATTCCGGCAGCTCTCGCCGGAGGCGGAGTTTGAGCTGACCGGAGGCATTGAGCCGACAGAATGGCTGGACATCAACGATTATGATATGCTGATCTATCCGGCAGGACGGAAGTACGAGAAATACACAGGCTATCCCCTGTACGAGGAGCGCTATCAGCTTGCGGTCGCATCGCGGCATCCTCTGGCGGCAAAGCCATCCCTGCGCCCGAAAGCGCTGGAAGGGCAGGATGTGGTATTCCTGCGCGGCGGTCATGCCGCGGAGGAGTATCCGTTTCAGATATGCAGCGCGCTGGCGCTCCACTTTCACTCTGTCAGCTTTTCCGACACCCGCGAGTTCCACCGGCAGATGATTGCCGACGGACTGTGCGTGGGCTTTGTGCCCGCAAGCTGCGCCGCCTTCTATCGCGGCAGCGGGGAGGTCCGCCTGATCCCTATACAGGATAAGCGCTTTTCCCGGCAGATGATGGTCTGCTTCCGTCGGGAAAAAGCGCTCTCACCCTATGTCCGGCGATTCCGGGACTTCGTGCTGGACTACTTTTCGGTCGATACAGGAGAAAAACATTAGAGCATGATTAGCTCCCAGTCCATCCGCAGCAGGTCCGCCAGCAGCAGATTTCCGTCCAGAGAGGACGGACGATTGCACAGCAGCTTTACCGCCTCGGCGGCCTGCACCGCGGCGCAAAGCGGCGGCGTGAAGGGCAGGCTTGTCTTGTCCCGCGGCGCATAGTCCCTGCCGTAGAGCTGATGGAGCGTGCCCGCGCCGGGCCGGGCAAGCGTCGCCTGCATCGTCCAGCCGTGGATCGCGCCGTGGACGATGGTCACGTCCTGACGGGCGCAGGCGTCCTCCAGCACCAGCCGGGCGCGGGCATTGTCGAGCGCGTCCAGCACGAGGTCCTGCCCCGCCGTCAGGCTGTCGGCGTTGTCCTCGTCCAGAAACGCCTGCACCGGCGTGACCTTCACCAGCGGGTTCACGCGCCGCACCCGCTCCGCGGCGGCGAGAGCCTTGGGCTTTCCCAGAGCCGCCTCTCCGGACAGGAGCTGCCGGTTCAGGTTGGAGGTCTCAAACACGTCGCCGTCCACGACCGTCAGCTCCCCCACGCCCATCCGGGTGAGATATTCGATGATGTAGCCGCCCAACCCGCCGCAGCCGACCACGAGTACACGCTTCCGGGCAAGGGTTTCCTGCTCCTCCGGCGAGACGGAGGGGATGTTCCGTTCATAGCGAGCTTCCATGATACATGGCCTCCTGCCTGTCAGGATAGACCCAATATAGCCCACAGCTCCGATTTCTGCAACATTTTTTCAAAAAAGAGAAAACAGATGCTGACCGTAAAAAACGCCGAAGGAGGCCGCCGCCCTCGGGCATACAGCAGCGGCAGCGCGGAAATTGTTCTTGCATTCCGCCGTGCCGCGCTGTATAATTCGGCGAGATTGAATCAAACGCAACACGCTTGATCGGGAAAGGCAGGATATCATTTATGAAGCTCAGTGCAAGGAATCAATTTGCGGGTACCGTCACCAAGATTGTCGAGGGCGCCGTCAACGGCATTGTGACCATCGATGTGAACGGCACGCCGGTCAGCTCCACCATTTCGATGTCGGCAATCAGAGAGTTGGGGCTGGAGCCGGGCAAGAAGGCTTATGCGGTCGTCAAGGCGACGGAGGTCATGATCGGCCTCGGCGAGCACCTGACGCTCAGCGCGCGCAATCAGTTCCCCGGCAAGGTGACCGGCGTGGAGAAGGGCGCGGTCAACGCCATCGTCCGGATGGATGTGCTCGGCGGCAACAAGCTCTCCGCGACCATTTCCAACAGCGCGGTGGAGGAGCTGGGGCTTGAGCCCGGTATGGACGCGCTCGCGGTCATCAAGGCGACCTCCGTTATGGTGGGCGTTGACTGACAGGCGGCGGGAAGCATAAGCTCTGACTGCTACTTGATTACTATTTCGCACAATAAGTGCAAGCCCTTGCAGCAAGAGGGCTTGCGCTGTTTTCAAAAGGTTTTGGATACGGTGCAGCGCGCCGTACTGGGGCGCGGATGAGAACGCCGGGGCGCGCATCCGGCGGGAAAACGATTTAAGCGACGCGCCGCTGTTTCGCTTTTGGGCAACGGCGGAATAAGCGCGGCAGGGCGTTGACAAAACACGTGTTTTTCCGTATAATATCATCAATCGAATATCGGGCAGTCTTTCGCCGCTTCGAGCGGCAGGGGGAATGGGGTGAAAGGCCCCGCGAGTCGGTCACTGTGAAGCCGCGCGCGTGACGCGGATAAGTCAGAATACCTGAAAGCTGTCGCGTTTCTGCCGGAACCGGAAATCGCCGCATGAAGCTGAGCCGTACTATGTCGGCTTGGCTTTTCCTTTGTGTGCCCGTTTGCCGGAAGGCAGAGGGGATGCGATCCGCAATCGCCCGTTTGGACGCGGAAATACAGAAAACACAAAGGAGAAACAAAACCATGAAGAAACTGATCGTCTGCCTGCTGACGCTTGCCATGCTGGGCTCTGTGCTGACCGCTTGCGCGAAGAAGGAAACCCCCGTGCAAAGCGGCGACAACAAGGAGCAGACCACTCCCGCCGCCGAGCCGCAGGGCGAAGAGGAGGACGAGGAGAACTACAACACCGGCGACGCTTCGCTCGACAACCCGCGCAACGCCGACGGCATCGGCGAAAACGAGCTGCTGGTCGTGAGCTTCGGCACGAGCTTCAACGACAGCCGCCGCCTCACCGTCGGCGGCATTGAGGGTGCGCTGGAAAAGGCGTTCCCCGACTGGAGCGTGCGCCGCGGCTTTACCAGCCAGATCATCATTGACCACGTCAAGTCCCGCGACGGCGAGGTGATCGACAACGTCGGCGAGGCGCTGGATCGCGCGGTCGCGAACGGCGTCAAGACGCTTGTCGTCCAGCCGACGCATCTGATGAACGGCTTTGAGTACACCGACCTTGAAAAGGAGCTTGCGACCTACGCCGATTCCTTCGACAAGGTCGTGCTCGGCGCGCCGCTGCTGACGAGCGACGATGACTTTAACCGCGTGGCGGACGCCATCGTCGCCGCGACGAAGGAGTATGACGACGGCGAGACCGCGATCTGCTTCATGGGCCATGGTACCGAAGCGGCGTCCAACGCCGTGTACGCCAGGATGCAGCAGGTGCTGACAGGCAAGGGCTGCGCGAACTACTACATCGGCACGGTCGAGGCGGAGCCGAGCGTGCAGGACGTGCTTGCCGCGGTGCAGGCGGGCAGCTACAAGCGCGTCGTGCTCGAACCGCTGATGATCGTCGCGGGCGACCATGCCAACAACGACATGGCGGGCGACGACGAGGATTCCTGGAAGAGCATTTTTGAGGGTGCGGGCTATGAGGTCGTCTGCCTTTTGCGCGGCCTCGGCGAGCTTGCGCCGATCCAGGAGATGTTCGTCGAGCACGCTCAGGCGGCGATTGGTTCCCTGAACTGAGCAAGGTATATTTTTACGAGGGGCAGAGCCGGATACGGTCTGCCCCTCGGCAGATAACTGAGGTGAGAAGATGAAGAAGAAAACATGCTGTGTGCTGCTGCTGGTTTTGCTCATATGTCTCGCAGGCTGCGGTACGAAAGAAAGCGCCGTTACGTCGCAGACAAATGCAGAGGCGCCTGCGGCGGACGAGCCGACAACGGCGGGACAGGACACCTCAAAGGTCGCGGACGCCTCGCAGATGACGACCGTCGAGGACGTGGTGCAGGAGGGCATGACGCCCGTTTATCCCGACGAGCTTGAGGACGGCGTCTATGAGGCGGCGGTGGATTGCAGCTCGTCGATGTTCCGCATCGAGCGCTGCGAGCTGACAGTCGCGGGCGGCAAAATGACCGCAAAGCTGACCATGAGCAGCACCGCCTACGGCTATTTGTTCGCGGGCACGGCGGCGGAGGCCGCGGCGGCGGACAAGTCCGCCTATATCGAGCCTGCCGAGGAAAACGGCGTGAACACCTTTATTGTGCCTGTTCCGGCGCTGGACGCGGGCGTATCCTGCGCGGCATGGAGCGTGAACAAGGAGCTGTGGTACGACCGCACGCTCGTGTTCCGCTCGGATTCCCTGCCGCTTTCGGCGTTCAAGAACGTGACCACGGCGGCAAGCCTCGGGCTTGCCGATGGGCTGTATACTGTGGAAGTGACGCTCGCGGGCGGCTCGGGCCGCGCAAGCGTGCAGTCGCCGACGAAGCTGTGGATCGAAAACGGCGCGGCGACGGCGGAGATCGTCTGGAGCAGCGCGAACTACGACTACATGAAGGTGGACGGCGTAAAGATCGACGCGGCGGTCGTGGACGGGCACTCTGCCTGTGTCATTTCAGTTGCGACATTTGACCGTCCGCTCGCGGTGATCGCGGACACAACGGCGATGAGCCAGCCGCATGAGATCGAATACACGCTGAAGTTCGATTCCGCAACGATCACGGCGGTGGAACCGTGAAACGTCGGCTTTGCGCGCTGCTGCTCGCGGTGCTGACGCTCTGCTCCTGTGTGCAGACGCAATCGCAGACAGAGAAAACGGAATCGAACGCGGCGGCGCACATGGTTCTGCGCTATGCAGACCAGTTTACGGTGGACTACGACGCCGATGGCCGCGCGCTTGTGACGATCGGGGACGACCGTTTTCTCGTCGTTCCCGAGGGCGTGGAGACGCGCGAGGAAACGGGCGCGACGACGCTTTGCCTGCCGCTTCGCACGATCTATACCGCGTCCTCGGCGGCGATGGATCCGTTTGTGCGCCTCGACGCGCTCGATACGGTGCGGCTTACCGGCACAAAGCGGGAGGACTGGTCGCTTCCGGAGGTGCAGCGCGCGATGGACGCGGGGACGATCCTCTACGCTGGCAAGTACGCCGCGCCGGACTATGAGCTGCTGCTCGCCGAGGGCACGGCGCTCGCCGTCGAGAACACGATGATCTACCACAGCCCTGAGACGAAGGAGCAGCTTGAAGAATTGGGCATCCCGGTACTGGTGGAGCGCTCCAGCTACGAGAGCCACCCGCTCGGGCGGCTGGAGTGGATCAAGCTCTATGGGCTTCTCACCGGCAAAACGGCGGAGGCGGAGGCGTTTTTCAATGAGCAGGCGGCGCTGGCAGAGAGCATCTTTGCGCAGGAGAGCACTGGCAAGACGGCGGCGTTTTTCTTCCTTACCGCAAGCGGCGGCGTCAATGTACGCCGCCCGGAGGACTACGTCGCCAAAATGATCTCGCTTGCGGGCGGCAGATATGTGTTCGACGATCTTGCCGCCGACGACGGGAGCGCCCGCTCGACGATGAACATGCAGACCGAGGATTTCTACGTCGGCGCGAAGGATGCGGACGTGCTCATATACAACGCGACCATCGACGGCGGCATGGAAACGATGACGGAGCTTCTCGTCAAGGCGGACTGGCTCGCGGATTTCCGCGCGGTGCAAAGCGGAAACGTCTGGTGCACGGAGGCTGATCTCTTTCAGCAGACCTCCGGCATCGCGGCGATGATCGACGAATTTCATCGGATTTTCAGCGGCACGGCAGACGAAACCGCGCTGCAATACTTCCACAAACTGAGCTGACACAGACAAGGGGGCGGGGCGAATGGACGGCAGAAAAAAACGCTGCGTTTGGGCGTTTGCGCTTCTTTTTGCCCTTGTGCTCGCTCTGCTTGCGGTAAACTTGCTGATCGGCAGCGTCCACGTCGCCATGGACGAGCTGCGCGAGGTGCTGCGCACGCGCGGCGGCGTCGATACCGCGGCGCGCATCGTCTGGACGCTGCGGCTGCCGCGCCTGCTCGCCGCGGCGCTGCTCGGCGGCGCGCTCGCGGTGTCTGGATTTCTGCTGCAAACCTTTTTCGCAAACCCCATCGCGGGACCGTTTGTGCTCGGTATCTCGTCGGGCGCGAAGCTGACCGTGGCGCTGACGCTGATTTTTGCGCTTTCGTATGGCAGGACGCTTGGCTCGGCGGCGATGATCGGCGCGGCGTTCTTCGGCTCGATCCTTGCCATGGGCTTTATTCTGCTTATTTCCTCACGCGTAAAAAAGATGTCGCTGCTCGTGGTGTGCGGCGTGATGATTGGCTACATCTGCAACGCGGTCACGGAGTTCGTCGTGACCTTTGCCGACGACGCGAACATCGTGAACCTGCACAACTGGTCGATGGGCAGCTTTTCCGGTATCCGCTGGGCAAACCTGCGCGTGATCGCGTGGGTGACGCTCGTCGGC
>SVKP01000192.1 GCA_015068395.1 Oscillospiraceae bacterium
AGGACTCGCAGGGCAGCATCCTCGCCATCATCGCCGGAGCGCTCGCGCCGGTGATGCGCCCGCTGTGGCTGGGCGACTGGCGCATCTGCACCTCGCTCATCAGCGGCTTTCTCGCAAAGGAGAGTGTGGTATCGACGCTGGAGATCCTCTTCGACCAGAACATCGCAGGAGCGCTTACGCCGCTCTCCGCCGCGTCGCTGCTGGTGTTTTCCCTGCTCTACACCCCCTGCGTGGCGGCGATTGCCTCGATCAAGCGCGAGCTGGGCGCAAAGTGGGCGGTCGGCGTCGTGGTCTGGCAATGCCTGCTCGCCTGGATCGCCGCGCTGCTGGTGCGCACGGTGCTGCTCCTGCTCGGCGTTTCGTAAGATAAAAACAGGGGACGTGGAAGTTTCACATCCCCTGTTTTTATAAAATTCCTTCGCTCCGGCAGAGCTCGTACAGCCGTTCCTTGGCGCGCTGGGACAGCTTGCCGACCGTGGTGAACGGAATCTCCATCAGCTCCGCCGTCTCGCGCATGCTGTAGCCGTAGACAAAGCGGAGAAGCAATATCTCGCGGTAGCGCGGCGGGAGCTTCGTCATGCACCACGCGAGGCCGCCCTCCCCCGTATCCGGGAACTCGATGCTTGCAGCGTCCTCGTCCAGCTCCTCCGTTCCCTGCCTCCGCCTTGCGCGCAGCAGGTCGATCGCCTTGCGCTCGGCGATCACCATGATGTATCCGCGGGTTTTGGTATCCTCCGGCTCCGTCAGATGGTTCAGGCTGCGTGCGACGCTCTCAAAGGCGTCCTGAACGGCGTCCTCCGCGTCGCGCTCGTCGCCGAGGATGCGCCGGGCAAGCCGGAGCATGGGCGCGCGATAAAGGCGGTATATCCGATCAAGCTTTTCCTCATGTTCCAGTTCCGACACGCGCATCACCACCCTTACCCTCCCTATTTTACGAAAAAATTATTTTCGTGGCAAGTGTCAAATTTTCAAGCGTCAGATCGTTGTATAAAGTAGAGGGAATAACGAGAGAGGAGGAAGTGACAATGTCCGCTTTCAAGATCGGAGGTTCCCCATTCCGTCCGGCGTCTGAGATCAGCAGCGCAAAGAAGCTGAAGGCAAAGGAAACGTCGCACAGCGCCGCGCCGTCAAGGGGCGGATTCGATACCGCCAGCGTCAATCCCAATCGGCTTGCGGTCATGCCCCGCATGAGCACCGTCAGCGGCGAGAGCGCGCAGCACGTACAGGGCGAAGCCGTGGAGGCGCTGCTGCGCGGCGCGGCGAAGGAGTTGGACGATTACTTTTCTTCCGCATACGGCTTTCAGGAATAGCAGGCATACGGAAAAAACGAAGGAACGAGACAAAGCGCCAGGGAGGGGCGGCAAACATGAAGATCGCAAGCAGTCATGTCGCCATGGCGTCAAGCCATGAGTTGGAAACGCACGTTTCCGTGAAAAAGGCAAGTGTGGAGGTCCGCTCAGAGAGCGGCGAGCAGGCAAAAAGCGCGGTCGCAGCGATCTACAGCAGTTCCGGCGGGAGCATGGTCTCCGCGATGGAGGCGTATCAGAAGCGGCAAGCGGCAAAGCCTGCATCCGTCTCCAAACGGCCGCAGGAGGGACAGCGTACGCCCGTGCGCTCCTGCGAAATGCAGCCCTGCGCGCTCAGCTTTCGGATCGACGAGGCGAGCGAGCTCAAGGTCAAGCTGCTCAACCGCCTGTTGGAGGCGATCGGCGGGAAGGGGCACATCGAGCCGATCCGCATCGGGGACCGCAGCGCCGAGGCGCTCGACCTCCGCGGCGGCGCGGCGCGGCAGGCGGGCATGCGCTCACAGATGTTCGGCATGAGCGCGTTCCGCTTTTCCACCAGCGTCAGCTACTCCGCCGCGGTGTCCGTGGGCGGCGCGGCGGGCGGGACCTCGTCCTCCGGCACGCTCTGGCAGCGCGTGACCGCGGTCAGCGAAGAGCGCTCGGAGCGCGAGCAGACCGCGTTTCGGTCGAGGGGCTTCGCCGTGACCGAGGACGGACGGAGCATCGACTTCAACGTGGAATTCGCCATGTCCCGCTCGTTTTCGGAGAAGTATGAATCGCTCACGTCTCAGGAATTCGTCCTGACCGACCCGCTGGTCATCAATGTGGACAGCGCCGTCACCTCGGTCAGCGACCAGAAGTTCTCGTTCGACCTCGACGGCGACGGCAAGAGGGAAAACATCTCCTTCGCCGGCAAGGGCAGCGGCTTTCTGGCGCTCGACCGCAACGGAAACGGCGTAATCGACGACGGCAGCGAGCTGTTCGGTACAAAGAGCGGCAACGGCTTTGCCGACCTCGCCGCCTGCGACGGGGACGGCAACGGCTGGATCGACGAGAATGACGAGGTCTTTTCCAAGCTGCGCGTCTGGGTGAAGGACGAGGACGGCGGAGACCGGCTGCTCGACCTCAAGGAGGCGGACGTCGGCGCGATCTACCTCGGCTGCGCGGATACAGAGTTCTCCCTCAAGGATAAAACGACAAACGAAACCAACGCCGTCATTCGCAAGACCGGCGTATATCTGAAGGAAAGCGGCGGCGCGGGGACGCTCAGTCACGTCGATCTGCGCTGCTGAGAGGTATCATGAACCAAAAAGAGATCAACGAGCTGCGCCGCCGTTTTCGCGCGGACCGAAGCAGCATCAGCCGTATCTACGGCTGTTTTGTCAACGCCAACCGAGAGATCGTCGCACATATCGACTCCTCGCTCGGCGTCATGAAGCAGGAGGAGGTCGAGGTCTATCTCGGGCGGCTCAAAAAGTGCCTCTCCGGCACGATGGGCCGCAACCTCATCGACGTCGAATTCACCACACAGCAGGTCGTGAACAGCCCGGAGCATCGGCTGCTGATGGCGCTGCGCGACTCGCACTGTCAGGACGACAAGGCGCGTGACGAGCTGTACGGGCGCATCATTTCCACGCTTCAGCTGGAGCAGAACAACTACATCATCCTGCTCGCCGCCGACAGCTATGACGTCCCCTACCGCGGCTCCGATGACGAGGACCAGCCCGACGCCTCCGCCGAGGTCTTCAACTACTTTGTCTGCGTCGTCTGCCCGGTCAAGGAGCCGACCGCCGACCTGCGCTTTTTCTACGACGTGAACGAATTCCACGTCACCTCCGGCGGGCCTATTGTCGACAACACGGCGCTGGGCTTCCTCTTCCCTGCCTTTGACGGGCGCAGTGCCAACATCTACAACGCGCTTTACTTCGCGCGCAAGCCGGACGAGCTGCACGAGGAGCTGATCGGCGCGGTCTTCCGCACGGAGCCTCCCATGTCCGCCCCCAGCCAGCGCAGCGCCTTCCACACGGCGCTCTCCGACGCGCTGGAGAGCGAATGCAGCTATGAGGTCGTCCAGGCGGTCAACGAACAGCTGCGCGGGCGTATCGCGGAGCACAAGGAATCCAAAAACCCGGAAAAGCTGACGCTCAGCACGCAGGAGGTCGAAACCATCCTGCGCGACGAGGGCGTTTCCGAGCCGCGCGTCGAGGCGTTTGCGCGCTCCGTGGAGTCGGAGTTTGGTGAAACGCTCCTGCCCACCAACCTTGTGGACGGGCGCTTTGAGATCACAACGCCCGAGGTCAAGATCACCATGTCGCCGGAGTACAGTGAAAACATCGAAACCAGAGTGCTCAATGGGCGGAAGTATATCCTGATCCCCGCCGACGACGGCATCGAGGTCAACGGCGTCGCCGTCTCCATCCGGTCGGACCGCTGACCCGCCGCGTCCTTTGTAAACCAAGCCAAAAACAGCCGCGCTGCTTCGTCGTCCAAAGCAGCGCGGCTGTTTTTCTTTATTGTTTATCAGTTTTGGATCAGGACGCCATTGCCGGAAACCGTTCCGTCAAAGGTACCGTTTACAACGATCGTGCCATTGTTTACGACCGTGCCGCCTGTAAACTCACCATCCTTCGCAATGGCAAGAACGCCGGTGTTGATATAGGTACCTGTGTTCTCGACCTTGCCGCCTTTCAGCAGGGCGATCTCCGCGGTGTTGTTCACGGTACCAGAATTGGTCAGCGTCCCCTTCTGCGTCAGGTCGCTGCCCGCGAGGGTCAGGGACGCGTTGCTGTTGACCTGGACCGCGCCACCCTCGGCAATGCTCAGATTCTCAAGCGTGACGCTGCTTGCGCCGGAGATGACCAGCGTCTGCCCGCTCGACACAGTCACGCCGGAATAGCTGGCAGGCGTCGACGTGGAGATGGTCACCGTCTTTTCCGTGCTCAACCGCCGCATCAGCGCGGCTGCGTCGGCAGGGATCGTGGGCTGCGGCTGAGGCTGGGGCTCCGGTTCCGGCCTGACCCTGCCGGGTTTTTCCTCGTCATCGGTCGGTTTGGTGGTGGTCGAAGTGCCCTCGTCCTTTACAAAGGGAACCTCATTTGTATTTCCGGATTTCTGGTCCGCCTTGTCAAGCGCTTCGATCTGCTGCTGTTGCTCCGCCAGCTGCGCCTCGACCTCTTTTTCGGCTTTCAGCTCCTCCGCAGTCTCCTGCTCGCGCTTTTCCTCGGCGCTCTCCACGATCTCCTCCACATCAAGCGTGGGGACCTCCTGCTCAAGCAGCTCCTGCAGCTCCGTGTTTTTGGCAAGCTCCTCGGCGGCAATGGCAGGGATATCCTCAGTCGTCAATTCGGACTTGGAGAAACCGAGCTGCTGAAGATCGCCCGATTCGCCCTCCGGGGGCGTATCGTCGGCCTTCGGTTCATAGCGGATGCCCTCGCCGTTTTTCAACTGGGTCATAAAGGACCGCCCCGTCATCGGGTTCCTGCACGTAACGATAACATGCCCGTGAAGCAGGCCCGTTTCTATCGGGCTCACCCAGCCGTAGGAACCGCGGACGCCTGTGACCACCGTGGAGGTGCGGATCTCAAGCGACTCATCGCTGTTGAGCGGCGCGTCGACGCTGAAAAACAGCTTGCCGGAAATCAGCACGACCTCCAGCTTTTTGCCGTTTTTTCGCAGCTCCACCTTCCCGTTGCCGTCCAGCTTGACCGCCTTTGTGTCGTCCAGGCTGATAAACGCCGAGCTGGCAGACCCCGTTTTGACCGTGTATCCGTTATACAGGCGCATATCTGCGCGCGCGGTCACGTCCTTCCCGGAGGCATTCTGCACGGTGACACTGCCGTTTAGCTCCGTCAGGCGGATCGTGGTGGCGATCGCCTCGTCTGCCGCGGCAGCAGGGATCGTCATACTTACAAAAAGCAGAAAAACAAGCACCAGAGAAAACACACGCTTCATATCATATCCTCCCATCGCAACAGATCTTGCGAAGCATACATTATAACGATTTGTATTTTACACAACTTTCCCACATCTTTCAAGTGTTTTCTCGGGAAGATATTCTATCCCATAAAAAATCCCTGCCGAATGGCTCGGCAGGGATAGAAAAGATGTATTTCCGCAACGTATCAGCCAGGACGGACGGCAGGAGTCCTGTCCTCCACCTTCCTGCCCTCGTTGTCGTGCAGATGGCAGGCGCAGAAGTGGCCGGGCTCGACCTCACGCCACTCGGGGACGACCTGCTTGCAGATCTCCATGCAACGGCTGCAACGGGTGTGGAACTTGCAGCCCTTGGGCGGGTTTACCGGGCTGGGGATATCGCCCTCGAGGATCTGAAGCTCCTTGCTGGCGTCGGGGTCCGTGGTCGGGATCGCAGCGATCAGCGCCTCCGTATACGGATGCAACGGCTTGCTGAAGATTGCCTCGGACTCGGCAAGCTCCACGAGGTTGCCCAGATACATGACGCCGATGCGGTCGGAGATGTACTTGACGACCGACAGGTCGTGGGTGATGAAGAGATAGGTCAGATCCTGCTTCTCGCGCAGGTCCTGCAGCAGATTGATGATCTGAGACTGGATCGACACGTCCAGCGCGGAGACCGCCTCGTCGCAGATGACGAACTTGGGCTGCACCGCGAGCGCGCGTGCAATGCTGATCCTCTGGCGCTGGCCGCCGGAGAACTGGTGCGGGAAACGGTGCAGGAAATAGGGCGCTAGACCGCAGTCCTCCATGACCTTGAGAATGTAATCCTGCATTCTCGCGTTGTTCTTGCGATAGATGTTGTGTGCCGTCAGGCCCTCGCCGATGATCTGGCCGATGGTCATGCGCGGGTTGAGCGAGGAATACGGGTCTTGGAAAACGATCTGCAAATCGCGGCGCAGCAAGCGGATCTCGTTGTACTTCAAACGTGCGAGGTCGATGCCGTCGTCGTGATAGATCTCAAAGCGCTGGAAGTCGGGATCGTTACGCAGCGGCGTGCGCAGCGCCTCGATGTTCGCGTCGGACTGCTTGAGCTCGCTCGTGAGCGTGGCAAGCTCGTTGTCGATCTTCTTGAGACGTTCATCCAGAGACGCGGTGGACTTCTTCTCATACTCCGTGTCGTCGCGCTTCGCCTGGATCTCCTGACGCTTCTCACGGAGCTTGCGGCACTGGGAGGCAAGCCTGAAGGACTTCTCATACGCCTCCATCACGGGCTTGAGGTCGTCGAGGACCACCAGGCCGCCGATGACGTTGGTCACGTCCAGCAGCGCGTCGGTCGCATCCTTCTTGGCGGCAGTCAGCTCCGCGTGCTTGGCGTACTGCTCCTTCTCGGGCAGCGCGTCATACTCCTTTTGGAGCTTGGCGGCGTGCTCGGCGGTCGTCTTGATCTTCGCCTTGTTCTTTTCGAGATTGCGTATCGTGTCGAGCACGTAATCCGGCGCCATCTCGTCGAGGCTGCGGCCATAGTACATGGTGCGCCCATCGGTCTGACGATAGAGCTGGAGCAGCGTGCGCCCAAAGGTGGACTTGCCGCAGCCGGACTCGCCGACGAGGCCAAAGACCTCGCCCTCATAGATATCAAGCGTGATGCCGTCGTTCGCCTTGACGTACAGCCCCTTTTTCTTCAGGGGAAAATATTGCTTCAGGTTTGTGATCCGAAGAAGGACCTTTTTATCTTGTGGCATGACGTTCCCTCCCGTTCGGATAGAAGCAGCGGATCTGCTGCGTTTCGTTGACCGGAACCAGCTGCGGCTCCTCCTCCATGCAGCGCTGCGTGCAGTACTTGCAGCGCGGTGCGAACTTGCAGCCCTTGGGGAGCTTCAGCGGGTGCGGCACGGAGCCGGGGATCGACTCCAGACGCTCGTCGCTCTTGGCGTCCAGACGCGGGACGGAACGGAGCAGGCCCTCGGTATAGGGGTGCATGAAGTCGGAACCGGCGAAGATGTTGCGCACAGGGGACATCTCCACGATCTGTCCGCAGTACATGACCGCAACGTCGTCCGCCATCTGGTTGATGACGCCAAGGTCGTGCGTGATGAACAGGATGGACGTGCCGTGCTCGCGCTTGAGTTCGTTCATCAGGCGCAGGATCTGCGCCTGGATCGTCACGTCCAGCGCGGTGGTCGGCTCATCGGCGATGAGCAGCTTCGGCTTGCAGGCAAGCGCCATGGCAATCATGACACGCTGGCGCATACCGCCGGAGAGCTGGTGCGGATACTGCTTGGCGACGACCTCGGGGTTGGGGATCTTGACGTCGGCAAGCATCTCGATGACCTTCTTCGCAGCCTCCTCTTTGTTCATGCCCTGATGGATCATGAACGGCTCGGAGACCTGCTTGGAGACGGTGAACACCGGGTTGAGTGAGGTCATCGGCTCCTGGAAGATCACGGAAACAGCGTTGCCGCGCACGGAGTACATCTCTTCCTTGGTCGCCTTGGTGAGGTCCTTGCCGTTGAACAGGATCTCGCCGCTGTCGATCCAGCCGTTGCCGTCGAGCAGCTGCAGGATACTCATGGCGGACACGCTCTTGCCGGAGCCGGACTCACCGACGAGGCCGAGCGTCTTTCCCGCGTCAACGGAATAGGAAACGTCGTTGACTGCCTTCACGATTCCCTTCTTGGTACGGAAAAACGTGTGCAGATGGTTGATTTCAAGTAAAGCCATGTTATTCACCCTCCTTTACTTGTCCCGGTCGGACTTCGGGTCCATAACGTCGCGGAGCGTATCGCCCACGATGTTGATGCAGATGCAGGTGATGGCCAGGAACAGAGAGGTGAATACCCACTGCCACCAGAAATTCTTGATGATCGTCGCGTTGTTGGCGCCGTTGAGCATGTTGCCCCAGGTAGGTCTCGGATACGTGACGCCGAAGCCGAGGTAGCTCAGGCCGGACTCAGTCAGCATGCAGGTCGCAAAGTCGAGGGTCAGCGTAACGAAGATGATGGAGACGATGTTCGGCAGGATATGCTTGAACGCGATCGCCCACTCCTTGACGCCCATCGCCTTCGCGGCGGTGACGTACTCGTTCTCACGCGCGACGAGCACCTGGCCGCGGACCATACGCGCAAGGCCCGTCCACGTCAGGATGCCGAGGATGCACATGAGGATGAAGATCTTCTTGTTCTCACTGATATCCGACTGCGCCATGATGGCGGAGAGGATCAGCGCGAAGGGCAGGAACGGGATCGCCGCGAAGATTTCGGTCACACGCATGAGCAGCAGGTCGACCTTGCCGCCGAAGTAACCGGAAATGCACCCGATGATGATGCCGATGATCGTGGAGATGATAACCGCCACCGCACCGATGGTCATGGTCATACGTCCGCCCTGAATGATGCGCTGGAAGATGTCTGCGCCGTAGGTATCGGTGCCGAAGATATAACCCTTGAGGCCCCACTTGCCCACGAGCTCGCCGTTGCTGTTGACCGCGTAGCTCTGGAACGCGCCGGCATAGATCTTCGACACGCCGGTCATGTTCTTGGGCACCTGGGTCTGGTTGAGCGTGTCGCCGCCCCAGGAGAGGACGCGGCCCTCGGTGGTCAGGCCGGTGTAGTGGTAGGTGCCGGAGCAGACCGTCACAAAGCCCTCGCCGGGATGCAGCTCGGGCATCGGGACGCTGTTGGAGCTGAAGTCGCCGGCGAAGCAGAGGCTGCCGTCGTCCAACTCGGCGCAGACGTTGTTGGACGTCGCGTAGATGGCGATGATCTTTCTGCCCTTGAGGTATTCTCTGGACGGGATCGCCTTCTGGTTGATGTTCGGGCGGTACTGGTCATACAGGCCGCGGGTGCCGGTGTAGATGGAGTTGCCGTCCTGCGTAAGGCCGACCACATAGTTCAGCGTGAAGTCGATGTCGACCAGGTTGTCGAGCACCATAAACTTCTCGATGTTCTGATAGGTGTTCTTGTTGCCCCAGAGATAGAGCTTGCCGTCGTTCATCAGGATAGCGCTGCACTGATAACCGCAGGTGACCTTCCGGATGTTGTTGACGTCGATGGTGCCGTTGAGCAGCTCGTCCGGCTCAGAGAGGATGTTGGGGAATTCCTTGGGGTCAAAGTAGCCGTACTGACCCAGGCCGTTGTGGCCCCAGCAGTAGACCTTGCCGTTTTCGTCGATGGCGACGATGTGGTCGATACCGGCGGCGGCATAGATAATCTTTGCGTTCTTAACCTCCTCCGGGATGTCGCGGACGTTCACGCCGGTCGTGCCGATCTGCGTGGTGCCCCAGACATAGACCTTGCCCGCGTCGGAGACGCCGACGGTAAAGCTGCCGTAGCTGTCGATCGTGCGGATATGATTTTTCAGCTCGCCGGGGACGGAGAGCATGCTCATCGTGGGCGGCACGTTCTTCTGTGTGACCTCCGTGTAGGCGTCATAGTACTTGGGCATGAACAGCGGCCCGATAAAGACGATCAGGAACATTGCGATCACGATGCACATTGCGATGACCGCGAGCCTGCGCGCCATGAAGCCGCGCACGATCTGCTTGAAGGGGCTGACGATCTCCTCCACGTCGAGGGAGGCGTCCTTCTTCGCCTGCATCTCGTCGGCGAGCACCTTGCTGCCGCCGAAGAACAGGCGCTTGAACCAACCGCCGGCGGCGGCGCCCTTCTTCTTGTCTGTTGAACTCATTGCGCCACCTCCTTTAAGCACTCACGCGTACGCGCGGGTCGACCAGGCCGTAGACGAGGTCGATGATGAGGTTTCCGAGCAGGGAAACCGCGACGTAGAACAGCTGGAGCAGGATGATAACGTCGGAGTCCGCGGTGCGGAGCGACTGGATCATCAGCTTGCCCATGCCGTTGTAGCCAAAGATGTTCTCAAACATCAGAGAACCGCCGAAGATGCCGATGAACCAGCCGACGACCAGCGTGACGACCGGGATCAGGGCGTTGCGCCAGGCGTGGGAGTAGATGACGACCTTCTCCTTAACGCCCTTGGCGCGCGCGGTGCGGATGCAGTCCATGCTCAGCGCGTCGATCATCGAGGCGCGGACGTAACGGGTCATGCCGCCGAGGGAGCAGAATGTCATTGTAATCAGCGGCAGCGCCAGATAGTACATTCTGTCCTTGAACCACGCCCAGCCCGTATAGTTCGAGCCGGGGGTCTTCATGCCGCTGGGCGGGAACCAGCCGAGCAGGGAGCAGAAGATCCAGATAAACACGATACAAATAATGAACGACGGCAGGCTGTAGCCGATGATCGTTCCGACCTGCACCGCCTGGTCGCCCTTGCTGCCCTTGTGGACGGCGCAGGTGATACCCAGCGGGATCGTGATGGCAAGCGCCACCACCGTTGCGAAGATATTGATGAAAATGGTATTCTTCATCGGCTCCTTGACCACGTTGATCACGTCGTCCTTGAGCTCCTGCGAATAGCCGAAGTTGCCCTGCAGCAGGCCGTCATAGCCGCCGTAATACTTGGGTGCAAGGCCGACCCAGCGCAGATAGCGGACCGCCATATTCTTGGTATCGGTGCCGTAACGGCGCTGATACTCAAGATAAAGCTCCTGGAATTTCTGTTCCTTCTCCTCGTCCGTCTTGTCGCGGAGCATCTGCTTCATCGCGTTCATGTCCGTTCTCGCGTCGGTATACGCGCGGTTGCTCGGAAGCAGGTTGTAGATCAGGAACATGAGGATCGAGAGAATGAACAACACGAGGATCATGTATCCGATTCTCTTGAGCACGTATTTACCCATGGTTTTTCTCCTGACTGCCGCACATGCGGCGTGATAAAGGCGGGCAGTCTTTTGCCCGCATGATATGGTAATCTGATTTCAGCTCGTCCTCAGGATATCTCCCCAAAGCCGGGAACTCTTGCCCGGCACTCGGAAGATATCCCGCAGGCGCCGCTCACCGTAGATTCTCTCCACCCGGCTCCCCCGGATAGGGGACAGGGCTGACGCCCTGTCCCCTTTTCCGAAGTGTGCCGAATCTTTTGTTGTGATCGTCAGGGCATAATAGCCCTCAACATCAGCTCAGCCAATACACGTCGGCCATATCCTTGATGTAGTACTGGCTATAGTCGTCGTACATCGAAGGATCGATGGTCATGTTCCAGGAATAGTCATACACAGCGGAGTTGAAGCCCGTCGCGAAGTTGAAGATGCAGTACATCGGGCTGCCGGAATAATAACCGTAAACCTGGGACTGATAGAGCTCGTCGAGCATCGGGGCAAAGTCGCCGATCGTCTTCTGGACGGTCATGCCGGCGGCGGCGACGTTGTCGTTCTGCTCAAAGCCGGTAACGAGCAGGTCAGAGAACTCATTGTTGACAGTACCGTACCAGTTCAGAGCCAGCGGCATGTAGTAGTTGTCGCCGACCTTGGTGGTCTTGTAAGCGCCGTCGATAGACTGATAGTTGATGTCGTTCTCGGTCGCAAACTCAGCGGGGATCTGCTTGTAGCGCACACCGTCGGTGTACTCGCCGCCCTCGGCGTTGTAGTTCCAGCCGTTCGCCTCGAGAACAGCGATCGCGCTGTCGGCGGAGGTATCATAGGCGTCGAGCAGCATGCCGCTGGCAACAGCCGCCTTGTACATCCAGGAACCGGTGTAGTACGGGCCGTCCACGACGCCGCCGTAACCGCCGGTGAAGTCCTTAGCGAAGGTCGCGCGGTCCATGCAGTAAGCGATGGCCTGACGGACCTCGGTGAACTGGACGGGGCCATAGTCGGCACGGAAGCCGAGCTTGCCGTAGCCGGCACGGCTGTAGTGCGTGTAAACGAAGCCGCCGTTGGAGCTGTCGGCCATGGCGATCGCCTCGTTGGTGGCGGCGCCGCCGGTGATGGCGCTCAGGCAGTCAACACCGCCGGAGCGGAGGTCTTCGAGCTGGGTCTCGGCGATGATCTTCTTATAGATGACCATACCGATGCTGGGCTTGGTGCCCTCATAGTTGCCCTTGAAGTAGGGATTGAGCTTCAGAGTGGCCTCCTTGGCGGAGACGTCGTAATGATCGACGACGTAAGGACCGGACCAGGGATACTTGCTGGTGTCGTTGGCGTAAGCGGAATCGGCAATGTGCTTCGCCATCTTGTAGCTGTCGCCGCTCTTGGCATAGAAGTCGCCGGTGATGTAGCAACCCTCGCCGTCATCAGCGATATCGCAGCTGCCGAGCCACAGATCCTTGTAGGAGGGCTGGAAGGAAGCATAGGAAATCGCATAGAAGTAGGGCAGATACTGCGCGTCGACCGTGACGGAGAAGGTGTAGTCGCCGAGGAGGCGGAGGCCCTTCATGACCTTGGTCGCGCCGTCGACGCCCTCGTTGGTGCCGTCATAGGCGGCATACTCTTTGTAACCAACGTAGTTCATCGTGCTCTTGTGGTCGCGGGAAGCGGCCTCGGTGGCGACCGGCGTGGAGAAGACCATCGTGGAGTAGAGATAGTTCTTCGCGGTGACGGGGCTGCCGTCGGAGAACTTGAGGTCGTCATAGATCTCGATGGTGTAGGTCTGGGAACCGTCCTCGTTCTCCGTGACCTCGAGATTCTTGGTGACGGTCGGGTTGACGACGTAGCTGCCTTCCTTGGTGGTCATGACGGTATCAAGGCCGTTGACCATGAAGGAGACGTCGTTATCGGAAGCCGCCGGGGAGGAGGCGCCGAAGTTGGAATAGCGGAACTTACCGCTCAGGTCGGTCGTGTTGCCGAGGATGAAGGAGTTGTCGGCCTTCTCGCTCGTCCAGTCGATCAGAGCGCGGTGCGGGCCCCAGAACGGGTTGGTCGGATGCGTGTCAACGCCCTTGATGGCAGCGTTGTACACATCGTAATACTCGTTGGAGTACAGGGGGATCTCCGGCAGGAGGTAGTTCCAGCGGGTGATGTAGTACTTCCACCACTGGGCATAGATGTCGTCCTCGGTGGAGTAGCTGGTGCCCTCGGTGGCGGTGTTGTAGACCATCGCCATGGTCAGGAAGTCCAGACCAAGCTCATAGTCCTGGCCGTCGATCGTGGCGAAGGCAAGGCCCGTGGAGGGGTCTTCCTTGACGTCCTCGATCGTGACCTGCTTGCCGAACTGCTCGTACAGGGAGGTGTAATCCTTGCCGAACTCCTTGCCGGCGACGAGCTGAGCGGCGGTGGGCTCATAGACCCAGGGCTCCTCAACGGGCTCCTGCGCCGGCTCCGGCGTGGTCGTCGCCGGGGTCGTGGTGCTGGTGCTGGGGGTGGTGCTGGAAGGTGCCGGATTCTCGGTCTTGTTGCCGCAGGCGGCAAGAGAGAGAACCATGGCAAGAGCCAGCAGCAGGGACAATAGTTTCTTGCTGTTCATTTGGGATCTCCTTCTTTCATATTTTTTATCACTGCCGCAGGGACAGTAATAAACTGTTTCATGCTTCGCCCTGTGATTGCGCACACAAATAACATAAGCGCGGGTCTTTCATTCGCTTACGATATTCCGGCAAAGCGGAGCGCCCGGCGGTCTCCCGCCAGGCAAGCCGGTGTATGGGGCACACGCCTCCATAGTGACTTACACTATACAACCACTTTTCGGAATCGGCAAGCATTTTGTACCGTTTTCCCGAATATTTGGGCAATCCTTCTAAAAGAGCGTCGCTTTTTTCGACAAATTCGGTCCGCACTCAGCCGATTTGGTTCTGTTCCAGCCATTTGCCGACCGCTTCGCCGACTTCCTTCATGCAGCCGGGGTCGTAGGGGACCTTGAGCCCCGCGCCGTGGACGAGGTCCTCGAAGGTCGCGGTGCCGCCGCGGTCCGTCAGCGCGAGATAGCGCTTCCACGCGTCCTCGCGGTCGGTGAGCGACGCCATCCAGAACTGGAACGCCACCGTCTGCGCCATGCAGTAGTCGATGTAGTACAGGGGGCTGCCGTAGATGTGGGTCTGGCGCTGCCAGCCCGCGCCGCGTCCGTAGAACGGCAGATCGCCGAAGTCGATCCACGGGCGGTATTTCTTTTCCAGCTCCAGCCATACGCCGTTGCGCTGCTCCGGCGTCAGGCCCGGCTGCGTGTACATGACGTACTGGAACTCGTCGACCATGCAGCCGTAGGGGATGAAGGTCAGCGACTCCTCGCAGTGGGCGCGCTCGTACTTGCGTGTCATGTCTCCGAAGAACAGGTGATGGTACGGCGCGGTGAGGAACTCCATCGACATCGAGTGGATCTCGCACGCCTCCATCGTCGGCCAGATCTGCTGGTGGATGTAGCCCTTCTTCATTGCGCGGAACGCCTCGAAGGCGTGGCCCGCCTCGTGGGTCAGCACGTCCACGTCGCCCGCGGTGCCGTTGAAGTTAGAGAAGATGAACGGCGAGCGGTAATCGTAGATGCTCGTGCAGTAGCCGCCGGGCGCCTTGCCCTCCTTGCTGAGCACGTCGAGCAGCTCGTTTTCATACATGTGGTCGATGAACTCGCTCGTTTCGGGGCTGAGCGCATGATACATCTCGCGGCCCGCCGCGAGGATATCGTCCGCGGTGCCCTGCGGC
>SVKP01000193.1 GCA_015068395.1 Oscillospiraceae bacterium
AAAACAAGACATTCCTTGCAGCATAATTTCCGTCATGCTGCGTTGTTGTCCTTGGCGGGCGTCAGCCCGCCTGCGTCCTCCGCCTTGCCTGACAAAAATTCTGCTCGCAAGGCTTTGCCACTTTTAGTCGAAGATCAGTATAACATAGTTGCGAGCTTTCGTGATTCATACCATTTTTGCTGACCATTTTTTCCTGCGTTCCGCTTGCTTTTTCTATTGTTCTGTGCTATAATTTATAAAAATGCGATGTATTTCACACTCGCATGTTAAAGGAGGCTTCTGTCATGGGCGGCAATTTCAGACCGGGTAAAGCGGGAAGCAAAAGGGCCAGTATCCAGCTCAAGCTGATGGGGATACTGATCCCAATCGTGGTTATCGCAATCGTAGGCATTGTGTTGGTTGTGCAGAAGACAACCACGCGCATCCTCCGCGAAAAGAGCGAGGAGCTGCTGGCAACCAGCGCCGAAAGCGCCGTCAACGAGGTCACGGCATGGATGAATGATATCTTGGCGCATTTGGACTCTCAGCGCGCCGCGATCGAGTTTTTGGGAATGGCGCCTCCTCAGGAGCTGGAATATGTCCGCAGCACGGTCGATCCCTCCAGCTCCTGCCCCGACGGTATTTATCTGGCGACGCAAACCAAGGAGACCGTCTTTGCCAACTGGGTCCCCGATCCCGGCTATGATCCGACGATCAGAGGCTGGTATCAGGAGGGGCTGACGCACAACACCTTCACCTTTGGCGACGCATATCTCGACATGATCACGAACAACATCGTCGTTTCCGCCACCTGTGTGCTAAAAACCAAGGCCGGCGCGGTGCGCGGCGTCGCGGGCGGCGACGTCCAGCTGACCGAGGTTTCCAAGATCATGTCCGCCGTTAAGCTTGAACAGACCGGCGGTGCGTTTATGGTCGACGCCGGCGCGCGCATTGTGATCGGCACGGCGGACAGCTCTGTCATGAGTTCTTCGCTTGACGATCTGGCTAAGGGCTCTCTGTACGAGGCCGCCGTAAAGTGGATCGACGGCGGGCAGGAGGGCCTGCACACCGCAAAGGTCGACGGAAAGACCATGTTCTATTATCTCAAGTGGGTCCCCGGCTGCAAGTGGGCGGCGGTATTCTATGTTCCCGAGGCGGAGATCCTCAGCGACGTCAGCTCCCTGACGCGCACGCTGATCGTCATCGCCGTCGCGGCGATCCTCCTGCTCAGCGCGATGATCTTCCTGCTGGTCGCCAGAATGGTGCTCACACCGGTCAAGAAGCTGGACTACGCGGCGCAGCGCATCGCCGATGGCGACCTCAACACCAAGGTGGACTATCGCTCCAACGACGAGTTCGGCGCGCTGGCGGCGAACTTCGGGCAAACGGCGGACAGGCTGCACTCCTATGTGGATTACATCGATGAGATCGCGAAGGTGCTCAACGAGATCGCGCGCGGCAACCTCGCGTTCCGGCTCAGCCTCGATTACGCCGGCGAGTTCGCCAAGATCAAGACGGCGCTCGAGAACATCTCCGACTCCCTCAACGACACGATTGCCCAGATCGACACCTCCTCGCAGCAGGTATCCGCGGGCGCGGGCAGCCTCTCCAGCGGCGCGCAGGATCTGTCTCAGGGCGCGGCGGAGCAGGCGGCGGCGGTCGAGGAGCTGTCCGCCACGATTTCCGAGCTCAGCGATCAGGTTCACAAAAACGCCGACGACGCCAGGAACATCAACGCTCAGGTCGGCGCCACGGCGGAGCAGGTCGAGCAGAGCAACGTGCATATGCAGGAGCTGATCCGTTCGATGACGGACATCAGCAACAGCTCGATGGAGATCGACAAGGTCATCAAGATCATCGAGGACATCGCCTTCCAGACCAACATTCTCGCGCTCAACGCAGCGGTCGAGGCGGCGCGCGCGGGCAACGCGGGCAAGGGCTTCGCGGTCGTCGCGGACGAGGTTCGCAACCTCGCCACCAAGTCTCAGGAGGCGGCTAAGAGCACCTCCGACCTCATCAAGGCGTCGGTCGAGGCCGTGCAGAAGGGCAACGGCATAGCCGACGAGACGGCGGCGAGCCTCGTGTCGGCGGCGGAAAACATCAAGTCCATCACGGGCGCGGTCAACGAGATGGCGGAGGCAAGCAATCACCAGGCGGAGTCCATCACTCAGGTCAGCGAGGGTATCAAGCAGATCGCGGACGTCGTGCAGAACAACAGTGCAACGAGTGAGGAAACGGCGGCGTCGAGCGAGGAGCTGTCCGCACAGGCGCAACTTTTGAACAATCTCGTCGAAAAGTTCAACCTCAAAACCTGATATCCCGCTGCTGAACACAACCATTCTGCCAAACGGCGGCGCGGGCGTGATTGCCCGCGCCGCCGTGATTTGATCCACACTGTTGTTCTCATCCGTTCCCGTTCAGGGGGATCGTCCGTATCAAACGCGTTGTCGCGGGCTTTTTTCCGGCATTCCGCCAAGGAATCACAAGATATTCAATTTAAGCAATAGACACGGGCGGAGACAATGCGTGATAATAATGATATCAATCTCAAAGAAACGAGGTGGCGTCATGCGCAACAGGAATCCAATCCCCGGCAGAGGCGGGAACCGCTATGTACCCTATGACGAGCGCGACGGCGGGGAAAGCGTCGTGTTCTTCACACGCAATCTTTCCGAGGAGGGGCTGAAGAAGATCTACGACCGCGTCGGCTCCGTGCTCGGCGGCAGGATCGCTGTCAAGCTCCATACGGGCGAGGCGGAGGGGCCGAATTTCCTTCCCCGCCCGTGGGTCAAGGAGCTGCTGGGCGCGCGCCTGCCGGGCGCAACGATCATCGAAACCAACACCTACTACGAGGGCAGCCGCTATACCACGGCCGAGCACCGCAAAACGCTGGAGATCAACGGCTGGACGTTCTGCCCGGTGGACATCACCGACGAGGACGGCACAGCAGCGTTGCCGGTGAACGGCGGCAAGTGGTTCGACGAGATGCACGTCGGGAAAAACATGCTGAACTACGACTCGCTTTTGGTGCTGACACATTTCAAGGGGCACATGATGGGCGGCTTCGGCGGCAGCAACAAAAACATCGGCATCGGCTGCGCAGACGGGCGGATCGGCAAAAGAGATATCCACACGCCCGCGGACAGCGACAATATGTGGGGCATCAGCGAGGAAGAGCTCATGGAGCGCATGACCGAAAG
>SVKP01000194.1 GCA_015068395.1 Oscillospiraceae bacterium
GGGCGCGTGGATCAACTGGAAAGCTTGTATGGGCGCGTGGATCAACTGGAAGGCCTGTATGGGCGCGTGGATCAACTGGAAGGTTTGTATGGGCGCGTGGATCAACTGGAAGGCTTGTATGGGCGCGTGGATCAACTGGAAGGCTTGTACAGGCGTGTGGACCAATTGGAAGGCTTGTACAGGCGTGTGGACCAATTGGAGCTGGTATGTGATAATTTGAACCATGTGATACAAGATCAATATCGGCTTTTGAAGGCGTTGCAGGAGAAATGCATCATACAGGACGAGCGGAATACTGAAAACGAGGCCGAGCTACGGAGGCTTAGAGAGGAAAATGCTATATTGAATATGGTACCCGGAATTAAGATTTACCGCAAGTTAAAAAAAAAGTAACAATATAGAGGTGCGTGCTGGGCTGGAGTTGAACACATAGCTGGTGAGACGCTGTTGTTACTATGAAATCCTCGAGAACGGGATTAGCCTGAGGATGTATTTCACCTATTAAAAGTGGAAGCCCTTCAAAATATGGAAGAAAAGAGATAGCTCTTGCTAACGGATGAGGGGAAAAACAAGGGAGCCTGAAAATCCATCCCATGATGTGAAGAAAGACGTATTCATCAAGAATTTTTATGCGATTTCTACAGAAGGAAGAACTGAATGTGTGATAAATGAAAGTCCAATTCTGTGAGGGGCTGTAGGGCCGAGCCTCTTACTCATACGAAACAATGAATAAATGAGGGGGGAAGTCGAGAAGGCCTACTCGACGGTATTATGAAAGTAGTGATACTTGCTGGCGGATTTGGCACAAGAATCAGTGAGGAATCTCAGTTTAAGCCTAAGCCAATGGTAGAACTTGGCGGTATGCCGATCCTTTGGCATATTATGAAACTGTACTCAGCGTATGGCTTTAATGAGTTTGTCGTATGTGCAGGCTATAAACAGCATGTGATCAAAGAGTATTTTGCGGATTATTTTCTGCATACTTCTGATATTACCTATGATTTTACTCAAGGCAAAAGCGAGATGCATGTTCACCATACTGCTTCCGAACCGTGGATAGTAACAGTTGTGGATACAGGCTTGTCTACGCAGACTGGTGGTCGTATTAAGCGCATTAAGGAGTATATCGGGAACGAGCCGTTTATGCTGACATATGGTGATGGAGTTTCCAACCTTAATATTTCTGAACTTGTACATTTTCACCGCCAACACGGGAAGATGGTTACCATGTCCGCATACAATGCTGGTCAACGCTTTGGCGTGTTAGACATTGGAAGCGACGGAACAGTCAGGGAGTTCCGCGAAAAAACGCAGGGCGATGGAAACCTGATTAACATCGGCTTTATGGTTTGTCAGCCGGAGTTTATCAACTACATTGATGGCGACAGCACAATTTTGGAAAAAGCGCCTTTGGAATCTGTGGCAAAGCAGGGACAGCTGATGGCATACAGACACGAGGGATTCTGGCAGTGTATGGATACTGTGAGAGAAAAGGAACTGCTTGAAAAGCTGTGGGCGAGCGGAATGGCGCCCTGGAAGGTATGGGACTGATGACGGATTTAAGTTTCTTCAAAGGCAAGCGTGTCTTTATAACAGGCCATACAGGGTTTAAGGGAGCGTGGATGTGCAGAGCGCTAATAGGCGCTGGGGCAATTGTGACTGGGTTTAGCAAGGACCCGCCAACAGAACCAAATTTGTTTGACCTTTCCGGATTGAGCGGTGCTATGACTGACATTCGCGGTGATGTGCGGAATCTGGATGCACTGAAAGCTGCGTTTGACTCCGCACAGCCTGAAATCGTGTTGCACCTTGCGGCGCAGCCCATTGTGCGGACAAGCTATGAGCAACCGGCCTGTACATATGAAACGAATGTCATGGGAACGGTTAACTTATTGGAATGTGTGCGTTGCGCAAAAATGCCGCCACGTTCTGTTTTGAACGTGACGACAGACAAAGTCTATCACAACAATGAGTGGTGCTGGGGATATCGAGAGGATGAGCCGCTGGATGGTTATGACCCCTATTCCAACAGCAAAAGCTGCTCGGAACTTGTAACACACTGCTATGCAAACAGCTTTTTTCAAAATAGCGAAACCGTCGTCAGTACTGCACGTGCCGGCAATGTGATCGGTGGTGGGGATTTTGCGAGAGATCGCATTATTCCTGACTGCATACGCGCGGTCATGGCAGGAAAACCAATAAGTGTGCGCAATCCACATTCTACAAGGCCATATCAGCATGTTTTGGAACCTGTGATGGCATATCTGATGATTGCACAGCGACAGTATGAAGATGGGACACTTGCGGGTTGGTACAACGTGGGGCCAGACGACTGCGATTGCATGACAACTGGGGAGCTTGTGGACCTGTTTTGTGCTACATGGGGCGATGGCGCATGTTGGGAGAACCACGCGGAGCCTAACGCACCGCATGAGGCAAACTTCCTTAAACTGGACTGCACTAAGCTGAAAAGCGTTTTTGGTTGGAGACCAACATGGCATATGGAAACGACGATGGATATGATTTGCTGCTGGACAAAGAATTGGCTTAGAGACAGCGATATTCCAGCAGAGATGGATCGGGAAATCGAAAGGTTTATAGGAGACCAGCAATGAAACATGCAATTGTGACAGGTGCCAACGGCTTTGTCGGAAGCGCAGTGGTTAGAGAACTGCTGGCAAATGGCGTGAATGTGACTGCCATCGTACATAAGAACCATCGCGATAGTGTACCAGAGCAGAACGGCTTGAATGTTTTTTCCTGCGATTTGGATGAATTAAAGGAGCTTTGCAAAATTCTGCCGCAGACGGATTATGACACTTTTTATCACTTTGCGTGGTCTGGTTCTGCTGGACAGCAAAGAGCGGATACTGCACTGCAGCTTAATAACGCTCAATGGACCGTGGATGCTCTGCGGACGGCAAAGGAATTGGGATGCGGGCGCTTTCTCTGTGCGGGCAGCATTATGGAGCACGAAACAATGGCCGCGGCTTATACACAGGGCAACCGTCCTGGACCAGCGTATATCTACGGTGGCGGGAAACTGATTTCGCATGTAATGTGTATGTCTGTTGCCGCTCAGATTGGAATAGATTTAATCTGGCCGGAAATAACAAATGCATATGGTCCCGGCGAGCGTAGCCCCAGACTGGTGAACACAACGATTCAAAAGTGTATTCGTGCCGAAGAACCGCAGTTTACTTCTGGAACGCAAAACTATGATTTCGTATATATTGACGATTTGGCGCGGGCATTTCGCCTGATCGGGGAAAAGGGAAAGCCTTTTCATGAGTATTTGATTGGCAGCGGCACTGCGCGCCCGCTTCGTCAGTTCCTCGAGGAAATGCGTGACGCTATTGCGCCGGAGTTAACATTCCGCTTTGGCGACGTCCCCTTTACTGGGGTGGATTTGCCCATCTCCTGTTTTGATTGCTCGGAAACGGAGAGGGATACAGGTTTCCGAGCGGAGATTTGCTTCGGCGAGGGTTGCCGGAGAACGCTGGAGTGGTGGAAGGAGCAGGGAAGACAGTGATTCAAAAATGGGAGTTTCACGAAACGGAGATAAATGGCCTGATTCAAGTGACGCCTTTCAACGCTGAAGATGTGCGTGGATGCTTCACCAAGGACTACTCCAGAGAGATATTCGAGGCAAATGGAATCCCATATGAGCTTGCGGAGGTGTTCTATACCACAAGCCATAAGGGAGTTATTCGTGCACTCCATTTTCAGCGTGTCAAGCAGCAGCCAAAGCTTGTGCGCTGCATCTGGGGGCATGTGTGGGATGTGGTCGTTGATTTGCGTAGGGATAGTCCCACATTCAAAAAATGGTTATCCTTTGATTTGATTGGGGAAAAACACAACGAGATTCTGGTGCCTGCTGGTTGCGCTCACGGTTATCTGGTCTTGGAGGATTCAGTCGTTTCCTACAAGTGTGCAGAAAAATTCTACGGTGAGTATGACGACGGTATTATGTGGAATGACCCGGACATTGGCATAGCGTGGCCGTTGGAATTAATTGGCGGCGAGGACAGACTGATTCTGGCGGATAAGGATAAAAATCTGCAAAGTTTTGCGGAGTTGATGATGCATTATGCGGAGTTCTGATTGTTGTGCCGCTATTTCAGAGGCTAAAAAATGACACGAATTAAATTGATAATTAAATCACTCGTTTTTCTTTGTATTGGTGTTGGAATATTTTTGTGTGTTCAGGAAGTGTTGCTCCGGGACTTTGGCACGGAGACGAAACACACGAAACGAGTGATTGCAGGCTTGGATGCGCTAGAACCCAACAGTGTTGACGTGGTCTTTTTGGGAACAAGCCATATGTACGCGGGGATGTCTCCTATGAAGCTGTATGAAGACTATCAGATTTGCTCGTATAATCTAGCCACTTCCTCTCAGCGCATATCGTGTAGTTACTTTATGTTGAAAAAGGCGCTGGAAACGCAGCACCCCGCTGTGGTTGTATGTGATGCTTCTGCACTGTTTGAGGACAAAACATGGAACTATAATGTGAATTGGAGATACATTCTGGACACCCTGCCTTATGATACGGTGAAACGGGAAATGGCAAACGCCTACGCAGGGGAGTGGTATAACGATGGACGATTGTCGGTCTACTTGCCTATTGTTAAATATCATACCAGATGGAGCGAATTGACTGCCAAAGATTTTCAGCAAGACTCATCCGGCTTTTACTATACAGCGGGGCAGTATATGGTTTCATATGTTCAAGCAAGTCCATGGACAGTGGAGCAGGTGAATGAAATTGCTGACCGAATGGCGAAGAATACGGCGGGATACCGTTTGGAGGACGAAGCCGGTTCAGTAAAAGAGAACACATTCAGTGAGCCGCTGTATGCCCCGGAATTGAACGATAATGCTGTAAGCTGGTTTGAAAAAATAGCACAGCTGTGCAAGGAAAACAATATAGAGTTACTGCTGATTAAAATTCCGACTAATTATATCCCTAAGTATTCCAGCGGGGAATGGAACAGCCTGCGCTCTGGGCTGACAAGAGAGCTTGCCAATCGCCTGGACATTCGGTTTCTGGACTTAAATTACGAAGAAACCGGGATTAGTTTTACAAAGGATACAACGGACGGCGGGCATCACCTGAACAGTATGGGAGCGGAAAAAGTCACTGTATTTATGGGGCGGGATCTTTTGGCGCACTATGCGCTTCGCCAGCAGAAACGGCCGGAATACGATTCGGCACTTGAGCTTTATAAGAAGATTCGGTCTGTCCTCTCCCTGCACTCTGTGACAGATTATGATACCTACCTCCGGCTGCTTTTGGAGCATAGAGAGGATTGGAATATTTTGATTGCCGCACAAGAGGAATACACGAGCGGAATGACAGATGCGGATTATGAAAAACTTGAGGCCCTCGGATTGCGTCATGTTCGGGACGGGAAATATACCGACGCTTATTTGGCTGCAATTCAGGGAGGCACAGTCGTCTATGAGGGTGTTTCCAACAGGGTGCTTTCCCATAAAATGATAATCGAAGGAGCAACAGTGTCGCTCGAAAGCTCTGGATGGAATACAGTTTCCGGATCATCGATAAGAATAAACGATAGTGAGTATTCACAAAAGAGGCGCGGACTGAATTTCGTCGTATATGACCGGGAAAGCGGATTGGTCATCGACAGCACAAATTTCGATACGTTTACCGAGAGGAGAGTCGGCTCAAAAAACTACAGTTATCTGACTGCCTATCATGAGAGAATATACGACGCGGGAAAATAGGAGGAACTCCCACATGTTTTGCAAGCCGAAGGAAGCTTTTGCCATGTTAGTTATACATGCTGTTTCTAGGTAATGCAATTGAGAAGACCATTGGGAGACACAATTACATGAGTAATTTTTTACAAGCGTTTACCAGCTTACGCGCACTCGACTATTTTGAGTTCTTCACGCTTTTTGCTGGAGTCGTGATTCTGGTTGCCGTCGGGATACGTGCATCAAAGACGCGAACGCATCAATCCAAGAAGGAAAAGAAGCCAGCCTTTCCGTTAAAGCCTGTTAGCGAGTTGCTGCTTCCTGCGGTGGCGGCACTGTTTCTTGCATGGCGTTATGCAACGGGGACACAGACGATGCCAATCACAGCAGAGCTTGGCATTATGCTTGCCGTAATTGTCCTTTGTGCTGTGTTACATATCCCGACGAAACACGCGGATGATATGCTTGAAAAAGAGGGGGAACCTCAGTGTGAAAAATCGCCGCGGAAGAGTGACGAGGCAGAGAATCGGGAAGAAAACCCGCTCCGCGCGTGGCTTCCAACGGCAACACTATTGCTACTTACAGCGCTGACGCTTTTCCTTTTGGACCAAAACTTTTCCTTGATGGGGAAGAGTATCTTCGCCCTGCTTTCAACAGACCCGCTTTCCTTCACCAACTACCGATTCTTTCTTTTCGCCGCATGTACGGCTTTATTCTATTACCTCGTCCCCAAGCGGGCGCAGTGGGTTGTCGCGATGCTTGCGAGTATTGTGTTTTACTCGACCTATGGCCGCAAGCGCATGGTTTTCATCTTTGCGGCATCCTTGATTGCGTACTTCGCTGCGCGGAAGATGGACAGGCTCCAACGCGAGATCGAGAACAAGGCGGAAGCAAAAAAGAAGTGCAAGCCCATCCTTCTTCTTGCGTTTGCCGGGTTGATCAGTATGCTGCTCTACGCGAAGATCGGAACATGGGTGATGCAGACGGTCGGTACGGCGCTGAGAATTGGCGGCGCGGAGACGGCGAAGGCGATCGTTGCCCTTGGCATATCCTACTATACCTTCTCGCTGATCTCTTATCTTGCGGACGTCTATTGGCGCAAGGATACGGCGGAGACAAACTATTTGCATCTGCTTGCGTTCACGATCTACTTTCCCAAGATCCTGCAAGGACCGATTTCACGCCACAAGGAGCTGGCGCCGCAGTTTTTTGAGGAGCACCGCTTCGACTACGAGAAGTTCTGCTTCGGCGTGCAGCGGATGCTTTGGGGCTACTTTAAGAAACTGGTTATCGCGGACCGCCTGGCAATCTTCGTTAACACGGTGTTCGGCAATGTTGAGGGTGAGTCCGGCGCACACTTGCTGGTGGCGGCGGTATTTGGAGCGGTACAAAGCTACTGCGACTTCTCCGGCTGCATGGATATCGCCTGCGGCTTTTCTGAGTGCCTTGGCTTGAAGCTGGCGGAGAACTTCGACCACCCGTTTTTCTCCCGAAGCGCGGCGGAATTTTGGCGCCGCTGGCACATCACGCTGGGAACATGGCTTAAGAATTATATTTATATGCCGCTGGTGATTTCTCCAGGGCTAATTAAAATGTCAAAACGGGTAAAAGAGCGCTTTGGCGCGCAGGCGGCGAAGAATATGATGGCAGCGATCCCGTTGCTGATTACTTGGCTGATTACGGCAGTATGGCATGGCACAACTCCTAATTACCTTGTATGGGGTCTCTATTGGTACATCCTCATTACTGCCTCTACTGTTTTTGCCTCAGAATATAAAAAGCTGGCGACGGTACTCCGTATCAACACGGAGACGGGGAGCTGGAGGTTGTTTCAGATGGTGCGAACCTTTGTGCTGTTTATGGTTTGCCATGTCATGATTATCTCCAAGGACTTGCCAAGCCTGTGGCTGTTTTTCAAAAGAGTATTTACTGAGTTCCACATTGAGGGCTTTTTCAACGGCTCGCTCTACACGCTTGGATTGGATCGCCCCAACTTTCTGCTGGGTATTGTGAGTATCTTTGCCTTGTGGTCAGTGAGTATGCTGCAACGGAGCGGCAGTGTGCGCGAGCGTATCGCCGGAAGTAATCTTGTATTCCGCTGGACGATGTATTACGTATTGTTTTTTTCAATTATTATTTTTGGCATCTACGGCCCGGGCTATAACACTGCGAGCTTTGTGTACATGCAGTATTGATTTTGGAGGTTTATTATGAAAGAACAAGTGCTAAAGGTGCTTCAGGAAGAGTGCCCGGACATTGATTTTACCACATCAAAAGAGCTGGTTACAGGCGGAATGCTGGATTCTATAACAATCACGACGATCATTGCCGCTCTGACGATGGAATTCGGCATTGAAATACCGTATGAAGAAGTGGTGGAGGAGAACTTTGACTCTCTGGATGCTATTGTCAAACTGGTGGAGAAGCTGAGCTGATATGCGGAAATGTATCGAGGAACAGATTGCCGCGCAGGCAGACAGATTTCCGGAAAAACACGCAATCATTACTCTGGGAGAAAGCATTACATACGGAGAACTCGACAGGCTGATTGGCGGTTATGCGTCTTATCTCAAAGCAAAAGGAGTCGGGCGCGGAGACATTGTGCTGGCACGCGCTGCGCAGACGATCGAATTTGCCGTTCTGTATTTTGGCACGCACCTTGCCGGAGGGGTGATAAGCCCGCTGGAAGAGAACACCCCGGTGACCGAGTTGCCAATGATTGCACGGCAGATCGGGGCAAGACTTGTCGTGGACTCATCAGCGGATGATACTGCTGGACTTCGCATCCTGCCACGTGCCGTTGTTGAAGATGCAAAAGCTTTTGCAGGCAGTAGCCAGAGCTGTTTCCCGTTTGAAGACGAGCTTGCAGATGTCCTGTTTACCACGGGCACAACCGGCATATCCAAAGGCGTTGCATTGACCCATGGGGCGCTTTCCGCCACGGCGGAAAACCTCACCTATGGCTGCGGGTATCGAGAGGATACCGTGATGGTTGCTGCAAGCCCGCTCAACCATGCGCATGCGATTCGGCATCTTTACACCACTCTGGTAAACGGCGGTACGTTTTATCTCCTGAATGGAATGACAAATCTGAAAAAGTTCTATCAGGCATTGGATTATCCCTGCGAAAAGCTTTCTTGCTGGCTGCCGCCTTCTGCCATTCGTATGCTGTTCATGCTCAGCGGGAATAAGTTGGGCGAGTACGCGAACAAGCTGGAATTTCTTGAGGTATCCACACAACCGCTGTCAGAGGCGGATAAGGAGAAGCTGCGCGGCCTTTTACCCAAAACGAGGCTTCTTAACTGCTATGGATCTTCTGAATCTGGCGTAGCGTGTATGTATGATTTTCAAAAGTACCCTGATCGTGCGGGCTGCGTGGGAAAGGCAACGCCCAATACAACGATAGCATTTGTGGATGATGACCGAAACACCGTAACTGCATCCATAGAACATCCGGGGCTGATTGCGTGCTCAGGTGATACTGCGATGCGCGGCTATATCAATGAACCTGAATTGACAAAGTTGGCCCTATCCGGCAATACGGTGTTCACCAGCGATTTGGGTTACATGGATGAGGACGGCTTTGTCTATGTGATCGGCCGACAGGGTGACGTGATCAATGTCGGCGGATTGAAGGTGGCACCGACGGAGGTTGAGGAAGCGGCGCTTGGATTCGACGGAGTCGAGGACTGTGTGTGCATTGCGAAAGACCACCCGATTTCTGGAAAAACGCCAAAGCTTTTGGTCGTTATGAAGCAGAATAGAGCGTTCGACGCAAAGGAACTGCGCGAGTATTTGCTTGAACGGTTGGAGAGCTACAAGGTTCCAACCAGCTTCGAGCGAGTCGACACCGTAAAGCGTACATATAATGGGAAAATTGATCGAAAGGCATATCGCTGACATGAAAGAACAAAATCGTGATCTGTATTTCTCCGATATTATGGAGGAAACGGAGATAGTAACAGCGTCGCGCACAATCACCGAGTCAGATATTATGCTCTTTGCGGGGCTTGGTGGCAATCTGAGCGAGGTTCATACCAGCGCTGAATATGCAAAAAGCACACAATACGGAGAGCGTATTGCCCATGGTTATCTGACTCTGGCAATTGCCGATGGACTGTATATGCGAACAGGTTTTTTTGAAAAATCAGCTGTTGCGAATCTTGGCATTATGGATTGGACATTTAACAGGCCTGTCAAAATCGGAGACACGATCCACCTTGAAATCAGATTAAAAGATAAGAATTGGATAAAATTTCAAAAGGCTGGTGTTGTTTTCTGGAAGGTAAAGGTTATAAACCAGCGAAATGAGACGGTTGCGTCTGGCGTTTGGAAGAGGCTTATCCGGGAAAAAGAGGAAGAGAAAATGGAGAATGACGAGCTAATAATTGCAAAAACGCCAGAAATTAGTGGGGGGTGGGTAACTCTATCCACAAGAAACGGAATGAATTCAAGTGATTCCATATTTTGGGGCGAGTGCGGATTATGCGATGAAAAAAACCTGGAAGAAACCATAATTCTTGACATTGTAGCTGTAAACTACATGCCACTCACGGCGCTTAACATATTGGCAAGACCACAGCGGTCAGGTATGCCGGAATGAGATTTGCCGATATGAAAGAGATAAAACATGACCTGTATTTCTCCGATATTACAGAGGAAACGGAGATAGTAACAGCGTCGCGCACAATCACCGAGTCGGATATTATGCTCTTTGCGGGCATTACTGGTGATATGAACGAGCTGCATACCAGCGCGACTTACGCGGAACAGACACAGTATGGCGAAAGAATCGCGCATGGGCTCTTGATCTTATCCATTGCCGGTGGCTTATACATGCGAACAGGCTATTTTGGTCGATCGGTTATAGCAAACCTTGGAATACAGGACTGGACATTTAACAGACCGGTTCGAATAGGTGATACAATTCATGTGCAATTAAGACTGAAAGAAAAGAACTGGATAAAACTCCAGAATAAAGGCGTGGTGGTTTTTAAGGTCAAGGTAATCAATCAGCAAGCTGAAACAGTGGCCTCTGGCCTATGGAAGAAAATTTTATGCGAGCGCCCTGCGGCCAAGTGAAGAGCACCCTCGCGTAAAGAGAACATCTTCCGATATGTATGGAAAAAGAATTCCTCGCTCTGCATGATGCAGCTGTCCCCCCTCCTGAAGGGACAGCTGCATCAAAATAGTTATAAAGGAAGCGACGCGCTTTTCAAGGTCGTTCGTCCAGCCACAGTAGAGCGTCCCGTCCGCGCAGCGCAGGAGGTAGGTATAGTTCCGCTCCGCCATCGTCAGCCCTTCAATATGTCCCTGATCTGCGCTAGGCCGTCTGCAAAGCAGACCCCGCGCAGTTTTTCTTTCGTGCAAAGCTCCATCTCCACCATGTGGTCGAGCATGGCGTGGAGGTCGTTGTAGTAGCCGTTCAGGTTGTAGAGGATGCACGGCGCGTCGAGATGGCGCATCGCTTTTTTGTTGATGACCTCCGATATCTCCTCCAAAGTGCCGACGCCGCCGGGAAAGGCGATGAATGCGTCGCCCAGCTCGATCATCTTCGCCCTGCGCTCGGACATATCCTGCGTGACGATCAGGCGCGTGATGGCGTCGTATTCAAGCCCCGCGTCGATGAAAAACTGCGGCTCCACGCCCGTGACCTCGCCGCCGGCTTGCAGGACGCTCTCGGCGAGCTCGCCCATCAGTCCGCACTTCGAGCCGCCGTAGACGAGCGAATGCCCGTTTGCGCCGATCCATGTGCCGAGCTCGCGCACGGCGGTTTTGAACGCGGGATCGCGGCCCTCGGTCGAGCCAAGATAAACGGTAATGGTCATCTTTCAACCTCTTTTCAATATTTCGTTGATCTTTGCGTTCGGCTTCGCGCTCATCTCCACCCACGCGGGGCGGAAACCGCTGCGCAGAGCGTTTTTTGCAGACTTCACATTCGACCACGCCGCACAGTAGAACGGCGCCTTACCGCGCGAGAGTATTTCGCGCGCGAGGCGGTTGGTCAGCGCCGAAGCAACGCCCTGCCGCCGATACGCCGGCAGCACGTCCACGCCGATCTGCCACATCTCATCGCAGTCCGCCGAGCAGCCCGCGAGCCCCACAAGCGTATCGCCGTCGTATGCGCCGACGCCGAGCACGTCGAGCTGTGCGCGGTCCTTGCACAGCGCGTTGCTCCACTGCGGAACGTACAGCTCTGCGAAATCCTTTTGCTCCAAAATCCGCAGCTCGTAGGGGCACGCGACGCCAGACGCATAGACGGCGTCCACATCCGGGAGGTAGTACGTCGCCATAAAGCAGATTCGTGCGTCAAACGGTGCAAGGATGTCGTTCAGCTTATAAAGCCGCGGCGTGTCGAAGCAGTCCGCGATGTTCGATACGCCGTCCATGTACCGCGCCAGCTCCGGCAGCAGCTCCCGCCTGCCGCAGGCGACGACGCAGCTTCCGTAGGATACCAGCGCGCAGATGTGCGGCAGGCTCAGATACTTTCGCGCCCGATTAGAAGCAAAGGATTCGTGTACGCTGTTTGCTGTGCGTATAAAATCCTCCGGGGTGCAGGAGCAGTCAACGGCAGACTGACGCAGTGCGATTTGCAATATTTCTTCGTTGTTCATGTCAACCTCATGTAAACAGCCATTTCTGCCCGTTCGGCATCGTCATCAACGTGCCGTTCGCGCGCTCCAGCACTTCGCCCGTGGGATAGCGGCGGATGACGACCTCCTCGCGGTAGTCGGGGTCTTCGTACCACTTCGAGAAAATGAGCTTGTCCCCGTCGCGCGAGTCGAGCGACTCCTGCGGGTCGATGGCGAACGAGCCCTGCTCGGGCCACACGACCTGGAACGTGTTCTCGTGCCCCTGCCGCGTGAGCGTCAGCGGCGAGGTTTCTAGCATCAGATTGTAGCAATCCGGCACCGCATCCAGCGGCAGGCGGACATACACCTCCGCCGACTCCATATCCGCCGCGCAGCGATAGATCAATATTTCCTTCTGCGGGAAGTCCACCAGCAGGATGTAGATTTGCCCGTCCGCAAAGCAGGGCCTGCCGAAATACTGACCATCCCGCGCCGCGATCGGCTCATAGAGCCGTTCATCCGGGCAGCGGACGAACACAAGGCGGTTTTTCTTTATGGGATGTCCGTCGCGGAACAGCTCCTCCGCTTCGTACAGGTCGCCGCTGGTGTAATCCGAGCCCCACTGCCAGTCGGTGCCTTCCATGCTTTCAAGATAGTTGACGCCGTGGGCGTCAATGCGTTTGTAGTCCACCGTGCTTACCTCCCGCGTGTTTGGATAAGGATAGTATAGGCCGTTATCGGCAAAACAGCAAGGATTGCTTTTTGGCAGGAGATAATTGTTTTTGCCGATAGGCAAGGCGTCTTGCGCAAATCAGGTTGATATTGCGCGGCGGATGATGTAAAATGCTGTCAAAATTGATATATCGCACCGTGGAGAAGTGATAGATGGAGATACGCTGCAAAAACATTATCTTGCGCGACATGGTGGCTGCGGATATTGAAGACGAGATTCGCTGGAACACCACAGAAACCGAATGGGGGCTTTGGGACGCCCCGTGGGAAAACTTCTTTTCGGACTTTGACCCGGATGCGTACAGGAAAAAAGCACTGAAAAAACTGCAAGAACCGAAAGACGGATTTCGTTGGAGACTTCAAGTGGCGTATGCCGACGGGACGCACATCGGCGATGTGAACTCCTACTTGATAGACGACGACTATGAATGGGTCATGGAGAAGAATCTGCAACCGGGGCAGAATTATTTCTATGCGATGGGCGTTGGCATCAAAGAGCCGTCATACTGGGGACGAGGTCTCGGGACCGAGGCGCTTGCCGCATACATCCGATATCATCTGGAAATGGGGCATACCGACATCTGCACACAAACGTGGTCCGGCAACATCAGAATGGTCAAATGCGCGGAAAAGCTTGGCTTTAATGTGTGCGACAGGGAAAACGGCTTTCAAATTGTGCGGGGTGAAAAGGTGGACGGCTTGACCTTTCGCCTGGATGTCGATAAATTTAGCAAATTATTTGGGTGAAAGAGGAAAGGAAATTGCTGGATCACAATGGGTTTGATTTGTGGGCGGACGGATACGACAAAACGGTGGGCGTATCCGATGAAGAGAACACCTATCCGTTTGCAGGATACAAGGATGTGCTGGGAAACATATTTCGTATTGTTATGGAAAAACCGGGTTCTGTAGTGCTGGATATCGGGTTTGGCACCGGCACTCTCACGACAAAGCTGTACGAACACGGCTACACCATTTACGGGCAGGATTTTTCGTCAAGGATGATCGAATTGGCGTCCGAGAAAATGCCTGATGCTCACCTGTATCAAGGCGATTTTACACAGGGGCTGACAGAACCCCTGCTGCGCCAGCACTATGACTATATTGTGGCGACATACTCCCTGCATCATCTGACCGACGAGCAAAAGATCAATTTTCTCCACGCTCTGCTGGAACGCTTGGATGAAGGCGGAGAGATACTGATCGGAGACGTTGCTTTTGAAACCCGTTCAAAACTGGAACAATGCCGACGAGAGGCGGGCGACGAATGGGACGAGGATGAAATCTATTTTGTGATCGATGAACTGAGAAGGTTCTTCCCGGAGTTGTCTTTTACGCAAGTTTCATATTGCGCGGGGGTTCTGGCATTGTCCAAATAGACGCCAATGGTTCGAAAATGCGTCTCAATTTGCGATGTATTAAAAGCTCCGTAACCCGGCAGAACCGTACAGGTGCGCGACGCCGCCGTGGCGATTGCGTAAGAAAAACAAGGAGGCGTCTTCATGCCCTACATTGCCATCAAAGGCTTTCCCAAGGACGACGAAACCCTGCGCAAGGTCGCCGAGCGCATCAACGCGGCACTGCTGGAGCTGTGGGGCTGTCGGCAGGAGTATATCAACATCTCCTACGAGGCCGTGCCGCCCGAGGAGTGGGACGAACGAATTGAGCACGGCGAAATCGAGCAGAACCGGGACAAGATGCTGATCCTCGGCGGCAAGTGGACAAGCAGAGAGAAAAAACTCACCATCCTGCATCTGGACAACTGCCCCTACTGCCACAAGGCGCGCCGCGCGCTCGACGAACTGTGTGAGGAGAATCCCGCCTACCGCGGCGTTGCGGTCGAGTGGATCGAGGAGGAGCGCGAAAGCGAGGCGGCGAGCCGCTACACCGACTATTACTATGTCCCCACGATCTACGCGGAGGGGAAGAAGCTCTACGAGGCGCACCCCGGCGACGACTACGACAAGATCAAGGCGGCGGTGAAAGCTGCACTGGACGCGGTAGTGTGACCTTGCATTGATTCGCATTTTCCATTTCATATCGGAGGCGACCACATGAAAGTCTATATTGCGGCCCCGCTTTTCTGCGAGGGCGAGCGCCGGTTCAACGAGCGCATCGACGCCATCCTGCGCGATTGCGGCCACGAAACCTTCCTGCCCCAGCGGGAGGGCGGGTGCGTGGCGGACCTGCCAGACATGATCGACGGCGTCCCGAAGCGCAAATACCTCTTCCAGCTCGACTGCGAACACATGGATTGGTGCGACGCGGTTTTGTTCCTGTTCGACGGCAGAGTGCCAGACGAGGGCGCGTGCTTCGAACTCGGCTATTGCTACGCCAAGGGAAAACGCTGCATCGGGTACAAGACCGACGCGCGCTCGTTCATTGACGGCTACGACAATGTCATGCTCCACGGAGCGCCGGAGGTCGTCCTCCGCAGCGAAGACGAGCTTCGGGAATACTTTGGGAAGCTGTGAGGCCTGCGGCTCCTACCGTCAATATAGCGGCAGCAGCGCTCAGGTGTAGAAAGGGAAACGCATGGAACTATGGGATGCCTATGATGCGAGTTTTCACAAAGTCGAAAATGTCACGCTGATTCGCGGAGAGCCGATCCCGGAGGGGCTTTTTCACCTTGTGTGTGACGTTATCGTAAAACACGCGGACGGAGACTACCTGCTGATGCAGCGCGACAGCCGAAAGCATCACGGCGGCATGTGGGAAGCCACCGCGGGCGGCTCGGCGCTGCGGGGAGAGTCTCCGCTCGACTGCGCGGTCAGAGAGCTGCACGAAGAAACCGGAATCGACGCAAAACAGCTCGTTGAGGTCGGCCGCGTCGTGGGCGAGCAAAACCACACGCTGTATGTGGAGTTTTCGTGCGTGACGGATCAGCCGAAGAACAGCGTCATCTTGCAGGAGGGGGAAACCTCCGACTATAAGTGGGTCGGCAAAGACGAGCTGGTCAGCATGAAAAAGAGCGAATTGGTGACTGAGCGAATGCAGAACTTCGTAAAAGAATTGCAAGCAGAGGAAGAAAAACAATGAGCCTGTACGCAATCGGCGACCTGCACCTGCACTTCGGCGCGCCGCTCAAGATCGGGCACCCACAGCTCAAGGACAAGGCATGGAAGAACCACGAGGAGAAGGTGCAAAAGGCTTGCGCAAAGCTCCTTACGTCGGACGATACGCTTGTGCTCGTCGGCGACCACAGCTGGGGCAAAAACCTCGAACAGTGCGAGCTGGACATGGAATACATCATGGCCCTGCCGGGGCGCAAGATCCTGCTGCGCGGCAACCACGATATGTTCTGGGACGCGAAGAAGACCGCCGCGCTGAACGAGCGTTACGCCGGGAAGCTCAACTTCCTGCAAAACAACTACTACGCCTACGAGGACTACGCGCTCGTCGGCACCAAGGGCTTCACGTTCGAGGGGCCGTTCTACATCGACCGGCGTGGCCGCGTCTTGGGCTGGGACGAGGAAAACGAGGCGCATGCAAAGGAGATCGTCGCGCGCGAGCTGGAACGCCTGCGCGCGTCCTTCGAAGCGGCGCGTGCCGACGGCTACCGCAAGTACATCCTGTTCCTGCACTACCCGCCGACGAGCATCCTCGAGGACGAGAGCTGCTTCACACGCATCGCGGAGGAGTATCGCGCCGAGCAGGTCGTCTATGCGCACAGCCACGGCGAGACGCGCTTCCACGACAGCGTGCTCGGCGAGAAAAACGGCGTGGAGTACCGCCTCGTCTCCGGCGACTACCTCAAGTGGACGCCGGCGAAGATATTATAGTCGGCTCGCTTCTTCTGCTAATAATTCACCGCTGTAACTAAACAAGCCTCCCGCGGGATCGGACACAGACGCGCTCCGATCCCGCGGGATTTTTTTGAAGTGTTGCCGTAAACGACAACAAAACGATGCAATGTTGTCGTTTACGCTAACGCAAAAATCTCTGGCGCCTGTTAGAATATGCGCAGCACCTCTCAATCGACGCCCACCATTCTCTCTTTCGGACGGCGGATATTTTTGAAATGTTGTCACAAACGACAACAGAACCGTGCAATGTTGTCACTTACGACAACGAAAAATCGTAAAGCATTTGTTATCATAGGCACAGCAACGCAAAGGAGGAACCACATGAAGAGATCCCAGTACCAAAGCTATGACGAGCTGCCTCTCTTCCTCAACGCGAAGATGGTGGCGGACGTGCTCGGCGTGTCGCCGTCGAGCGGCTACGAGCTGATGCGCGAGCCGGACTTCCCGGCGCTCAAGGTTGGCAGCCGCGTCGTCGTCCCGAAGGAAAAGTTCATCGCGTGGGTCGAGCGCAGCACGGGAGGCGCGCTGTGAAGGGCGCGAGTTCGTTCACCGCGCAGCCTCGCGTGAGCAACTGCACGATCCTGCCGAACGAAGTGTACCAGCTCAAACTGAGCGCGACGGCGTTCGCGGTCTACTCGTACCTGCGCCGGCTTGCCGATCCCGAGACGCATCAGTGCTGGCCGAGCTACGCGAACATCGCGGAGACATTCGGGTGCAGCAAGCGCACGGTCGCCAAGTACGTCGCGGAGCTCTGCGACGCGGGGCTCGTCAGCATCGAGGCGACGTCCGTCACCACGGCGGATGGCCTCAAGTGGAACGGCAACCTGCGCTACACGATCCTGCCAATCCGGAACGCGGTCGACCTCTTCCA
>SVKP01000195.1 GCA_015068395.1 Oscillospiraceae bacterium
ACGAGGCAGCCCGGCAGGATGCCGCAGCTCCCCGCCGTCGGCGCGGCGACGATCTTGCCCATCGAGGCGTTGCAGCCCGCCACCGCCAGCGCGCGCGACATCGCGCGCGTGAGGAACAGCCCGCACAGGCCCCCGGCGCGCTGCGCGCTGTACTGCTTCATGCGCCAGCCCTCGCCGCCGGTCAGCCCGGACATCGACTTCTGGTCCTCGCGCTGGCCGAATTCTATCGCCTGCTGCATGACGGTGAAGCTCTTGTCCATCTGCCGGAAAAGCATTGCGGCGTCCTGCCGAAGCGAGTCCGCCTGGTCCTCCAGCGCGACCTCGCTGATCGCCATGCCGGCGCGCTCCGCCGCGTCGACCAGCTCGGCAATGGAATCATATTTCAGCATGTGTTCCCCTCCTCACAGGCGCTTAATCAGCAGCGCGTTGACCACGTTCTCCACGCCGCGCAGGTCCAGCGCCATGCCCTCGGTCGCCACGCCGTCGATCTCGATGGTCATGACCGACATGCCGCCCCGCTCCTTGCGGGAGAGGCGGAAGTTCGCGATGTTCGCGTCCGGGTACTTCGTGCGCATCAGCTGCGTCACGTCGGCGATCACGCCGGGACGGTCAAGGTGCAGCACAAGGATCGTGCTGTAGTCGCCGTTGAAGTCCACGCGCATGCCGTTGACCTCGTCCACGCGGATGTTGCCGCCGCCGACGCTCGCGCCCGTGACCTCGCCCTCCTCGCCGCCGGGCAGCGTGTAGCGGATCAGCGCCGTGTTCGGGTGCGCGCCCGGAATGTCGTGGCAGACGAATTCATAGTTGAGTCCCCGCGCGCGGGCGATTTCCAGCGCGTCGCGGATCTCCTCGTCCCAGCTGTGGTAGCCGAGGATGCCCGCGAGCAGCGCGCGGTCTGTTCCGTGGCCTTTATAAGTCCGTGCGAACGAGCCGGAGAGCGTGATGACGACGCGCTCCGGCTGCCGCCCGTCCATGATTTTGTTCGCCACGCGGCCCAGGCGCACCGCGCCCGCCGTGTGTGAGCTGGACGGCCCGATCATCACAGGCCCGATGATATCGAATATGTTCATAGCATTCCCGCCTCGTCATGCCGCAGCATATCCGCCGCGCGCAGTATGATCTCTGCATGGTCGAACGCAAAGCCCGTTCCATCCCGCAAGGATATCTCCTTGTCATCCACGTTCAACAGGACGTCGGAGTCAGTTAGGGTCACGTCGTACCAGCGGGCGTCCGCCGCGTCGTCCCCCGCCGTTACGGTGATCTTTTCCGCGTCGACGAGCGCCATGTAGGCGGCGGTGACGACCCATCCGCGCGGGTCGCGCCCCGGCTTGCTGAATAGGCCAACCAGCTTAATATCCGCTCGGTCTATCCCAGTTTCCTCCAAAAGCTCGCGCGCCGCTGTCTGCTCCAACGGTTCGTTCTTGTCCGCAAAGCCTCCGGGCAGCGCGAGGCAGCCCAGATACGGATGCCCGCCGCGGCGAATCAGCAGCAGGCGCAGCCGCTTTCTCGTGCGGGAGAACAGGACGACATCCGCGGTCAGCGAGGGCTTGGGATACTTATCGGCGTTGTAGGTCGCCAGAAACTCCTGCTCCGTCAGCCCGTTTTTGTTCCGAAGCTCCATAGAACTTCCTCCTTCCTGTTGGTAAGTCTATTTCAGGCGGCCGCCGTGTGCTCCGCAGCCGCGCAAATACAGCCTTATTCATGCTGTCATTCTGTATTTTTCATAATCGCAACCCGATACATTTATAACATATTTTCAACAAAAACGCAAGCGGAAGCTTCCCGCGTCTTGTGCTACATCACGGTTTGTGATACACTGGCATGACAAACGAACAGACGGAGGACATCGCCATGAACACAAGAAAACTCTCACGGCTGCTTTTTTCGCTCACGATCGCTTTGGCGCTCCCGCTTGCCTCAGTCCCGGCGTTCGCCGCGTCGGACGTCGCCGATGGCGCGTGGTACGCGGAGGCGGTCGCAGAGGTCCTGGCGCGCGGCGTCATGGACGCCGACGAGGACGGCGCCTTTCACCCGGACGCGTATGCGACCCGCGCCGAGCTCGTCGATGCGCTCTGGCGCGCCGACGGCAGGCCGGAGGTGCCGGTACAGGCCGATTTTGACGACCTTGCGCCGGGGAGCGCGCATCCGGCCGTGGATTGGGCGGTCGCGTATGGCGTGATACAAGGCGATGAGAACCACAACTTCCGCGGCGAATCCTCCGTGACCCGGCAGGAGTTTGCGGCGATGTTCTGGCGGCTGTGCGGCTGGTCCGCCCCGCGGCGTGAGCTCAACTACGCCGACGCCGACGAGACGTCCGAGTACGCGCGCAGCGCCGCCGCTTGGTGCCGGGAAAACGGGCTGTTCGAGGGCGTCGGCGGCAACCGCTTCGACCCGCAGGGGCTTGTGACCCGCGCGCAGACGGCGATGGTGCTCAGCCGCCTGCTCCACATGGGAGAGACGGAGCTGCCTCCGCTCACCGGCTGCGTGATCTGCGTCGATCCCGGCCACTGCGTCACCCCGCTCGCGGGCAAGGGCTACCGCGACCCGGTGTCCCCCCTCTCCACTGAAACCAAAGCGACCTACACGACCGGCACGCAGGGCAAGCACCTGACGGAGGAAAAGCTGAACCTGATCGTTGGATTAAAGCTCCGCGACAGACTCAAAGCCCTCGGCGCGACCGTTTTCATGACGCGCGAGGTCTCGGAGATCACGATCAACGGCGTGGAGCGCTGCGAGATCCCCAACCGGCTTCACTGTGACGTGGCGGTCCGCATCCACGCGGACGGCAACAACGACCGCAGCGTGCACGGCGTCTGCGTGATGACGCCCACGGGCAAGCTGCTGGGCACGCCGTCGATCGAGGACGAGAGCGTCCGCCTCGGCAAGCTGATGGTCAACGCCGTCGCCGCCGCGACCGGGGCAAAAAACCGCGGCATTATGCCGCGTTACGACCTGACCGGCTTTAACTTCTCGGAAATTCCAACCGTTCTGATTGAAATGGGCTTCATGACCAACGCGGAGGAGGACGCCCTGCTGGAGACCGACGCTTATCAGGACAAGATCGTCGACGGCATGGTGGAATCGCTGCTGCAATGGTATAAATAGTATTTGCCTTTGCTATACCATATTGATTATCATTTCGCTCGCCGCTACGCGGCAACCGCGAAATATGGCTGTATCGTAAGCGCATTAATTTAATTCGCTTACGATACGCGGAAAAATAAGGCTTGCGCCGGACGGGGATTTGGGGTATACTGTCCCTGTCTCCGGGGTGTTGCGCAGCTGGTAGCGCGCCTGCTTTGGGAGCAGGAGGCCCAGGGTTCGAATCCCTGCACTCCGACCAGACAAAAATCGACGTCTTCCGACGTCGATTTTTGTCTGGAAGCGCGCTTTGCGCGCTGTGATTTTAATACGCGCTGACGCACGGCTCCCATCGCCTTCGCTCGGTCGCGGGTATATTGCTCAGACTGATTCTGTGCATGCAGGATTATTATCCAATCGGTACACACGAAGAAGCTCGCCTGCGCGTGCTTCTTTCCATTCAGGGTTTACGGAGGTCACGGAATGGTTTTACAGCTGGTCAGGCCTGTTTGGAGCTATGCGGAACAGGTTATGCGATATCGGGAGGCGATGCTCGCCAACCACGACAGCCTCGATGGCTGCGCGGGTCTTGAGGACGTCGGCTCCTTTGCCGAGTGGATGGATTTTGAGCCCCGGCTGAAGCGGAAATACGGCGAGGGATATGTTCCGTCGGAGGTGTTTCTGGGCGTCCGCGCCGAAGACGACGCAGTCGTCGGGATCATAGATTACCGGCATCCTTTGTCGCCGTTTTTGCTACGATACGGCGGGAACATCGGTTACAGCGTTCTGCCGTCGGAGCGCCGGAAGGGTTACGCGGGCGAAATGCTGCGGCTGCTGCTGCCGGTTTGCCGGGAATACGGCGAGAAAAAGGTCCTACTCACCTGCGCCCCGGACAACGACGCCTCGCGGAAGACGATCATCAAAAACGGCGGCGTTATGGAAAATGAGATCATAGATGACGTCGGATTGAGCAAATGTGGGGTCATTCAGCGTTACTGGATCACGCTGTAGTTCTCCGTTTACCGATGTGGCATGTGCTTCGTTTTGCTTTTTTCTCTCGATGCGTGCATTTTTGCCCTTTTTACAGAGGTATCCCGCCGCTTTCGCGGCGGGATACCGTTTTTTTATATACTTCAATCGTCGACGACATTTCCGCCGAGCAGGCGGAGATAGTCGCGGTAGTAGTCGGAGAGGTGCTTGCGCTCCTTCTGGAGCTTCTGGCTCTTCTCCTTCCCAGACGCCTCCGCGTCCATCGCCTCCGCAACCACGCGGCAGGCGTCGTTGTACAGGCGCGTCAGCTCCCGGATGCGGGCGGACATCTGCTGCATGACGGACATCACCAGCGCTGGCTTCTCGTGGAACAGCGCGCCAAAGTCCTCGTTTGTGATGACCTTGAGCTCCGTATGCTCCGTCGCCACGGCGGTCGTGGTGCGCGGGCGCGCCTCAATGACCTCCATCTCGCCGAGAAAGCAGACCGGCGAGAGCTCCGTGATAAGGACCTGCTGATCCGTCCCATAGTTCTGGTACAGCTTGACCCCGCCGTAAAGCAGCTCATAGAAGCAGGTCTCGTAAGCGTTCTGCCGATAGATGATCTCGCCCTTTTTGAAAACGCGCGTCTCAAAATCCGCCATGTTCCTCGCTCTCCGATATCTTTTATTTGACCAGCGCCGCGGTATCCATTGCGATCATGAGCTCCTCGTTCGTCGGGATCAGGAGGACCTTGACCTTGGAGTCGGCGGCGGAGATCACGCGCTCCTCGCCGCGCACCTTGTTCGCGTCCTCGTCCATCTTCACGCCCATGAACTCCAGCCCAGAGGCGATCGCCATGCGCTGGTTGGCGTCGTTCTCGCCCACGCCGGCGGTGAAGATGATCGCGTCCACGCCGCCCATCGCCGCGGCATACGCGCCGATGTACTTCTTGACGTTGTAGTTGAACATGTCGATGGCGAGCGCGGCGCGGCTGTTGCCCTCGGCGGCGGCGCTGCCGAGGTCGCGGAAGTCGCTGGACACGCCGCTGACGCCCTGCACGCCGGACTTCTTGTTCAGGACGGTGAGCATCTCGGTGATGTTCATGCCGTACTTGTTCATCAGGTATTCCAGAATGCCCGCGTCGAGGTCGCCGGAGCGGGTGCCCATCGGCACGCCGGCGAGCGGGGTGAAGCCCATGGAGGTGTCGACGCTCTTGCCGCCGTTGACCGCAGTGACGGACGAGCCGTTGCCGAGGTGGCAGGAGATGAGCTTGAGGTTCTCAACGGGCTTGCCGAGCATGTCCGCCGCGCGCTGGGCGACATACTTGTGGCTCGTGCCGTGGAAGCCGTAGCGGCGGACCTTGTCCTTCTCGTAATACTCATACGGCAGGGCGTAGGTGTACGCGACGGGCGGCATGGTCTGGTGGAACGCGGTGTCAAACACGGCGACCATCGGCACGCCGGGCATCAGCTCCTGGCACGCCTTGATGCCGATGATGTTGGCGGGGTTGTGCAGCGGGGCGAGCGGGTTGCACTCCTCGATTGCGCGCATCACATCCTCGTTGATGACGACGGAGGCGGCAAACTTCTCGCCGCCGTGGACCACGCGGTGGCCAACCGCGTCGATCTCCTTCATGGAGGCGACGACGCCGTTCTTGGGATCGGCCAGCGCGTCGAGCACCGCCTTGATCGCCTCGGAATGCGTCGGCATGGCAACATCGACTGCGTCAAGCTTCTCCTTGCCGGGAAGCTGGGGCTTGTAGGTGAACTTGCCGTCGATGCCGATGCGCTCGCACAGGCCCTTGGCAAGCAGATCGCCGGTCTCGGGATTGAGCAGCTGATACTTCAGCGAAGAGCTGCCCGCGTTGATGACCAAAACATTCATAGTTCTTTACGACTCCTTTTCTCAAGTTCGCGCTTGCTTGGGGCGCGATTCTCTGCTATGATACAACTGTCTTTTAGTATAACAGGAATCTACTGTAAAGACAAGCTCTATTTTCAGGGGGACCCGGATGCGCACGATCGGCATTATCTGCGAATACAATCCCTTCCACACGGGGCACGCCTGGCAGCTTGGCGAGCTGCGGCGGCGCTTCGGGGCGGACGCTGCCCTCGTCTGCGTGATGAGCGGCAATTACGTCCAGCGCGGCGATTTTGCGCTGCTCCGCAAGCACGTGCGCGCGGATGCCGCCGTCCGCGGCGGCGCAAGCCTCGTGCTGGAGCTGCCGCTCCCGTGGGCGACTGCCTCGGCGGAGGGCTTCTCCCGCGGCGGCGTCGGGCTGCTTTGCGCGGCGGGTGTGGTCGATACGCTCGCCTTCGGCAGCGAGTGCGCGGACACGGAGCTGCTTGTGCGCACGGCGGACGCCCTGCTGTCGGAGGGCTTTCCCGACGCGCTCAGGCGGGAGCTTGCGAGGGGCGTCTCGTTCGCTGCTGCGCGGAGGGCGGCGGCGGAAGCGCTGCTCGGCGCGGAGGCGGCGTGTCTGGACAGCCCCAACGATATTCTCGGCGTGGAGTACTGCAAGGCGCTGCGGCTTCTGGGCAGTGGGATCGTCCCTCTGGCGCTCCCCCGCGTCGGCGCGGCGCACGACGGCGAGTCCGCGGGAGACTTTGCCTCCGCGTCCGAGCTGCGGCGGCGCCTGCGCGCGGGTGAAAGCGCGGAGGCATACCTGACGCCGGACATGCTGCGGCTTTACGAGTCGGAGCGCGCCGCGGGGCGCGCGCCCGTGCGACTGGAAACGGCGGAACGCGCGATCCTCTCCCGGCTGCGCACGATGACCGAGGAGGACTTCGCGGCATTCGACGAGGGGAACGAGGGCCTGTACCACCGTTTTTTTGACGCCTCGCGCACGGCTGCGAGCGTCGAGGCGCTGCTGGATACGGTCAAATCCAAGCGGTACGCCCACGCGCGGCTGCGGCGGATGCTGCTCTCGTGCTATCTGGGCGTCACGCCCGCGATGCGCGTCGGCACGGCGCCGTATCTGCGCGTGCTGGCGATGGACGACACAGGAAAGCGTCTGCTGCATGAGATGCGGGAAAGGGCTTCCCTGCCGGTGCTCATCAAGCCGGCAGACGTCCGGGAACTTTCCGCAGAGGCGCAGCGTCTAATGGCATTGGAAGCACGGTCAACCGATCTCTATGCGCTCGCCTATCCGGAGCTCTCGCAGAGCGCGGGCGGGAGCGAGTGGCGGATCGGGCCGGTCATCAAAGGAGGAGAAAGATGAAAAAACTACTTGCAGCGATCCTTGCGGCAGTCCTCGCGCTCAGCCTTTTTGGCTGCGGCGGAGGCACGGCCAGGCAGCCCGAGCCAAATGCAGAGCCCCAAACCTCGCAGCCCTCGCAAACCGCGCAGCCCTCCGGCGGTACCGATGCATCCACGGAGGTCCCCCAGCTCAGCTGGAACTACGACGTGGAGATCCAGCACGATGAGATGCAGTTCACGGCGGACGACGGCACTGTGATCGCGTCGTGGAGCATTAAGCTGCCGCATCTTGTCCTCAAGTGCGACGGCGACGCCGCGGGGCAGGAGCCGCCCGCGGAGCTTCAGGCAGTCTGCGACGCGTTTAACTCCGGTCTTTCCGGCGCCGGTCTCTGGGAGGGGGACATCGAAGCGGAGGCGAAAGAGGAGTACGCGTTCAAGAAGGAAAACAACATCGAGTTCTTCCCGCTCGCCGACGAAACGGAGGTCGGCAGCGTGTATCTGCACGGCAACCTGCTGAGCGTTTACGCAAGCGACTACGTCAACCTCGGCGGGGCGCATCCCGACTGGTTGTGCGCCAGCTGGGACTTTGACCTCTCCACAGGGAAGTTTTTCACGCTCACGGAGCTGGCGGCGGACCCCGCCCAGATGCTCGGGGCGGTTTCGGATCATGTCGTTGCCGATATCTATATCAGTGAGATACGAGAAGGCTATTACGAGAATTTCGAAGAGCTGATCCGCGCAAAGGCGGACTTTGACGTCTTCTTCGACGAGGACGGAATGACGGTCTGGTTCCAGGAGTACGACATCGGGCCGCACGCGCTGGGCATTCCGGCGTTCACCATCCCCTATGCCGAATTTGGCCGCTACCTCAACGCGCGCGGCAAGCAGCTGCTCGCCCTCTCCGTGGAGGACGAGATCCTCAGCGATTTCTACGAGGCGGACGAGATGTGGTACTGGTTCGAGGGCCTGATCCCTCTGGATTACAACGATTCCAAAACCGTTCAGGCGGCGGACGTCTTCGGCGGCAGCTTTGACCAACCCCTTTATCGCGTGGACCTGCCCGGCGTCACGACGATAGACGCGCTGCGCGCGAAGCTCATGACGCGACTGAGCGAGAACCTGGTTGACCGCCGGCTGGACGGTGCGAATCAAGCCCTGTTTTTGCAGGAGCTCGACGGCGCGCTCTACGCCATGCCCGCGGGTCGCGGGGATGACATGTACATCGACTCGGTGAGCTACCGCGTGGACCTGAGCGCCTCCAAGGTGATTGCCACGATCGTCTGGCGTGACTACGATGAAGCCAAGTCGGAATGGGTCCTGACCGGCGCGACCACCGACGCGGAGTTCCCCTATGAGATGACCGAGAACGGCGCGGTCTTCACCGATTTCTGCACCATCTGGTAAACGCCCTAAAACGTCATTGAGCGCCCCATTTGGGGCGCTCAATCTATTTAGGATAAATAAAGAAATCCTGCGGCGAAATCGAAGCAGCAGACGCTTTCGCGGAGCAGCTGATAGCCGAAAATGCCGTCCACATGCAGCGCCTCCCGCATACCGCCGAGGTCGGTAACAAGTCCCTCCACGCCGACGTACTCCCTGCCCGCGAAGCGAAACGGCGGCAGGGTGCAGGGCATGCCGTCCGGCACGCTCCCCAGCAGAGCGCGCGGCGCGCAGGCGCGGTCGATGATAAAGTGGTTCGCGCCGGTATCCAGCGCGAAGCGCTGCGCGCCCTCGCCAAGGTCCAGCTCGATCACAGGGACGGTCTCATTGAAAAGTGGCGCTTCCCTTGTGTGCGGCGGGACGGAAGAGGCGTTGAACACGACTCGGCACGCGTGATAGTCGATAACCAGCCGTCCCGTGCTGAGCAGGTTCGCGCCGATCGAACCGAGGAAGCGCACGCCGAACGCCCCGGCGTCGCGCAGCGGACACTCGACATAGGACATGTCCAGCACGGGCACCGAGACCAGCCACAGGTCCGTGTCCGCGAAGCGGACCCTTGCGTCCTCCAGCTTTGTGACGGCGCTGCTCTGCTCGCTGCCGGAAAAGGTGACGGCGTTTTGCACGTTCTCGCCGGGCAGCGCGCAGTACGTTCGGTTGAGCACCGTCCTCGTCGCGCCGGTGTCCAGTGCGAAATGGCCCTCGGCGCCCTCCGCCGTTCCCGGAAGGAGGATGATCCCATCGACCAGCTCAAACGCCGCGGCGCGGTCCTGTTCAAAAAACATGCGTCCTCCCTACTCGACGTTGTCGCTCGCGCGCATGGCGAGGATCGTCTTTTCGATCAGCTGGTCGAGCTCCCAGCCGAGCATTTCCGCGCCGCGCTCGATGACAACGCGGTCGCACCCGGCGGCAAAGCGCTTGTCCTTGTACTTCTTTTTCACGCTCTTGACCTCAAGATCGTCGCAGCTCTTGCTCGGGCGCATCAGCGCGACGGCGCCGATCAGCCCCGTCAGCTCGTCCGCGGCGTAGAGGACCTTCTCCATCTCATGCTCAGGCTTCGGAAGCTCCCCGTGGCGCGAGCCGTCCTCCTCCCAGCCGTGGCTGGCGGTGGCGCGGATCAGCCGCTCGTCCAGGCCCCGCTCGCGCATGAGCTCCTGCGACTTGACGCAGTGCTCGTCGGGGTATTTCTCAAAATCGAGGTCGTGCAACAGCCCCACCAGCTGCCAGAAATCCGCCTCGTCCCCATAGCCCAGCTCGTTGGCGTACCAGCGCAGCACGTCTCCGACAATGCGGCCGTGCCTGAGATGGAATTCGCCCTCGTTGTACTCCCGCAGCAGCGCATAAGCCTCGTCATATGTCATCATGTACAGCAATTCTCCTTTTCAGCATTCAGGGTTGGTCCTCGGTGAAGTGGACGTGGGAAAACAGGTGGTCGGAGCAGAAGCAGTGGTATCCGGCACAGCGCGAGCAATAGCGGAATTCCAGCTCCGGGTTCGTGATGTTCGTGCGCCCGCAGACCGCGCACTTGCGAAGCCCGCTGTTTGCCTGACGCGCTTCGCTCTTGACGTCCTGCGCCGCGCTTCGGCGGTTCTGCGGTCTTGACACGTGGGCGCGCTCCATGTGCAGGAAGCGCTGGAGCTCCGGCCAGAAGAAGATGACGAAGTTCAAAAGCGCCATGAGGGGGATGATCGAGTAGAACCATGCGCCCATCGCAACATAGCGCAGAATGCTGTAGGCAAAAAACGCGAGGTCGACGTAGGCGAGGTATTTGATCTTGATGGGGATAATGAAAAACAGCAGCACCTGTGCCTCCGGCCAGAGCATCGCGAAGGCAAGGAACATGGCGAAGTTCACATAGCCCGCGCCGTAGAGCTGGATGGAGTAATGCGTGAGCAGGCTCACGATCGTCGCGCCGAGCACGGTCAGGACCATGCCGCCGAGGTAGTAGCAGGTGAACTTTGCCGTGCCCCACTGCCGCTCAAGCGTCGTGCCGATCCAGTAATAGAAGTAGCAGGAGATCAGCACGGAAAACGCGCTGCTGCCCTCCGGGATCAGCACAAAGGCGGCAAGCCGCCAGATCTGCCCGCGCAGGACGAGCGCGGGGTCAAAGCACAGCAGCGACGACAGGCTCGTGCCGCCGCGCGCGAACATATCGAGCAAAAAGACCGCCACGTTCGCGATCGCGATATAGAGCATCAGGTTTTGAATGCCGAAGCGCGGGTGCAGGATGCAGAACCGATCCACGGCGTTGTTCAGCTTGTTCAAGGCAGTGGCCTCCTAAAATGTTTTTTACAGTATGGCACAAATTGGCGGGAAAGTCATTAATAAATTTTAAATCTTGACAAAGCCGTCTCCGGCAGGCTATAATAGATTAGACAAGTGAATACTTCATCAAGAGCGGCGGAGGGAACGGCCCTGTGAAACCGCGGCAACCTGTTTTGACAAGGTGCCAAATCCGACGAACGAATCGAAAGATGAGGAAAAGCAAGTAAGAACGCTCTCTGCCGGTTCGGTGGAGAGTTTTTTTGTTGCTGATCCGTGAGAAAGAAAGGAGAAATACCATGGCAAAGCGTTTATTTACATCCGAGTCCGTCACCGAGGGGCATCCCGACAAGGTCTGCGACGCCATTTCCGACGGCGTGCTTGACGCGATTATGGCGCAGGACCCGCAGGGCCGCGTCGCCTGCGAAACCACCGTCACCACCGGTCTGGTGCACGTCATGGGCGAGATTACGACCAGCTGCTATGTCGACATCGCCAAGATCGCGCGCGACGTCATCCACGACATCGGGTATGACGACGCCGCCATCGGCTTTGACTACAACACCTGCGGCGTCATCACCAGCATTGACGAGCAGTCCGGCGACATCGCCATGGGCGTGGACCGTTCGCTCGAATCGAAGGAGAGCGGCGCAAGCGACCTCGACAACGGCGCGGGCGACCAGGGCATGATGTTCGGCTACGCCTGCAACGAGACCCCGGAGCTGATGCCGCTGGCGATCTCTTTGGCGCACAAGATGGCAAAGAAGCTCACCGAGGTGCGCAAGAGCGGGCAGGTCAAGTATCTTCGTCCCGACGGCAAGACGCAGGTCACTGTCGAGTACGACGAGAACTGGAAGCCCGTGCGCGTCGACGCCGTCGTGGTCTCCACGCAGCACAACCCCGACGCCTCGCTTGAGCAGATCCGCCGAGACATGACCGAGCTTGTCATCAAGCCCACGGTCCCGCCGGAGTTTTTGGACAAGGACACCAAAATCTACGTCAATCCCACCGGGCGCTTCGTCATCGGCGGACCGCAGGGCGACAGCGGGCTGACCGGGCGCAAGATCATCGTCGACACCTACGGCGGCAGCGCGCCGCACGGCGGCGGCGCGTTCTCCGGCAAGGACCCGACCAAGGGTGACCGCAGCGCCGCCTACGCCGCGCGCTACGTCGCCAAGAACATCGTCGCGGCGGGGCTTGCCGAAAAGTGTCAGGTCGAGCTCGCCTACGCCATCGGCGTTGCGAAGCCGGTGAGCGTTCTGGTCGAGACCTTCGGCACCGGCAAGTATTCCGACGACAAGCTGGAGGAGGCGGTGAACAAGGTCTTCGATCTCCGCCCGACCGCAATCATCCGCGATCTGGACCTCAGAAAGCCCATCTACCGCCAGCTCTCCGCCTACGGCCACATGGGCCGCGAGGACCTTGGCGTCGCATGGGAGAAGACCGACCGCGTGGATGCGCTTCTCGCCGCTGTAAAGTAAATCAAGGCAAATAAACATCACGGGGAGCGATCCGGCTCCCCGTGATGATTTGTTCTTATGCCTATCGCCGCATTATGCCAGCAGGCCGCCTGCCTCCTTGATTACCTCGTCGGCGCGCAGCTTTGCTAGGCGCATCGTCTCCTCCGCGCTCGGTATCTCGCCGGAGAGGTACGCCTGCCACTCCTCCCAGATGATATCGCGGATATCCTCGTCATGCCCGCTGACGTAGCCCGCGCCGGTAAAGGCAGAGCGGTCCGCCTTGAACAGATGCGTCAGGGACTCGGGGTCCACCGTCCCGGCGGCATGGGTCGAAATGACTTCCAGAATCTCCTGCGTGTCGTTGCCGTTCCACAGCGGATAGCGCGCGGCAAGGATGATCGGGTTCATGCCGCCCTCGATGTACCAGCGCACAAACTCACACGCCGCCTTCTTGTTTTCACAGCCGGAGGCGATGCTGATAAAGTCGCCGGAATAGGACTGGTTCGCCTGGTCCTTGTACGCGGCGTACTCATCGCCGGGCACCGGGAACGGCACGAGCGCCGTGACAAAGTCGTGCGGATAGGTCGCCGTATCCATGGCGAGGCGAAGCTGCGAATAGATGGCGTACATCGCGCAGTTCCCGGTGAGGTACGCGGTCTGCACCGTCATCTTTTCCGCGAGGTCGTCCGCGAGCGGCACTGCCCAGCCCTCGTCCATCGTGTCCTTGATGAGCTGAAGTCCCTCGATCCAGACGGGATGGTCCAGATTGGTCTCGGTCATGGTCTCGTCCGTGAACAGGTTGTTCTGTCCCAGAACGCTGGAAACATAGGTCAGCTTCGAGGCGTAATTGAAATCAAAGCCCCAGCACATGGCGTAGGTCCCGGTCTTCTCGTTCAACTTCCGGCAGGCTTCCCTGAACTCGTCATAGGTCCAGCCGTTGTAGGGGATCTCGACGCCCGCGGCGCGGAAGGCGTCCACGTTAATCATGATCCAGCCCTTATTGTCGAACTTCGTGGGAAGGCCCCAGATCGTGCCGTCCTCTCGGATATACTCCGCCGCGGTGTTCTCGCCCAGCTCCTTCGCCACGTCAAAGCCGATCGAATCCAGATAGCCGCTGTAATCATACAGCATGCCCGCCTCGCCGCGGTTATAAAGTCTGTCCCGGTTGCCGTAGCCGATGAACACGTCGATGTTGGCGTTGACCAGCAGATAGGTCTCCAGCTGCGTGTTGCCGTCCGTGTTATTGGAATAGCGGTTGTATGCCACCTGCACGCCCTTGTCGGCATATTCGGCATTGAAGTTGTCCACCAGCTGCTGATAGCCGTACTCCGGCTGGATGCCGCACCAGAAGTTCAGCGTGACCGTCTTCCCGTCGTCGGTGCCGAACCAGTTGGGATCGTTGGCGTAGTCCACGGCGGCGGTCGTCTGCCCCTGGCTGGGCGCTGAGCCGCCGGCGTCGCCCGTTCCTCCCTGCTGACAGCCTGCCAACAGCCCCAGCAGCAAACACATACTCAGTAGTAATGCCGCCTGTCTCTCTCTTTTCATCTTGTCATTGCCTCCCGTGCGGAACCGATCATACATCCGCAAATTGATATATCTGCTTTATGGAAATGCTAAACAACCCAATATATTGTTATTATACGCCCATGATCTCACAAATGCAAGTCCCTCGCGGAAAAACTTCAAAGCTTTATTGCGCAAAAGTCACGTAAAAAGCTTCCGCCAGATCGACATTTTTCCCGAGGCAAAAATTTTTTCAAAAAAAGTAGAATTCCCTCTTGCATTTTCCGTCAGGGTATGCTATATTGTATAAGCTGTTTGAGATGATGATTTGAAAACAGACTCGCGCCGTTAGCTCAGCTGGATAGAGCGTCTGGCTACGGACCAGAAGGCCGGGGGTTCGAATCCCTCACGGCGTACCAAAAATCGACGTGTTTCGACACGTCGATTTTTGTTTTGCGACTTCGCCGCGAACAGATCAAAAATGACGCCCGGAGCGATTCATGATGATATGTGAATCGCTTCGGGCGTCATCTGTTTTCTTGCGCGGCCTGCTCAGGTCGCTTTCTCGCTCCACGCCGCGCACAGCGGGACGAAGCTCGTCTTGTTCACCAGCATGAGCTTGTAGGTGTAGCCGCTCGTTTCAGTGGTGACGCCGGTTTCATACGCGGTCTTGCCCGCCGTCAGTTCAATGACCTTTACGCTATCGTGCCTGTGCCATCCGTTTTATCAGAGTTTGTCGCGCTGCTGTCCGTGAGCGTCAGGGCGCCGTTGACCGTGATGACGTTGCCGTCCTTCACGGCGGCGTTTCCTGTGAGCCCGCGGTCGATGACGCAGCCGTTCAGGTCCAGGGTGACGTCCCTGCCCGCCGCGACCGTCAGCGGCGCGTCCGGCGCAAGGTCCGCGAGCAGCGTGAGCGTCGTGCCGTCCGTCCACGCCGCGAGCGCGTCGTCGAGGTCGTCGAAGAACGCGTCGTCGCCGACACACGCCACGAGGGGTGTGAACTCGCCTTGGAAATACCATTCGGCGCCTGCTCCCGGTCCTAAGACGAAGGTTACGGGCTCATGAAAAAAAAAAATAGCTGACCAGGCGGTATGTATAGCCCTGCGCGACGGTCAGGCCGCCCTCGATCACACGTTGGTTACTGTCGTCGCCTCTGTCGACCTTGAGCACGCCGCCCGCGAGCTCCGCGCTGCCGCCGACGCCGCAGCCGCCGATGCCGCTGCTGTGCAGACCGCTTTTGGCGCTCACCGTACCGCCATGGATATTGACCGCGCCGCACACGTCTCCTTTGCCCGTGCCCCCGACGCCGGCGTTTTCAGCATCGACGTCATCTATCACCAGCGCGCCCGTGGTCTCGCCTGCGCTCTGGGCGTAAACGTTCAGCGTATTGCCGCTCGCCACCGCGATGCCCTTTTTCGCGCTTAGCGCCGCGTTGTCGCAGAGGATGAGGTTGACCGTGTCGCTGACGGTGATGCGGTTTGTGTTTTCCAGATTGCCGTTCACGACATACCAGCCCGTGCTCCACACCGTATCGCCGCTCGTGACTACGGTGTAGCTCGTGCAGGGCTCAGCGTCCGCGACCGCCGAACCGATCCACGCCTGATAGGCGACCGGCTCCATCCGGGTGAGGACGCCGTTCCCGCTTCCGTTCCCGCCAATGCCGTCAGCGAGGGCAAAGACGGCCGCGTCTGCCCGCGCGCTCAGGACGCCGCACGGCAGTATGCCGAGGACGAGCGCGAGGATCAATAAGATGGATACAGGTTTTCTTGTTTTCATAGGCTTTTCCTCCTAGCGCGCAAAGATTTACGAGATCAATTACGTCTTGCGATTTCCCATCATGAGCTTCCGATGCTTTGGCGGACGCAGGCAGGCTGACGCCCGCCAAGGACAACGACGCGATATGGCGAAAAATATGCCGAAACGAATAAAATGGTTTTGTTGAAGAGTAGTGTCAAACCCACGCGAACGGCAAAAAGGGATCGCAGTGAAACAAACCTCACTGCAATCCCTTGCCTTATAAACTATTATTTGTCCGTTTCCTTGCCGTTGTATTTCATGCACAGCATGGTGATGTCGTCGAACTGCGGCGCTTCGCCGACAAAATTGTCCACCGAGCGCATGACCGCGGACAGGATCGCCTCCGGCGCGGCGTCCGGGTCCTCGTTGAGCGCGTCCAGCATCCGATCCGTGCCGTAGAGCTCGTTATACGCATCCGTCGCCTCCGCGACGCCGTCCGTATAGACGAACAGGCTGTCGCCGGGATGGAGCTCGAATTCGTGCTCACGGAAGCGGATGCCCTCCATCGTCGCCACGGCGGGCGAATGGCGGTACTCCACCAGCTCATACTTCCCGCCCGCGCGGCGCAGCGTCGGGTGCTCATGTCCCGCGTTTGCCGCCATGCCCTTGCCCGTGCTGAGCTCCAGGATCGCAAGCCACACGGTCACGAACAGCTCCGCCTCATTGCCCTCGCAAAGCTGCTCGTTGACGTTCATCAGCACCCTGGCGGGAGAATACCCGCACGCGGGCGCCTGATTCTTGATAAGCGACTTGGCAACGACCATAAAGAGCGCCGCGGGGACACCCTTCCCGCTCACGTCCGCCATGACGAGCGCGAGATGGTCGTCGTCAATGAGGAAGAAGTCATAGAAGTCGCCGCCGACCTCCTTCGCCGGCGTCATGCTGGCATAAACCTCAAACTCCCTGCGGTCGGGAAACGCCGGGAAGACGCGCGGCAGCATATCCGCCTGGATCTGCGCGGCGACATTCAGCTCCGCGCCGATGCGCTCCTTTTCCGCCGTCACGCTCACGAGGTCGGTCATATAGCGCTTCATGTCCGTGAACATGTCGGATACGGATGTGGAGAGCGCCTGCATTTCGTCCCCGGTGTGGATCTGCGGGTCGGAGAAGGACAGGCAGGCGGGATCGTTGGTCGTCCGGCTGCTCTCCACGAAGCTCTCCGTGGTGCTTTTCAGCCGCGTCAGGGGCTGGATGACGCGCTTGCGGAGCCATTGGTAGATGGCATACAGGGCAAGCGCCGTCAGCACCACGATCTCCACGACCAGGATCGCCACGTAGCGCAGCAGGGCGCTGCGGATCTCCTCCATTGAGATATCCACCGCCAGGAGCGCCACGGCGTCGCCCTTGGAATTGCGGATCGGCACAAGCCCGGTGTAGTCATAGCCGTACTCGGTCTCATTGCGGAAATAGCTGATCTCACTGCTCTCCATGCCCTTGAGATACAGCGCCGCGACCTCGGGAGAGTAGTTGTCCCCGGTCAGCACGCCCATCTTGACGGTGTAATACTCCTCGTCTCTTTCTCTCTCCTCCGACGTGATGCCCGCCATGATGTTCATAATGTTGTCCGTCGGGTTCGTGTTCAGCGGCTTGATGATGTAGATAAACTCAATGCCGTGCGTGTCCTTGACGCGGTTGAGCAGCTCCTGCGTCCGTTCAAACGCCTCCGATTTGGTTCCCGTCTCCATGCAGCGTTCCAGATCGTCCCCTTCGACCTCGGTCATAACGAACGTCAGCACATCATGAAGATAGGTCTGGTACTTGACGATCGTCCCATGATAGTACGTCAGAAAGCCGAGCATACCCATCAGAATACAAAGAAGCAAAACAGCCAGAATGCTGCCGATCATAAGCGTTTTTCCGATTGAATTTCTCTGCTCTTTCATCCTTCCCGCCCTCTTTTCCCTCTTCTGAGCGTCGTTTCATTTTGTTATCATTATAAAATATAAACCGCAACAAGGGGTGCCGTAATTTTGCACAAACTTTTCAGCTAGATTTTGACGATTCGGGCAGAAGCCGTTTGTAAAGCGGGCTTAGCCGTCACTTGTTGGCTTCGTCGTTCCCGCCGAGGTTCTCCAAAACCTCTCCGCAGACGCGGAGGAAAAGCGCGCGCTCGGAATCCGGGATACCGCGGAAGGCAAGGCTCTCCACCGCGTAAAACTCTTCGATCACCCGCGCGGCAAGCGCGCGGCCATGGTCGGTCAGGTAGACGCGGCGGGTGCGGCGGTCGCCCTCGCGGAAGCCGCGCTCGATCATACCCTGCTTCTCCATGCGATTGAGCAGGACGGTCAGCGAGCCGGGCTCGAGCATGCACGCGGCGGCAATCTCCTTCTGCGGCTTGCCCTCGTGCGAGTTCAGATAGGCGAGGACCTTGGGCTGCCCGGTGCTGACGCCCGTATCCTCCAGTCCCTTCATGAGCCGCCGCATCAGCAGCGACTGCATCGCCATCATTTGCTGAGAAACGTCATGCATGGTATTCCTCCTTTCAAAAAGCCCGCCGGTGTCCGGCGGGCTCTTTATACTCGCGCACGAAAAAAGATCGTGAGTGAGTGTATCTATTCAGCCGCTCAGCGGTCGAAGTTCAGAAGCTGCTGGGTCTTGAGGCCCGTGGCAGTGAAGGTCGCAAAGTCGAGCGAGGTGAGCACGGTGGTCTCGGGGTACTTCTCCTGCACGGCGGCAAGCAGCGCAGCCTGAAGCTCGGCGCTCAGGAACTGGCGTGAATAGCCGCTGTCATAGACGTTCAGGAACCAGGGCGAGGTGATTACAAAGCGGCTCGGTACGAGCTGGTAGAAGTTCATCGGGGAGCTGCAAAGGTAGGCGTAAAGCGCGTCGTCGTCCATCGCGGCAAGCTGCGCGGTGCTGCTGAGCGTGGCGAAATAGGTGCGCGCCTTGGCGACGAACACGGGGATCTCGTCCTTGCTGAGCTCGGCGAAGTGGATGGCGCGATAGGTCGCGGCGATCTCCACGCCGTAGCTCATGAAGTAGGTCGGCAGAACCGGCATGGCGGCGGAGCAGACGTCGCCCTCGCGGATCTGGCGCGTCCAGTAGAGGTCGACGTTGGGGTTGCGCTCCATGTTGTTGAGCTTGGCGGTGTTGCTCTCGCTCGAGCCGAAGAGCGTCATGTCGCTGGGATCGAGCACGTACTCAACGCTGCCGATGGTCGGCACGTTGTTGTAGGAGGTCGCGATCTGGTACATTTCGCGGTAGTTGTTCTCAGCACCCTTGAGGTATTCGAGGATCAGCTCCTTCTTCAGCTCGTCGGAGAGGTCGACGTCGCCGAAGTTGATGCCGCCCTCGCCCGAAACGGTCGCGGAGGTCACGGCATCCACGCCCGCGACCAGGTCATAGCTGGCGGCGTTGACATAGCCCTGGCCGCTGACCCAGGCGTCAAAATCGAATTCGGTGCCGAGAACGTCAAAGTACGCGGCGGTGGCGGCGGAGATCACGGCCTTGGAGGTGATGGTCGCGCCGGTAACGGCGTCGACCTTGACGCTGTTTTTCTCCTTCATCGCGGCGGGCAGCTGCTCGATCGCCATGCCGCCGATGGGAGAGTCCGCCTTGTCGGTGGACGCCTGGACGTCGGTGATCTTGCCGTTTTCCATCGTGAGCGTGACGGTGACGGTCTCGTCGAGGCCCTGCGCCGTAGCGGTCGCGGAGCCGGAGGGTCCCTGCTCCACGGGGGCGGAAGCGGCGACGGGCGTCTCCGCCGCTGCGCTCTGGGCGGGCTGCGCGGGCGCGGGGCTGGCGGCGCAGCCGCTGAGAATGGTCAGCGCAAGAGCCAGCGCCGAAACGGGTTTCCAGTTCTTCATCTTGTACAAGTCCTTTCGGTTAATAATAGTTTGAACTCAAACTGTCGCACATCATAGCACTTCTTTTTCAAAATGTCAATGCCGGTCGAATGCTGAAAAAAACAGCAAACGCCCTCTCGAAGCCGACGCCGCGCACCGGTTTCGAGAGGGCACTTTTTATTGCGCCGCCGCTCCTTATGTCGCGGCAAGGACGTCCTCCACCTTTTTGAGCAGATCCGCCTCGCTCACAGTCTTGAGCAGGTAGCCCGCGGGGTGCAGCTCCAACACGCGGCGGATGCTCATCTCGTCGTCCTTGCCCGTGAGAAAGACGATGGGGATGTTTTCGGTCTGCGGCATGGAGCGGATCATTTCCATCACCTGCGGGCCGGGCACGATGGGCATCTCATAGTCCAGCAGGACGAGATCGCAGGTCTTTGCCGAGAGCACCGTGATCGCCTGCGTACCGCCGTTTGCCATGGAGATGTCATACTTGTCCTTGAGCCATTCGCGGACAAGCTGGCGGTAGCTCGCGTCGTCGTCCACGATCAGGATGCGCTTGCGCTGATTCGCCGTGTCCTGCCCCTCGATCACGCACTTCAGGAAGCGGTCCATGTTCAGCGGCCGCTCAAAAAAAGCCGCCACGCGCACCTGCGCAAAGTCCTCCAGAAAGACGTGATACTGCTCCTGCGTGCCGATGCAGATCACCTTCTTGCCCGACCTTGCGCACAGCTCATCCAGCTTGGCATGCAGCTCGCCGAGCTCCTTCACATCATCGCCCAAATGGTACACGACGGCACAGTGGTTCTCCAGCGACTGTGCAGCGAGCTGGTCCTTATTATATACATAGTAAGGCTCCTTGCCCTCAGCCGCGATCTTGCGGAGGATACCGTTTGTGATCAGCGTTTCTCTCGTGGTGATAAACATGACCTTTCTGCCGGCAGCTTCCATTTTCGTTTTCTCCTTTCATCGTTTGCAGAGCGCAGCGACACGCTCCCAATCCAATTCCAGCAGCGCGCTTCGGATATCCTCCACACGCTTCATATCCTCGCTCGGCAGACGGAAGCCCTTGAGCGATTCCAGCGCCATCTCTGCCATATCGTAGTCCATCATGCCCGCGCACTCGACCAGCGCCTCGTAGACGGGCTCAAGCTCGTCCGATCCGGCAAGCGGGAGGGCGTCCTCCCCTCCGCTTTCAAAGACGGGCGCAAGCTTCTCCGCAAAGCTCCGATAGAGCTCCAGAAGCCCAGGCGTGTTTGCGTCGATCGCCGCCGTGTCCCCGGCGTTGCCCGCCGCCTCCATCGCCTTTGCCCGCTCCGAAAGCTCGGATGCGCCGATGGTCCGCGCAGAGCTCTTGAGCGCGTGAACCTTGACGGTGTAAGCCTTGATATCGCCGCCGCGCCAGTATTCCTCGATTGCGGCGGATTCCTGCGCGATGGACTGGCGGAATACGTCCAGCAGCTTGCCATAGGAATCCGGCGAGCCGCAGTATTCGATGCCCGTGTCGTAGTCAATCCCCGGGATGCTTCTGAGGCGTTTTTCCTGCTCCGACTCCGCTTTTTTCTCGCTTTTACAGTGCATATCCTCCATGACATACGCAATGGTGAACCTGTCGTGGAACGAGGAATGCATCCACGCCGCCATGATGCGCATGACGATCTCTTCGCCGCTCTCCTGTCCCGGAAGCAGCACCAGGAATTGGGTCGGCCTGCTCTTGAGGACGACGTCCCGGATGCTGAGCACGTCGCCGAGCACGTCGCCAAACGCATCCGCCGCCTCCAGCAGGCTGTCTCCGCTCTCGCTGTCCTTCACGGACACGAGGAACATGAGCTTGACGGCGGTCTCACCCGTATAGCGCAGATAGCGCGACACATAGCGGAAGATGGTGGTAAAGTCGTCCTGTCCCAGCCACATGGCGCTGTTGGACTCGTTGCGCTCCTCCATGATCCTTGTCATGCGGGCAAGCTCCTGGTCAAGCGTCTCCGCTTCGGGAACGCCCTCGCTCAGGGCTTCGTTATAGACGGCGTAGCCGTGCTTTCCGTTCTGCTTGACCTGATAGAGCGCCTTGTCCGCCAACGGGAACAGCTGCTGATAATCCCTGCCGTGCTGCGGCACCGACACCGCGCCGACCGACACGCCGATGGGGATACCAAAGTCCTCCCCCATCAGGAGCCTGCACTCCGCCGTCAGCTGCTCGTTCAGCCGCTTCGTCAGCGCGGCAACGGCGCTCTCGTCCGTCGCGTTCCGGCAAAAGGCAAGAAACTCGTCGCCGCCGATCCGGCACAGCACGTCGTCCGCTCTGGTGTTCCGGCGAACGAGGCCCGCGAAGGTCGCAAGCACGCGGTCGCCCATGTCATGCCCATAGAGGTCGTTGACCAGCTTGAAGCTGTCGAGATCGAAGATCACCAGGATGCCCGTCTCGACCTGGCAGAGCAGCGTCATCTTCGCGGTCGCCCCCGCCTTATTCAAAAAGCCGGTCAGCTTGTCGAGCGTCGCCTCCTCGGTCAGGCTTTCGATGGTCTTGCTGTTTTGTATGGTATTGTGGATACGGCGCAGCAGAATGTCGCGGTTAAAGGGCTTGCGTATGAAGTCAGACGCGCCCATCGTCAGCCCGCGGCGCTCCGCCGCGCTGTCGTTCTCGCCCGTCAGAAAGATGACCGGCGTCTCTCTGCGCCCGGTCTTCGCCTCATAATCGCGCAGAAGATGATAGGTCTCAAACCCGTCCATGCCGGGCATCAGGATGTCCAGCAGAATCAGATCGGGGCTGTTGCTCTCCATGAACTTCAAAAACTCTTCGCCCGAGTGTGCCGTGCTGACGCGCGTGTAATTCTCGCACAGAAGGTTCTGTGCGTTTTGCAGGCTCACCGCGTCGTCGTCCACCACCACGATCCAGTCGTTTCTCATGGCTCACTCCCTCCACGTTCTCAACGTTTTCCGAGCACGGCTATGCACTCCCAATCCAGCTCGACCAGCGCCGAGCGGATTGCCTCCATGCGCTTCGCGTCCTCGGGCGGCAGGCGGAGGCCCTTGAGCGAATCGAGCGCCATCTCCGCCATGTCATAGTCCATCATGCCCGCGCACTCCACCAGCGCCTCGTAGGCGGACGCCAGCGAATCCTCGTCGATCAGCGGGAGGGAATCGTCCTCGCCGCTTTCGAAAAGCGGCGCCAGCTTCTCCGTATAGCTGCGGTACAGCGCAAGAAGCTCCGGCGTTTTCTCGTCGAT
>SVKP01000196.1 GCA_015068395.1 Oscillospiraceae bacterium
CCGTGACCGTACAGCCCAGGGAGCGCTCGATGCGCTATGAGAACACGCGCTCCGCTCTGGCGGAGGAGGGCGTGCTGCGGCTGCTGACGATTGACGAGACGCTCTTTGGCGGCGAACCGCCGCTGCGGGAGGACGAGTTCTCCTCCGCGCTGCTGGGCAGATTCTTCACGGCGCTCTGGCAGCAGCGCGCGGCGGGCGGCATCCGTCTCAACGCGCTCGACGGGGTTTTCACCTCGGACGAGCTGGGGCATTTGACCGGCATCCTGCAAAAGCCGGAGTCCACCGACCACGCGGCGCGGGAACAGGCGCTCGCGGACTATCTGCGCGTCATCCGCGAGGAAGCCGGACGCCGCGCGGACGCGGAGGACCCGCTTGCCGCCGCGATGAAAAAATATGCACAACATTCCAATAAAGAGTAAGAAAAAGACGGAGGAACAGAGAAAATGGTAAGTGGCATCGACAAAGATTACGACACCCAAGACCTGGAGGCGCAAGCAGACAGCATACTTGCCGCAGCCGGAGAAGTAGAAGAGATCCCCATGGCGATCGAAAAGATCCCCACGAAGAGCAAGAAGAGCGAAAACGAGAAAAAGGCGCCCCCGCTGGAGGAATCCGTCATCGCCTCGCTGCCCGCCGCCGCGGTGCTCAACGAGCACGAAAAGCTGCGCGACCTGTTCGCCAAGGCGAAGCGCGCCAACAGGCTGGACGTATCGGAGCTGCTGGAAACGCTGGACGAGTTCACGCTCTCGCCCGATCAGATCGACCAGGTTTACGACTCTTTAGAGCAGCTGGGCGTCGAGCTCGGTTCCTCCGACCTGCCCGACCTCGACAGCGACGACGAGCCGCCGATGGAGGCGATCGCCGAGATCGAGGAGGAGGAGCTCATCGACCCGAACGAGCTGGTCGACAGCTTCTCCATCGACGACCCGGTCCGCATGTATCTCAAGGAGATCGGCAAGGTCGCCCTGCTCTCCGCCGACGAGGAGATCGCGCTTGCCAGCGACATGTCCGCCGGCCTTGAGGCGCATCAGAAGCTTGAGCGCGCGAAGGCGGACGGCGTGGAGCTTGCCGAGGCGGAGCGCGCGGAGCTCTCCGCGGCGATTGCCAGGGGCGAAACCTCCAAGCAAAAGCTCGCCGAGGCGAACCTCCGTCTCGTCGTCTCCATCGCCAAACGCTACGTTGGGCGCGGCATGCTCTTCCTCGACCTCATTCAGGAGGGCAATCTGGGCCTCATCAAGGCGGTGGAGAAATTCGACTATACCAAGGGCTACAAATTCTCGACCTACGCGACGTGGTGGATCCGTCAGGCGATCACCCGCGCCATCGCCGACCAGGCGCGCACGATCCGCATCCCGGTGCACATGGTCGAAACCATCAACAAGGTCATCCGCGTCTCACGCCAGCTGCTTCAGGAGCTGGGTCACGACCCGTCTCCCGAGGAGATCTCCGACGAGATGGGCATGTCGGTGGACAAGGTGCGCGAGATTTTGAAGATCGCACAGGAGCCGGTGTCGCTCGAGACGCCGATCGGCGAGGAAGAGGACAGCCATCTGGGCGACTTCATCCCCGACGAGGGCGCGAGCGAGCCGAGCGAGGCAGCCTCCTTCACGCTGTTGCAGGAGCAGCTGGTGGACGTGCTCTCCACGCTGACCCCGCGCGAGGAAAAGGTGCTCAAGCTGCGCTTCGGCATCGAGGACGGACGCCCCCGCACGCTGGAGGAGGTCGGCAGGGAGTTCAACGTCACGCGCGAGCGCATCCGCCAAATCGAGGCGAAGGCGCTGCGCAAGCTGCGCCACCCCTCCCGCTCGAAAAAGCTCAAGGACTTTTTGAACTGAATACAGTAAAACGGAGAAGGGCGGCGCCCTTCTCCGTTTTACTGTTATGATGTTTTCGTTTTCACTCGGACATTGCCTTCTGCACGCTGGTTTCCAGCACGCCCTGCGCGGCAGCGCTTGACGCGGAGCCGTTCGCATACTGGTCCTTGAGATCCTGAAACTTTTTGAGCGTCGCCTCGCGGGTGCGCTGCGAAAGCTCGGGCAGCTCGCCGCCCCACTGCTTCTCCGCCTCGGCATAGCCCTTCTCAAACGCCTCGATCATGGCGTCGAGCTTATCGGGGTCGCCGCCGGTCAGGGCGGTCGCGTACTGGATAAAGCGGTCGCTGGTCTGCTCGACACCCCAATACCCATCCTCCGCCGTGTCCTTCTGCGCCTGCTCAATGTCCTCCTGCGTAAACTTGCCGGACTTGATCGCCTCGAGCACGTTGTCCTTGGTGATCGCACTCGCCAGATCGGCCTGCTCGACCTGCTGGCCGAGCATCTGCCTGACAAGATTCATCATACGCTGCTCGCTCTCCGCCTTCAGGCGCTCGACCGTCTCCGTGTCGATCGTGTAGCCGGAACGTACCGTGCCGCTGTTGTAGTCGCGCCCGCCGTCCGCTTCGAAGGTCGCCGCTTCGGTCTCCTGCGCGCCGGAATCGACGTTCTCCGCCTCTTTTGCCTCTGCCTTGCTGCTCACCGCATCCGCTTTGGTATAGCAGCCCGTACGGTTTACCCGTAAGCCGTTCGTATCCAGTTCCATAGCAAATCCTTCCTTTCTGCTCGATGACCTTCCGTCCGCAGCGGACAATCATCCTTGATTGTATTATAGATATCGGCAGAAAATGGAATCTATTAATACAGCTCAGGGATTTTTGGCACTTTCACCCAAAATCCGTCCCGCCTCCTCCCTCGCCAGCGCATAAACGCCGTCGAAGTCCACAAAGGGGTTATAGGCGCGCTCCAACGCGTCATGCCCGCTCTTGGCGCGCCGCAGCGCCTCCACCGCCTCCTCGCGCAGTGCGCGCTCCAGTCTCCCGCTCAGGCGCAGCCCCGCACGCTCCGAGTGCGAAAGCCCCGCCTCCGCCATCGCGTCGAGCCGCAGCCTCCTGTACGCCGTTCCGGGATACGGCAGCCGTGCGGTACACGTGACGAACGCGAGGCCGCGCGACGGGATCAGAACATGCCGCAGCTCCTTCGGGCGGTCCGGGTCCGGGCATGCCAGCACGTCGCAACCCGACTCCATTGCTGCGTCGCACACGCGCGCAAGCTGCGTCGAGGCAAGCCCCCAGCTGTCCGACAGCTCGTAAACACGCGGGCAGAGCGCTTCCACGGTGTCGAAGCGGCACAGCTCCCCGCGGTGCGTCACGCCGCCCAAAAACGCGTAGTCCACGCGGCCGTGCCGGGTCGGGCGAACGCGCAGCTCGCGGCGGAGAAGCCCGTCAAAGCGTTTGGCGAGCCGTTCAAAGTCCATCGTGCCGTACACGATGGCGCGCCGCTCAGAGGCGAGCGCATCCGCCGCGCGGAGCACATGGTACGCCTCGGCGTACGCCGCGCGATAGGCATCCGAATGCGCGGTCAGCTCCGCGCGCAGCCCTTTCACTCCGGCGACGTCGTAAAAGCGCGTTAAGTCGACATAACGCTCATTTGCAACCGTATAGCGCGGCTCCAGAACATGCGGCGCGGTTCCGTCTACGATCCCTTTTCTTATGGTAGGAAACAGTACGGCGTCCAGCGAGTCCGGGTCGCCCGAGCAGTTGACATAAATTGTTTCTATACCCTCGCACCCGGCGGCGTCCGCCACGGTGCGCATGAACGAGGATTTACCGCAGCCGGGTCCGCCCTTGAGGATCAGCAGATCGTCAAAGCGCGTCCCCAGAAGCTGGTCATACAGCGAATAAAAGCCCTCGCCGCTGTTTGCGCCGAGGAAGATATGCGCGGAAGCTTTCATGGATCGTCCTCCCGAAATCAGTCTCACCACAGCCTATGCGCCGCGGCGCGTCCGTGACAACGAGTTTTCCGCATTCCACGCCCGCGCGCTTGACTTTCCCAGCCGCCTCGCATATAATTGTGCCTCGCTCCGGGGAACCGCCCCCGCGACAAACCACCCGTCCGCTTCGCGCCCTTCTCGCCGGGCGCACTGTGGGAAGCGGACACGACCTGATTGGACTATGGAAGGACAAAACGAAACAGAATTTGTAAAAAAACCGCTCTGGACACGGGATTTCACCACCATTACGCTCGGCAGCATCGTGTCGATGCTGGGCGGGTCGATGGCGGGTTTCGCTGTGAGCCTGTTCGTGCTGGACTACACCGGCTCCCCCGCCTACTACGCGCTCTACATTTTCCTGCACACGCTGCCGCAGATTGCGGCGCCGCTGCTTGCCGGACCACTGATGGACAAATTCTCCCGGCGGCGCACGATCTACATGCTGGACTTCTGCTCCGCCGCGATCTACCTCGCCGTGGCATTTCTGGTACTCACGGGGCATTTCAGCTTTGTGATCCTCGCGGTGATGACGCTCACGGTCGGCACGATCGACAGCGTGTACCGCGTGGCGTTTGAGAGCTTTTTCCCCATGCTTATCAGCGAGGGCAACTATTCTAAGGCTTACTCCGTCTCCTCCACGCTCAGCGAGCTGACGCTCGTTATGATCCCGATCGCCACGTTTCTCTACAAGGCGTTCGGCATCACGCCGCTGCTGTTCGCCAACAGCGCGTGCTTTCTGGTTGCCGCACTTTTCGAGGTGCGCATCAGCGACGTGGAGAAGCTGGACAACAGCAGCGAAAAGTACAGTGCGAAAAAATACCTGCTCGACACGAAGGAGGGCTTTCGCTACCTCTTCTCGGAAAAAGGTCTTCTTTGCGTGGCGATGTACTTTCTTTTCAGCTCGTTCGGCGGCGGCGCGGGCTCCGTCATCACGCTGCCCTGGTTCCGCGAGAGCTTTGCCGACGGCGAATATGTCTACATGTCCGTCTGGGGCTTTTCTGTGCTCGGACGCGCGCTGGGCGGCATGCTGCACTACAAGTGGAAGCTTCCGGCGGAGAAGAAGTTTGCGATTGCGCTTACGGTTTACATAACGATTGACGTGCTGGAGGGTGCGTATCTCTATACGCCGCTGAACGTCATGCGTCTCGCCTGTTTTCTCATCGGCATCCTCGGCGTCACCTCCTACACCATCCGCATCTCAGCCACGCAGGCGTATGTGCCCAACGAGCTGCGCGGGCGCTTCAACGGCGCGTTCGCCATGCTCGACACCAGCGGCGCGCTGCTGGGCGAGGCGGCGGCGGGCGCGGCGCTCAACTTCCTGCCGATGCGCCCGACGCTCAGCGTGTTCATGGGCATTGTCGCGCTGTCCGCCGTCGTTTTCATCTACGGCGGGCGCACTCACATCCGGCGCATCTACAACACACAGGCGTAACCGCGATTCCTTAATTTCGCTTACTATACTTGACGAAAGCCGAAAAACATGGTATAAATGCTATAACATTTTTATGGAGGATAAAAAAATGGAAATGAAGCATATCGTGACCCTTGAGACGCGCGATCTCTGCGCGAGCGCCGTGAACGGTGGCTGTGGCGAGTGCCAGACCTCTTGCCAGAGCGCCTGCAAGACCAGTTGTGGCATTGCCAATCAGCAGTGCGAGAACGAGAACCGCTGAAAACCATCAAAAAACCGCCGCCGATAGGCGGCGTTTTTTGATGTAATTTGATAAGTCTACCATTTGGGCTTCAAATCTCTGCCACAAGCACGCGCCATACCGCGCCGCGGGAGTGTCAAAGCGCCGAATGCCGCATGAATAGGCGTCTGCGGCGATTTTGGCCGCTCGGTTTTTGTTATTGGCCCTTTGTAGACTTATTGTTATATTATATAGCATTTCCTCATTATAATTACAGCAAAGGATTAAGTCTATGATTCATCAGTTTCAGTTAAACGGTTTCAACATCGTGCTGGACGTCTGCTCCGGCTCCGTACACGCGGTGGATGAGCTGACCTACGACATGGTCGCGCTGTATGAGGGCGCGGACCGCGCGTCCGTACTCTCCACCGTGCGCGAACAGCATCCCGGCGTGCCGGAGAGCGAGCTGGACGAGGTCTACGACCAGCTCACGGCACTGCGGGACGCGGGCAAGCTCTTCTCCCCGGATACCTTCGAACCGATGGCGGGCAGGCTCAAGGAGAAAAGCGCGGGCGTCGTCAAGGCGCTGTGCCTGCACGTCGCCCACACCTGCAACCTGAACTGCGCCTACTGCTTCGCGAGCCAGGGCAAATATCACGGCGAGCGCGCCGTGATGAGCCTCGACGTCGGAAAGCGGGCGCTCGACTTCCTCATTGCGCACTCCGGTACGCGCCGCAACCTTGAGGTCGACTTCTTCGGCGGCGAGCCGCTGATGAACTGGGAGGTCGTCAAGGAGCTGGTGCGCTACGCCCGCGCGCGAGAGAACGAGGCGGGTAAAAACTTCCGCTTCACGCTCACGACAAACGGTCTTCTCATTGACGACGAGGTCATCGACTTCTGCAACCGGGAGATGCACAACGTGGTGCTCAGCCTCGACGGGCGCAAGGAAATCCACGACCGCTGGCGCGTGGATTACGCGGGCAACGGCAGCTGGGAGCGCATCGTGCCGAAATTCCAGAAGCTCGTCGCCGCGCGCGGCGGCAGGGGCTACTATATGCGCGGCACCTTCACCCATGCGAACCCTGACTTTTTAAAGGATATCCAAACCATGCTCGACCTCGGCTTCACGGAGCTGAGCATGGAGCCGGTCGTCGCCGCGCCGGACGACCCCAACGTGCTGACGGAGAGCGACATCCCCGTCGTCATGGAGCAGTATGAGCAGCTGGCAAAGCTGATGCTGCAACGCGAACGCGAGGGCAGGCCCTTCACCTTCTACCACTACATGCTCGACCTCACCGGCGGTCCCTGCGTCTACAAGCGCATCTCCGGCTGCGGCTCCGGCACCGAGTATCTGGCGGTCACGCCCTGGGGCGACCTCTATCCCTGCCATCAATTCGTCGGCGAGGAGCGTTTCCGCCTCGGAGACGTCGAAAACGGCGTGACGAACACTGCGGCGCAGGCGGAATTCGCTGCCTGCAACGTCTACGCAAAGCCTGAGTGCCGCGACTGCTGGGCAAGGCTCTACTGCTCCGGCGGCTGCGCCGCAAACGCCTTCCACGCCACGGGCTCCGTCACCGGCGTCTACGAGACGGGCTGCGTACTCTTCAAAAAGCGTATGGAGTGCGCGATCATGCTCGCCGTCGCCCGGCAGCTGGGAACACAGGCATGAACACGCCGATCTGCGATTTCGTCCGCGCCTATGCACAGGGTGCGCCCGTGCGCCTGCACATGCCCGGTCACAAGGGCGTCGGCGCGCTCGGCGTGGAGGCGCTGGACATCACGGAGGTGCCCGGCGCGGACGTGCTGTACGCCCCGCGGGGCGTGATCGCCGAGAGCGAGGCGAACGCCACAGCCCTGTTCGGCAGCGCAAGGACCGTCTACTCCACGGAGGGCTCGTCCCTGTGCATCCGCGCCATGCTCTATCTGGCGCAGCTCTGGGCGAGGGCAAGCGGTCGCGTACCGCGCATCCTCGCGGGTCGGAACGCGCACAAGACCTTCCTCTCCGCCGTCGCGCTGCTCGACCTCCCGGTGGAATGGCTGTTTTCGGAGGAGGACGGCCAAGGCGTCGTCGCCTGCACGGTCACGGCGGAGACGCTGGCGCGCCGTTTGGAAACGATGCCCGAAAAGCCCATTGCAGTTTACATAACTTCTCCCGACTACCTCGGAAACCGCGCCGACCTTGCCGCGCTCGCCGCGGTCTGTCACGCAAACGGAGCGCTGCTGCTCGTCGATAACGCGCACGGGGCGTACCTAAAGTTTATGTCAACCTCGCAGCACCCGCTCGATCTCGGCGCGGACCTCTGCTGCGACAGCGCGCACAAGACCCTGCCCGTCCTGACCGGCGGAGCATACCTGCACCTCTCCAAACACGCTCCGCAAATGCTCTGTGAGGCTGCCGACCGCGCGATGTCGCTCTTTGCGAGCACCAGCCCGTCGTATCTGATTCTGCAATCGCTCGACGCCGCGAATGCGGCGCTTGGCAACAATTATGTAAATAATATTATGTCTACTATCAACCGCGTCGACGCACTCAAAGCGTCGCTGCGTGGGGACGGATGGGCGCTTGCGGGCAACGAACCGCTCAAGCTGACGCTCTGTCCCAAGAGCCGCGGCTATACCGGCGTCGAGGTTGCCGAAGCACTGGGAGCGCAAGGTCTGGTCTGCGAGTTCGCCGACCCTGACTACATTGTTTTTATGTTAACACGCGAGCTGCCGGAGGACACCTACTCCCGCCTTGATTCCGCGCTCAAAGCACTTCTTCCCCGTGAAGCTGTCACGGAAGCTCCATCAAGTTTACGTAAACCAAATCATTGCCTTTCGCCGCACGAGGCGATGCTCTCCCCTGCCGAGACGCTGCCGGTCGGGCAGTCGCTCGGCCGCGTGCTCGCCTCCCCCGGCGTCAGCTGTCCGCCCGCCGTACCGATCCTGATCTGCGGCGAGCAGATCGATGAAAACGCGCTGGACGCGTTCCGCTATTACGGCGTAGAGCAGGTCACGGTCGTGCGCGAGGCGATCATCCCCGTCGATGAGTCAAACCTTGCCGCCGCGGGCGCGGTACACTCCGCCGCGTGGCAGGCGTCGCACTGCTCGTTCTGCGCCCCGGACTTCGTCGCCGCGCGCACGCCGGAGCGCCAGACGCAGTATCTGCGCGAGAAGCTGGAGCGCGGTGCCAAACTCTTCCTGCTGCTTGCCGACAAGCCCGCGGGCGTGGTGTCCGTGACAGGCAGTCTGATTGAAGACCTGTACGTCCTCCCGGAGCGGCAAAACCAGGGTTACGGTACCAAACTGCTCCAATACGCGGCGAAACAGTGTGAAGGCACGCCGACGCTGTGGGTGCTGGAAAACAACACCCGTGCGGCAAAGCTCTATGAACGGCTCGGCTTCCGAAGATCCGGCGCGCAAAAGGACGGCGGCCGCCTCTCGGAGTTTGAATTTAAGTTAACATAAAAACGGGAGGCGAGCTTGCCTCCTGTTTTTATGTTAACTAGCGGATAAAGCTTGTGGAAACGCGCAGTTCCTTTTCCGGGAGGCCGTATCGCTCCTTGCCGAGCGCGACGGACTTCATCAGGAAGGTCATGTTTCGCGCAAGCGTGCGCATGGTCTGCAAGCCCTCCGCGTCCTGCTCCGCCTCGCCGGGCGTGCGCCCGTGGACGCTGTTCCAGTACTGGCTGGACGCCACGGGCATGCCGCTGATGGTGAAGTATTTGTTCAGCTCGTCGAAGGTCGCGCTGGTGCCGCCGCGACGCGCGACCGCCACCGACGCGCCGACCTTCATTGTCATGTCGAAGCTGGCGGAGTAGAAAAGCCGGTCGAGAAAAGCGATGAGCGTCGCGTTGGCGGAGGCAAAGTAGACCGGCGAGGCGACCACCATGCCGTCCGCCTCCGCAAGCTTGGGCGCTGTCTCGTTCACCGCGTCGTCAAAGACGCATTTCCCCTCCTTTGCGCAGCCGTTGCACGCGACACAGCCCCGGATCGCCCGGTCTCCCACCTGCACGGTCTCGACCTCGACGCCCTCCTGCGCAAAGACCTTCTCCATCTCGCGCAGCGCGGCGGCGGTGTTGCCGTTTTTGCGCGGGCTGCCGTTTATCAGTAAAACCTTCATCTCAGCGCACACCCAAAACCTTGTAGTCCTGCGCCTCGACAGCCGCCTTGAGCGACTCCGGCGCCACGCTGCCGTTCGTCTCGACGACGGCGGTGTTGCTCTCGTGGCTCGCCGTCGCGGAAACGACGCCCTCCACCGCCTCAAGCGCCTTCTTGACGCGCGCCTCGCAGTGCTGGCACATCATGCCCTCGACGTCCAATGTGATCGTGTTTGCCATTTGGGGTTCCTCCTTCATCTTTTCAGGCTCTGCCTGTATTTTTGATTTCTTCTTCGGCTTGTCGTGCGACGCGTCGCGCAGGTTAAACCAGTTGAGCCGCAGTGCGTTGGTCACGACGCAGAAGCTCGAAAGGCTCATCGCCGCCGCGCCGACCATCGGGTTGAGCGTCAGCCCGAGCTGCACGAACGCCCCCGCCGCCAGCGGGATACAGACGGCATTGTAGAAAAACGCCCAGAACAAATTCTCGTGGATGTTGCGCAGCGTCGCACGGGAGAGGCGCACCGCCGCCGGAACGTCGGAGAGCCGGCTTTTCATCAGCACCACGTCCGCCGCGTCGATGGCGACGTCCGTGCCCGCGCCGATGGCGATCCCGACGTCCGCCCTTGTGAGCGCGGGCGCGTCGTTGATGCCGTCTCCGACCATGGCGACCTTGCCCTGCTTTTGCAGCGCGCGGATCACCTCCTCCTTGCCGTCGGGCAGCACGCCGGAGATCACCTCGTCCACCCCTGCCTGCTTCCCGATGGCGCGCGCGGTCCGCTCGTTGTCGCCCGTTAACATAACAACACGAATTCCCATATTCTGTAATTCAGTAATTGCCTGCGGACTGTCCTCCTTCAGGACGTCCGCCACGGCAATCACGCCGAGCAGCCGACCGTCCCGCGCGAACAGCAGCGGTGTGTTGCCTGCCTCGGCAAGCGCGTCCGCCCGCGCGCGCACATCGTCCGGGAGCGGAAGCTGCGTCTCCATATACTTCACGCTGCCGCCCAGCAGCCTGACGCCGTCCAGCGCCGCCGCAACGCCGTTTCCGGGCAGCGCCGCGAAATCCGAGACCTCTTCCGTTCGGACGCCGCGCTTCTCCGCCTCCCGAAGCACCGCGCCAGCAAGCGGATGCTCGCTCTTTGACTCCAGCGAGGCAGCGCATGACAGCAGCTCCTCCTCGCTCACGCCCTCCGCGGGCGCCAGGCTCGTCACCTCCGGCTCGCCGCGCGTGATGGTGCCGGTCTTGTCGAGCGCGACGATATCGACCTTACCCGTCTCCTCCAGCGAGACGGCGGTCTTGAACAGCACGCCGTTTTTCGCGCCCATGCCATTGCCGACCATGATCGCGACCGGCGTGGCAAGCCCCAGCGCGCAGGGGCAGGAGATGACCAGAACCGAGATCGCCCGCGCGAGCGCGTAGCCTGCCGTCTGCCCGGCAAGCAGCCAGAGCAGCAGCGTGACGGCGGCGATCCCGATGACCACCGGGACGAACACGCCGGAAACGCGGTCCGCAGCCTTTGCAATGGGCGCCTTGGTCGCCGCCGCGTCGCTGACCATGCGGATGATCTGTGCAAGCGTCGTGTCCTCACCGACGCGGCGTGCCTCGCAGCGAAGGTAGCCGGACTGGTTGATCGTCGCGGCGGAGACCGTGTCGCCCGCCGCCTTGTCAACCGGGATGCTCTCGCCCGTTAACGCCGCCTCGTTGACGGCGCTCTGCCCCTCCAGGACCGTCCCGTCGACGGGGATGCTCTCGCCCGGACGCACGACAAAGACGTCGCCGCGCCGCACCTCTCCGATGGGGACGCGGACCTCCGCGCCGCCGCGCAGCAGCACGGCGGTCTGCGGCGCGAGCCGCATCAGCCCCTTGAGCGCGTCCGTGGTCCTGCCCTTCGAGCGCGCCTCCAGCAGCTTGCCGACCGTGATGAGCGCGAGGATCATCGCCGCCGACTCAAAGTAGAAGTCCATCATATAGCCCATGACCGCCGCACGGTCCCCGTCGACGACAGCACGGGTCATGGCAAAGAGCACCCAGACGCTCCATGCGAACGAGACGCCCGAGCCCATGGCAACAAGCGTGTCCATATTTGGCGCGCCGTGGACGGCGCTTTGGAAGCCGCTGACGAAGAATTTTTTATTGACCAGCATCACGGCCGCCGCAAGCAGCATCTGCGCAAGTCCCATGGCGACGTGGTTATCGTCGAAGAAATGAGGCAGAGACCAGCCCAGCATCATATGCCCCATCGAAAGGTACATCAGCGGAGCAAGCAGGCACAGCGAGACGATCAGGCGGCGCCTGAGTACCGGCGTCTCCCGGTCGGCAAGCTCATCCTCCCCCGTCTGCGCCGACGTTTTTGCCGCGTCAGCCGCTCTCTTGGGCGACGCGCCGTATCCGGCGCTCTCCACCGCGCGGACGATAGCCTCCGGCGCGGCGTCGCCCTCGACGCCCATCGAGTTCGTCAGCAGACTCACGGCGCAGCTCGTCACGCCCGGCACCTTCGAAACCGCCTTCTCCACCCGCGCCTGGCACGCGGCGCAGCTCATGCCGGTCACATTGTATTGTTCCATTCTCTTTTCCCCGCTATTTCATCAGCTTTCGCACCAACTCCGCCAGCTCCCGCGCCGCGTCCTCATCGCCACTTTGAATGTCGCGCACGACGCAGGTCGAGATGTGGCGCGTCAGCAGTTCCTTGTTGAACGCGTTTAACGCGGCGGACGCCGCCGCCGACTGCGTCAAAATGTCGGCGCAGTACGCGTCCCGCTCGATCATGCCGCGCAGGCCGCGGATCTGGCCCTCGATGCGGCTGAGGCGGTTGATGAGCCTCCTCCGCTCCTCCTCCGGGCGCTCGGTCGTCTTCTCACAGCAGCAATCCTTAGAATGCGCCATATTGTCCTCACTATCCTTTCATACCCCCGCGGGGTATTTTAACTATATACCCCTATAGGGTATTTGTCAAGTACAAAAAAGCGCCCCCCGGCGGGAGCGCTTTCGAATCGTCAAAATTATGTAAACCATTCGTCCTTCGCGCGGCGGTCGTAATTGCGCTCGAGCATCGCCCTGTGCGAGAGGAACGCCTCGTCGTCGAAGAATTTTGCGCCCATCGGGCACTCGCGCACGCAGGCGTGGCACTTGATGCACACGCCCGTCACGTTCGACGCGTCCATGGGGTCGATGGAGCCCATCGGACACAGCGCCGCGCAGACGCCGCACTGGATGCACGCCTCCGAGGTCTTGGGCTTCGCCTTGAGAAAGACCTTCGGCGCGCCGTCCAGCCCCAGTGGGGTGTAGTACGGCGCGGCGGCGTCTCCGGGGACCTCCGGGGGCGCGGGCGTCTCATTTGCCTTGGCGATCCGCGTCGCCACCGCGGCGCCCAGCTTCGCCAGCTCGGAAAAGTCGTCCTGATCGGGACGTTCCGCCGCCAGCGTCTCGGAAAAGACATGGCGGCACGCGAACGCGCCCGCGCCGACGGTGTGGAACCCGTCCGCAGCCAGGCAGGCGCACAGCTCCGCGAGCGAATTGTCAAACGCGCGGTTGCCGAAGGTCACGAGCGCGACCGCCAGCGCGCCGTTGCCGTGCAGGCTCTCCTTCCAATAGGGCAGAAGCTTGTTCGGCAGCTTGCCGGCATAGGTCGGACTGCCGCAGACGACCAGCTCGCCCTCCTCAAAGGCGTGCGTTTCCTCGCGCGCGCCGGGAAGTGTTATGTCAACTGTTTCGAGCGGTACGCCAAAGCTCTCCGCAAGAGCGCTTGCCAGTGTGGTGGTGAGCCGACGCGTCGTGCCCGCGGGGCTGAACCAAAGCGCGTAAACCTTTTTGATCTCCATAACGGCGTCTCCTCCTTCTCTCCTCCAAGCCCGCAGCAGGGCTCAGAGCTGAAAATCCTCCTCGCTGTACTTCCCGCCGCTGAGCACTGCCGGGCGCGGCGGAACGCGCTTGAGCGGGTCGTAGACAAAGCGGCGGCAATGGTCCGCCGTGCCCACGATGCCGCGGTACGGGCAGGCGACCTCGCGCTCGTTGAGCACGCTGCCGCTGGTGCAGTAGGCGCAGCGCTTTTCCATGTTTCTTCGAAACAGCCTCATCGCACTTTCCCCCTTACAGTGTTTGCAGCACGAGCTTTTCGTCCTCCGTCACGGCGCGCAGCTGCGTAATGGGATGCTCATAGGAGTCGATTATGCGCGCCGCCATCACGTCCTCCAGCTCCTTCTGGATCGTGCGGCGCAGGTTGCGCGCGCCGTAGGTCTGGGAGAAGGACTTCTTGACCAGATACTCGACCACGGAATCGTCATAGGTAAAGTGCAGGCCCTTCTCCTCCAGGCTCTGTTGCAGCTCACGCAGCATGATGCGCGCGATATCGGTGAAATTCGCCTCGTCGAGGCGGTTGAAGCAGACGATCTCGTCCACGCGGTTGATGAACTCGGGCCGGAGGAACTCGTTGAGCGCCTTCATCGCGCGGTCCTTGTTCAGCTCGTTCATCGACATGCCGAAGCCGAGCGAGCCGCCCTTGCGGTCGCTGCCGGCGTTGGAGGTCATCACGATGACCGTGTTCTCGAAGTTGACCTTGCGGCCGTGCGCGTCGGTGATCTCGCCGTCGTCCAGAATCTGCAAAAGGATGTTCAGCACGTCCAGGTGCGCCTTCTCGATCTCGTCAAAGAGGATGACGGCATAGGGCTTGCGGCGGATCTTTTCGGTGAGCTGCCCCGCCTCATCATAGCCGACATAGCCCGGGGGCGAGCCGACGATGCGGGAGACGGAGTGCTTTTCCATAAATTCCGACATATCGAGCCGGATCAGGGAATCCGGGCTGTTGAAGAGGTCCTGCGCCAGCTGCTTGACCAACTCCGTCTTGCCCACGCCGGTGGGGCCGACAAAGATGAAGGAGACCGGCTTGTGCTTGGGCGAAATGCCGACGCGGCTGCGCCGGATGGCGGCGGAGACCGCCTCGATCGCCTCGTCCTGCCCGACGATGTGCTCGCGCAGGCGCGCGTCCAGCTCGCTGAGGCGCTTGAACTCGTCCTCGCGGATGCGGCTGGCGGGGATCTTGGTCCACAGCTCGATCACGCGGGCGAGGTTGTCCATGCTCAGCTCCGGGTCGCCGTCTTTGCACAGAGCGTCGTATTCCGCGTTGAGCTGAAGCTCCCGGCTGCGAAGCTCGGCAAGGCGCTCAAAGTCGGTGTTTTCGGTGTCCGATTCCAGCAGCTCACGCTCCTTGCCCAGATCGTCGAGCTCGCGGCGGACCTCCATGCGCCGGTTGATGTTCTTGTCGTGCAGATTGAGGTCGGAGCACGCCTCGTCGATCAGGTCGATCGCCTTGTCGGGCAGGAAGCGGTCCGTGATGTAACGCTCGGAGAGCAGCACCGCCTGGCGCAGGATACCCTCCGGGATCTTGACGCCGTGGAAGTTCTCGTAATAGTGCGCGATGCCCTTGAGGATCTTGAGCGTATCCTCGATATTCGGCTCGTTGACGATGACGGGCTGGAAGCGGCGTTCAAGCGCGGTGTCCTTCTCGATGTGCTTGCGGTACTCGGTGAAGGTCGTCGCGCCGATGACCTGGATCTCCCCGCGGGAGAGCGCGGGCTTGAGGATATTCGCGGCGTTCATGCTGCCCTCGGCGTCGCCCGCGCCGACGATGTTGTGCACCTCGTCGATGACGAGGATCACGTTGCCGGTCTTTCTGATCTCCTCGATCAGGCCCTTCATGCGGCTTTCAAACTGGCCGCGGAACTGCGTTCCGGCGACCAGCGCGGTCAAATCGAGCAGATAGACCTCCTTCGCGCGCAGCTTGAACGGCACCTCGCCCGCGGCGATGCGCTGGGCAAGCCCCTCGGCGATGGCAGTCTTGCCGACGCCCGGCTCGCCGATCAGGCAGGGGTTGTTCTTCTGGCGGCGGTTGAGGATCTGCACGACGCGCTCGATCTCCTCGGCGCGCCCGATGACCGCGTCCAGCTCGCCCTTGCGGGCGCGTGCGGAGAGGTTGATGCAGTAGCTGTCGAGGAATTTATGCTTCTTCTCGTTCTTCTTTTCACCGCGCGGCGCGCGCTGCTGCGTCTCGCCGCCTTCCCCGCTCTGCGCACTGTCGGGCGCGGGGGCGGGCGGACCGCCGAAGAGCCGGTTGAGGAACGGGAAGGTCGCGGTTTTCCCCTCTTCCTCCTCGTCCTCGGACACGTCGTCCGGGGCGTCGATCTCCTCCAGATTCTCCGCGCCGCCAAAGGCGCCGAGCATCTCGTTGGAGATGGCGTCGAGGTCCTCGTCGGTAATGCCCATGCGTCGCATCACCTCGTCGACCTGCGGCAATCCGACGTTCTTGGCGCATTTCAGGCAAAGCCCTTCATTGATGTTTTTGCCGTTTTCCATCCGGGTGAGGAAAACGACCGCGACATTTTTTTTGCATCTGGAACAAAGTTGTGGCTGCATAATTGGTTAAACCTCCGTTGGCATAAGCGCCTCTTTTCAAAGAGCGCAGAAAAAATCAATCGATCGGCGAGAGCGCCAGGAAAAGCGGCAGCAGTACGCTGTCCGACGCCTCGGTCAGCGCGCTCCAGCCGACGCCGAGCCCGACGTGGATGCCGACAAAGAGCAGCAGCGCCGCCGAAATCACGCCGAGCAGCGCGCCGCCCACGGTGTTGAGCGTGTTGAGGACAGGCAGGTCGAAGATCAGGTCCAAGGCGCGCAGGACCAGCTCCAGCACGATGCGCAAAACGACATAGAGCACGAACAGCAGCAGCGCGTGCACCGCGCCGCGCACGACCGCGTACACGCCCGCCGAGATCGCGGCGCGGAAGGACTCCGCCACTTTTTCCTGCGCGGCGCCCGTTATCTCACCCATGTCGGCGCGCAGCGGAGCCAGCAGCGTCCGTACCCTTTCCTCCGGGACATTGTACTTCTTCAGCAGCTCGGAAAAGCTTTCATATAATGTGTTATCGGTCTTCTCCCGCTCCAGCGCCTCGCGGAAGCTCTGGACAAGCGACTCCTCGACCTTTGGCGCGACCACATCCGTGATGGGAGCGGTCAGCGCGTTGGCAAGCTCCGCGGCGACCAGAAACGACACGACGACCACGGCGAGCCCGGTCAGGCTTCGGATCAGCCCCCGCTTCGCCCCGATCAGCGCGCCGGCAATCAATACAATGGCAATGGCGCCGTCGACGACACTTGCATTATCCACGTTTCCCACCTCATTTGCAAGTAAAAAACTTTGTAATTCAAGGATATTTACGGAACGTTCACATATTACCGCGTTCCCTTGGGGATAAACAGCCACGCGCGCGACGAGCCGAGCACGAGCGCCGTCCCGTCGGCGCGCATGAAAACGCGGCGGGCATACTCGGTGTCGGAGAGCGTCGCATACTCGGTAAACTCCGGCGTATAGACCGTCAGGCTGTCGGCATAGAGCACGGCGATATACCGTCCCGCCGCCGAGACGTCCAAAATCTCGCGCCGCTCGTCCAACGCGCCGAGCGTCTGCCCCTCGCCGTCCACGCTGACAAGCCGCACCGCGCTTCCGGAGTGGTAGCGCGAGAGCTGCAACACGGAAAAGTCCTTCCCGCCCGCGCTGAAAGCGCGCAGATAGGGATAGTCATAGCGGCAGCTGCCCGCGAGGGAACCGTCCGAGGCAAAGAACGTCAGCCGGTCGTCCTGAAACACCGCGAGCTCCGAGCCGAGGTTTTCCAGCGAGAGGACCATCGTTCCGCCGAGCGTCGTCGTGCTGATTGCCTTTTCGCTGTCAAAGGCGTAAAACGAGAGGACGCTGGCAAACATGCCGTCCGCCTCGCCGAGCGTCACCGCCGCCAGATGGCGGTTGTCCTCCAGCACGCGCGCGTCGGAGATATAGTGCTCCGAGGAGTTGAAGGTAAATACCGGGTCGCCCGAGGCGTCATAGACCGTCACTGAGGCACGGCAGCCGTTTTGAAGCGTGGTGAGCGCCAGATAATCCGAGGCGTTGAGGGATGCGCAGAGGATGCCGTTGCCGCTCTCAGCGCTCATTTCCCGCACCAGCCCGCGCTCGCCGACGATGTACAGCTCCGTTCCGCCCACGTCATATACCGCGGCGGTCTTGCCGCCGAGCGCGATGGCGGGAGTCGTAAGGTTCACCGTGCGGGAATAGACCTCCTCGCCGTCCTCCCGCATCAGGGACAGGCGCGTTTCGGAAACCGACAATAGCCGGCTCCCCACCGGCGCATAGCGCGCGGTGCGGTCGTTGTCGAAGCGAAAGAGCTCCGCCCGCCCCTCCTCGTTCTGCTCGACCTTGTTGTAGGTGAACATACGCCGCAGGCTGTCCATGCCGTCGATATTCTTCCGGGCGGTGTAGACCGTCCCGCCGAGCACGGCGAGCAAAACGAGCACAAAGGGCAGCACGCGGAGCAGCACGCCGTTTTTGTGGGACGCCGTCCCCTTCTTCGCGCGCCTGATCTCCTCGCGTATCTCCTTGTCCCGATCCAATTCAGCCATTGAGCCGTTCGTCCTCATACCATAGTTTTGTCAGGTACAGCCCGCCCGGCGGCACCGTCGGTCCCGCGAGCGTCCGATCCCCCGCGTCAAGGATACGCGGGATGTCCTCGGCGGTCAGCTTGCCCTCGGCGGCGTACAGCACCGTGCCGGTAATGGCGCGCACCATGTTGTACAAAAACCCGTCCGCGCAGACGCGGAGCTCCAGCAGCTCGCCGTTTCGGTTTACATAACAGTAATACACTGTCCGCACGGTCGTCCGGGTCTCCGTGCCGACGGAGCGCACGGCGCGGAAGTCGTGCGTCCCTTCAAACGCCCGGGCGGCGCGGTCCATCACAGCCTCGTCCAGATGCTTGGGATAAAAATACGCCCTGTTTACATAAAATGGATTTTTGATGCGTGAATTATAGATGCGATAGGTGTATTCCTTCTTCCGGCACGAGCCGATGGCGTTAAAATCCTCCGGCATATCATACGCCTCGCGAACGACGATGTCCTCCGGCGTGTGGGTGTTGACGGCGAAGGGCAGGCGGTCGATGGGGATGCGCGAGTCGGTGTAGAAATTCGCAATATAGTGCTCGGCGTGCACGCCCGCGTCAGTGCGGCCGCAGCCGGTGAGCTTCACCGCGCTGCCGCAGACCATCGTGAGCGCCTTTTGCAGCGTCTCCGCGACGGTGACAGCGTTCTTCTGCACCTGCCAGCCGTGGTAGGCGGTACCGTTGTACATGAGCTTCAAGGCGATGTTTCTCATTGGAATACCTTAGTAATCAGTAGTAATGCCCGCACTTGGGGCACTTTGCCCAGTCGGAATCGTGCGTAAAGCCGCATTGGGGGCAGGTGCGCTGCGGCGTCTCCGCATCGGCGATCTGATTGTCCGGGCTGAAAAACTCAAGCTTGCCGCATTTCGGGCATTGGTAGATCAAAACATCCAGCGCGCCGGAGAGGATATTCGCCCAGCTTCCCGAAAACAGCCCCGCTTTTCCAAGCTGAAGCTGCTCTGAAGCGCAAAACCGCATTGGCGTACCGCAGCGCAGGCAATCCATCGTCTTTTCCCTCATGGTCATATCTTCCTTTCCGTTTCCTTTCCGTCCGCCGGAGGGGGCGCCTCCCGTGCGATGACATCCCCACGGGCATCAGATCCACCACTCCGGCGTCAGCTCGCCCAGCGTCACGATGCGCTGCGCGGTATAGTCCAGCATGATCTCTATGCCCTGATAGGTATCCGGCATGAGCTGCACCATCAGCTCGCGGCAGGCGCCGCACGGCGCGCCGCAGGAGCCGTCCGGCAGGATGGCAAGCACCTTGTCGATCTCCTGCTCGCCGTTGGTGAGCATTTGGAAGATCGCGTTTCGCTCCGCGCAGATACCAAGGGTAGAGCAGGTGTCCACGCATATCCCCGTGTATATCTTGCCCGAGCGGGAGAGGATTGCGGCGGATACCTCTCCGCAGGTCACATAATTCGAAATTTTTCGTTCTTTTCGAACTTTTTTCGCCGCTTCATGCAGCTCATTCCATATTGTATCCATATATTACCATATTTCCCTATACTATACAGGACATTTGACTTTTCCGACATTTTTGCGCCGCAAAGCTTGTGCAGCTCAGTCAAAAGCAATGATCGCTGCCGCGAGCGCCAGATAGAACGCCAGCACGGCGTAGTCGCGCCCCGCGTAGCGCAGAACGTGCAGCTTCGTGCGGCCCTCGCCGCCGTGGTAGCATCGGCACTCCATTGCCGTCGCCAGCTCGTCCGCGCGCCGGAAGGCGCTGACAAAGAGCGGGACCAGCAGCGGGATCAGCGCCTTCGCGCGCTGGATCAGACCCCCAGACTCGAAGTCCGCGCCGCGCGCCTTCTGCGCCGACATGATCTTGTCCGTCTCCTCGATGAGCGTGGGAATGAAACGCAGCGCGATGGACATCATCATCGCCAGCTCATGCACCGGGACGTGCAGCTTTTTCAGCGGGTTCAGCAAACTCTCCAGCCCGTCGGTGAGCTGGATGGGACTGGTGGTGTAGGTCAGCAGGAACGTGCCCGTGATGAGCAGCGTGATGCGCGCCACCATCGCGACCGCGGTGCGGATGCCCTCGCGCGTGAGCTTGAGCACCCACCACGTCCAGACCACCTCGCCGGGCGTATAGAACAAATTCAGCACCGCCGTGAACACGATGATGAACAGCACCGGCTTGAGCCCCCGGAACAGCGCCTTCGCGCTGACCTTTGACACAGTCGCGGAAATAATGAGCGTCAAAATCGCCGCGCCGTAGCCCCAGACCGAGTGGCAGGAGAACACGGCGACAATGTAAAACACGACCGCGAGCAGCTTGGTGCGCGGGTCGAGGCGGTGCGCCAGCGTGTTGCCGGGAAAATACTGTCCCAGCGTGATATCCTTGAGCATCAGCGTCCGCCTCCCTTCCTCAGGGCGAGCAGCGCGTCCCGCAGCTCCTCCACAGTGTAGACCGCCGGGTCAATGGCGAGCCCGCGCTTTTGCAGCTCCATGGCGATGCGCGTCGGCTGCGGGACGTCCAGCCCCGCGCGGGTCAGCTCCGTCCCGCGCGAAAAAACCTCGCGCGGCGTGCCGCTCATCAGGACGCCGCCGTGCGAGAGCACGACGATACGGTCGGCGTAGCGGGCGATCTCTTCCATGCTGTGGCTCACCAGCACCACGGTATTGCCGCGCTCGCGGTGATAGGCGCGGATGTGCTCCAAAAGCTCCTCCCGTCCGCGCGGGTCCAGACCGGCGCTGGGCTCGTCGAGCACCAGCACCTCCGGCTCCATGGCGATGACGCCCGCGATGGCGACGCGGCGCTTCTGCCCGCCAGAGAGCGCGAAGGGCGACTTGTCGAGCAGGCCCTCGTCCAGTCCCGCGAAGCGTGCCGCCTCGCGGATACGGCGGTCCAGCTCGTCGCCCTTGAGTCCCATATTCGATGGACCGAAGGCAATGTCCTTATAGACCGTCTCCTCAAAAAGCTGGTACTCCGGGTACTGGAACACCAGCCCCACGCGGAAGCGCACGCCGCGGATCTTCTTCGGCTCCTCCCAGATATCCCTGCCGTCGAGCAGCACGCGCCCGGAGGTCGGCTTCAACAGCCCGTTGAGGTGCTGGATCAGCGTAGACTTACCGCTTCCCGTGTGCCCGATAAGTCCAAGCAGCTCGCCGCGATAGACCGACAGGCTCATGCCTTCGACCGCGCTGCGCTCAAACGGCGTCCCCACACTGTAGGTGTGGGTCAGATTTTCAACTTTGATGATCTCGTCCAATACTATGTCCTCTGTTCGATCTGCTTCCTGTATACCCGCGAAGGCTCGCCGTTCATGTCGTTGAGCATGCAGTGGAAGGCAAAGCCGTATTTCTCATAAAGGCCGGTGTGGTTGGTGGAAATGTAGAGAGCGCGCACGCCCTCCGCCCTTGCGAGGCGCTCCGCCTCGTCGAGCAGCAGTCCGGCGTATCGGTGCCCGCGACGCTCCGGGAAGGTATAGACAAAGCCGATCCACGGCGTCAGCTCAGTCGGTTGGATGTCGTCTTTCTCTGCATAGGTGCAAAAGGAAACCAGCTCGTCCCCGTCCGTGAGCAGCAAAACCTGCGTGTTTTGGCCGGTCGCCTCAAAGATCGTCCCCTCGGAGAGCAGTCTATGCAAAAACGCGCCCGCGCGCCAGTCACAGTGCCGGAGCTCATCGAGCCAATGCTCTTTTCTGTCGCTGTCAAAATAGTTGATGACCTGCATGATGGGTCCCCTTACTCGTAAAATCCCTGTTAACCGAAGCCGTCACAGCGGCTTCCACCAGAGCAGGACCTTCTGGTCCTTTTGGTTTCGGTACACGTATCCGTCCGACTCGAAGCTCAGCTTTTCATGGAGGCGTATGCTTGCGGCGTTGTCGGCGCGGACCTGATCCTGCGCGATGCGATAGCCCTTGCCGCGCGCATGGTCCAAAAGCGCCGCCACCGCTTCGGCGGCGCAGCCCTTCCGCCGCTCGCTCCCGAATATCTCGACGCCGAGCGACACCGTGCTCGCGGTGTGCTCATACAGCGACACCATGCCGACGACCGCACCGTCGCGCTCGACGGCAAACGCCTCATAATATCTGCCGTCAAACACAAGCGTGTTCCAGTCGCCGATCATGCGAACGACCTCTTCGCACGGCATATCCTGCCACAGCTTCTGTCGCAGCGTCTCCGCGTCGTCCTCCGTAAAATGCCGCAGAGATACCATGCTCGTGCCCTCTTTCATAATGCCTTCACGATCGCGTCCGCGCAGTCCTCCACCGTGACCGCGTCGGTCGGCACGTCCATGCCGCCCGCACGGAGCGCGCGCAGCAGCTCCACGGTGTCCGGCACGGCAAGCCCCAGCGCCTTGAGCTCGTCGGCGCGGGAAAAGACCTCCTTCGGCGTGCCGTCCATGGCGACGACGCCGTCGTTCATCACGATCACGCGGTCGGCGTGCTCCGCCTCGTTCATATGGTGCGTGATAAGCACCACGGTTACGTCCTTTTCGCGGTGCAGGCCCTCGATCACGTTGAGCACCTCGCGCCGCCCGCGCGGGTCGAGCATCGCCGTCGCCTCGTCGAGAACGATGCACTCCGGCAGCATGGCGAGCACGCCCGCGATGGCAATGCGCTGCTTCTGCCCGCCCGAGAGCAGGTGCGGCGCGTGCAGGGTGAACTCCGTCATCCCCACCGCCTCCAGCGCGTCGTCCACGCGCCGCCGGATCTCCTCCGTCGGCACGCCGAGGTTTTCCGGCGCGAACGCCACGTCCTCCTCGACCACGTTGGCGACGATCTGGTTGTCCGGGTTCTGGAACACCATGCCGATGCGGCGGCGGATCTCCAGCAGCAGCTTTTCGTCCTTCGTGTCCATCCCGTCGACGTACACGGCGCCGCCCGCCGGCAGAAGCACGGCGTTGAAGGTCTTGGCAAGCGTCGATTTGCCGCTGCCGTTGTGCCCCAGCACGACGACGAAGCTCCCGCGCTCGATTTGCAGCGTCACACCGTCCAGCGCGACGACGCTCTTTGTCTCCTCATCCCCCGGATAGGTGTATTTCAATTCTTTGGTCTCAATAATAGTTGACATAATGTTTAGTTTACATAATTATTTTGGTAATTTACTCGCTCATCCATCTGCCGGTAGAGCCGCAGGGCAACGCAAGCCCCGTCTCCGTCACCGGAAGGCCCAGCTCGTCCCACGTCACCTTGCCGCCGTACTTCCCCGCGACCAGCAGGTGGAGCATATAGCCCAGCACGGAGGGCGCAAGCCCGGTGGTATAGCTGTTCAGGATGACAAAAAGCGGCTTTTCGGACAATACCTGCGCGCAGAGCTTGAGGAAGGGGAACAAGCTGTCCTCCAGCTTCCAGACCTCGCCGCCGGGGCCGCGCCCATAGGAGGGCGGATCGAGGATGATCGCGTCGTAGCTCCTGCCGCGCCGGATCTCGCGCTCGACGAATTTGGCGCAGTCGTCTACGATCCAGCGGATCGGCGCGTCCTCCAGACCGCTGGCGCGCGCGTTCTCCTTTGCCCAGTTGACCATACCCTTCGCCGCGTCAACGTGGCAGACCTGCGCGCCGGCGGCGGCACAGGCGACCGTCGCGCCGCCGGTGTAGGCAAAAAGGTTCAAAACGCTGACGGGACGGCCCGCGCTTTTGATTTTCTCGCGCGCAAAGTCCCAGTTGACCGCCTGCTCGGGAAAAAGTCCGGTGTGCTTAAAGTTCATGGGCTTGACGTTGAAGGTCAGCGCGTGGTATTTCACCTGCCACTGCTCGGGCAGCTTGTCCTTTTCCCAGTGGCCGCCGCCCTCGGACGAGCGGTAGTAGCGTCCCTGCGCGCGCTTCCAGCCGGGATTTTCGCGCTTTGACTCCCAAATAGCCTGCGGGTCCGGCCGCACCAAAATCTGCTTGCCCCAGCGCTCCAGCTTTTCTCCGCCGCCACAGTCCAGCAGCTCATAATCCTTCCATCCGTCCGCGATCCACATAGCGCACTCTCCGTATTCTCATAATAAATCAATGTATTATACTTGAAAACGCCGTCCGCGTCAATCACAAATGCGCGCAAAAAGGCGCCTGAAATCCATCGGATTTCAGGCAAATGCCCAGAAAGCCCTTTCCGGGGCAGGAAAACGCCCCTGCCTTCCGGCAGGGGCGTCGCTATGTTTTTTCTTATCCCTTGTTCGCGGCAAACCAGGCTTCGGTGCGCGCCTTGACATTTTCTTCGATGTTGCGGTAATAATTGAGGTATTCGCTGTCGTTAAAGCTCTTTTCACCGAAGGGATTCGCACCGCTCAGGCCCTCCACCTTCGTGTAGGGGAGATTCACGTTGGAGCAGATCACCACGCCGCGCCCCAAATCGATCCGTGCATCCGCCAAACCGGGGACCGATTCGTCAACTTTTCCGGTCGTGCTGTTTACCACTCTGGACCCGTGATTGGCTCCCGAGGCGCTGAACATGCTCGTACGCGACCAGTTGAGGGGGTTGATTACGTAGGCATTCGGCATCACATAGAGGTTATCCGTATTGTTTCTGCCCTCAGTGTTCCAGGAGACGATCACGCCGACGTCATTCGCGCCTTCCGCGAAGCGGAGTGCCGGATTGATCTGCATATCCTCGTCTGTAATGGAACAACCAAGCACATACGAGGCAATCATCCGTTCGTAGTATTCCGGGTGGAGCTGCATGTACTCGCGGAGAATCAGCTTGCACATGAGCGCGCCCTGTGAGTGTCCCGCGAGGATAAAGGGCCGTCCGCCGTTCAGGTTTTCGAAGTAGTAATCCAGCGCCGCGTAGAGGTCTGTGCGCTGTTCCTGCATCTGGAATTCCACCAGCCTGTCTCCTGTGAGCTCCGCGATCGCGTTCAGGCTGCTCTGGCGGTAATAGGGAACAAATACGTTTGTCGTTTCGGAGAACACGCCGCAGTTGAGCTCGATGTTTTCCTGCGCCGCGGCGCGCATCGTTTCATCCGTGATGGGCACGATGGACGGCTCGCCGACATACATTGTATTGTAAATATATAAGGTATCGGCAGCCTTGTCCGCATTGGGCAGGCACGCCCAGTTTTGGGGATCGGAGTAGTCGGACGGCGTGCCGACCAGCGGCGCGAGCAGCTTTCCTGCCGCAACGACCGGCTTCGGCGCTTCCGCCGGGGCTTCGGCGGGCGTTTCCTCCGGGGCCTCGACGGGCGTTTCCGTCGGCGCCTCGGCGGGTGCTTCCGCAGGCGTTTCGGCGGGCGCCTCCGCAGGCGTCTCGGCGGGCGTTTCGTCAGACGTCTCAGGCTCCGCCGCGGTTTCGGCGGGCGCGGCGTCCTCAATTCCCGGGATGACAAAGACCTGACCGGGATAGATGAGGTTCGGGTCGCGGATGTCCCCGCGGTTCGCCTGATAAATCTCGACCCAGCGCATCCCCGTGCCGAAATGCCGCTGCGCGATGCGCCACAGGCAGTCACCCTTGACGACCGTATAGCTTGCCGCAGAGGCGGGCACACTGAGAAGAATGCAGAATATGAGTATGCTCAGGCTCATTAATATGCGATCTCCACGTTTCATGGGACAGCCCCCTCCGCTTAACATAAATATTTACACTTATATATTAATATACATGTTTTCCTGCATTTGTCAACCCCCTATTTCATTGTTTTCTGCAAATTGTCAACAGGTTTGGCAAATGCCTCTTGCAAATTTTGGAAGAATTTGCTATATTGGTCACAAGAAAAAGGAAAGGCGCGCCGCATTGGCGCGGGGTGAGAAAATGAACAACAGGTGACTCCCTTCAGCTGACGCACATAAAATGTTTGCGCCCCGCCGGTCAAAGCCGGAGGGTGTGTCGTACGCGTGCGCTGAAGCAGAGATCACCTGTCATATCAGGGCCTCGCGGCGCTGCGCGCTTTCGTTGTCTTTCGGATAGGTCAGGGTCTCTCTGCTTGGCGCGGAGGGGCTTTTTTGCTGCCCGGAACGGGGCGCATCGCGGATACGGAAAGGCACGGTGTTCCATATGCTTCAAATCAATCATCTGACCATCACGCACAGGCGCGACCTGCGCACGATCCTGCGTGATTTTAATTTTGTGCTCAACCGCGGCGACCGGGCGGTCGTCGTCGGCGAGGAGGGCAACGGCAAGTCGACGCTGCTCAAATGGATCTATGACCCCGCGCTCATCGCGCCCTACGCCGATGCGGAGGGGACGCGCACAACGCAGGGCGAAACGCTCGGCTATCTCCCGCAGGAGCTGCCGGAGGCGGAGAAGGCAAAGACCGTATACGAGTATTTCAGCGCGCGTGACAGCTTTCTGGACGCCTCCCCCCGCGTGCTGACGGAGATCACAGCCGAGCTGGCGCTGCCGGAAGACGTCTTCTACGCGCAGCAGCGGATGGGTACGCTCTCCGGCGGCGAGAAGGTCAAGCTCCAGCTCGCCGCGCTGCTTCTGGACCGCCCGGACGTCCTGCTGCTCGACGAGCCGTCCAACGACGTCGACATCGAGACGCTGGAGCGGCTGGAAGCGCTCATTCGAAGCTGGCGCGGGAGCGTGCTGTTCATCTCGCACGACGAAACGCTGATCGAAAACACGGCGAACCGCGTCGTCCTGCTCGAACAGCTCCGCCGCAAGACTCTCTGCCGCCACACGGTCGCCAACATGCCGTTTACGCAGTTCATGGCGGAACGCGCGGCGGGCTTTGAGAAGCAGACCCAGCTCGCCGGAAGCGAGCGGCGCGAGGAGCGCAAGGCGATGGAGAAATTCCGCCGCATCCAGCAGAGCGTGGAGCATGCGCAGGAGAACATCTCGCGCAGAGACCCCTCCACCGGGCGGCTGCTCAAGAAGAAAATGGCGTCAGTCAAGGCGATGGAGCGGCGCTACGCGCGCGAGCACGAGGAGATGACCGACTACCCCGAATACGAATCGCCCATTCTCGTCCGCTTCCACACGGAGCGCACGATGCCTGCGGGGAAAACCGTGCTCGAGCTCTGCCTGCCGGAGCTGCGCGTGGGCGAGCGTGTGCTCGCCCGGGACGTTGCGCTGCGCATCCGCGGGCCGGAGAAGGTCTGCATCGTCGGCAAAAACGGCGTCGGCAAGACGACGCTGCTGCGCGCCATCGCAAACGAGCTGCTGGCGCGCAGGGACGTCCACGCCTTCTATGTGCCGCAGGATTACGAGGAGCTTCTGGACCTCGCGGAGACGCCGAGCCACTATCTCGTCCCCTCGGGCGAGAAGGCGGCGCTGACGACGGCGCGGACCTATCTCGGCTCCATGCGCTACACGGCGGAGGAGATGGACCGCCCCATCCGCGGGCTCTCGGGCGGGCAGAAGGCAAAGCTGCTGCTTTTGAAAATGAGCCTTGAGAATACGGACGTGCTGCTGCTCGACGAGCCGACGCGCAACTTTTCCCCGCTCTCCGGCCCTGAGATACGCGCCCTGCTCCGAAGCTTCCCCGGCGCGATCCTCAGCGTATCCCACGACCGCAAGTTCATTGCCGAGGTCTGCGACAGGACATATACGCTCACCCCAATGGGACTGCATTAAAAAACTTCCCTCTGCCTTTTCTTTGGCAGAGGGAAGCTGGTATTGCGCAGGAATCACGCGTTGAGCGCTTCGATGATCTTGGGCAGCTCCTGATCGACGATGTCGTTGTCGAGCTGGCAGGTACCGGCGTTGCGGTGGCCGCCGCCGCCGTACTTGAGGCAGAGCTCGCCGATGTCGACGTTGGAGTGCTTGTTGACGATGGACTTGCCGATCATCACGGCGGTGTTCTGCTTCTTGAAGCCCCAGGCGACGTGGACGGAGATCTGCGCCTCGGGATAGAGCGCGTAGATCATGAAGCGGTTGCCCGCGTGGATGATCTCCTC
>SVKP01000197.1 GCA_015068395.1 Oscillospiraceae bacterium
GAACTCTGGTGCTTTTCTTGTCTTCGTTGTTTAATTTACAAGGTACTCGTTCTTTTCGGCTCGGCGCTTGCCTCAACCGCGGAACAGTCGCTACTATACTCCCCCTTTACGGATTTGTCAATACCTTTTTTGACTTTTTTTTCGCTTTGTGCAAGAAGCTTAAAAGGGTGGAGGCAATCAGCCGATTACCTCCACAAGATGCACAGTCTCTCTTGTCTAATCAGCCATCCTTTACGCAAGGCGCAAAAGACGGCCGGACCGGCGGAAAGTCACGGTGTTTGATCGGCAGCCCCCCTTTGCAAGCTTGCCCCGGTAAGGGAACGTCCCTATGCTACCACAGCCGCGCCCGGGATGCAAATGCAATATTTGGAAAGTCCGCGCGTTTTGCTTGTCTTTCGCGTCCTCGTGTGGTATCATATGAAAGTTAATATTACAATATAAATAAAGAAACGGGGGCGTTTTTCATGTTGGCTCTCCACACGCTGCAGGAATACATTGACGCGCTGCGCGAGGCAAGGCTGCTCACGGAGTCCACGGTCGACGAGAAAACGGCGCAGACGACCATCGACTGCTTTACCTATGATACGCGCGAGCTCTCCGGCGCCTCGCTCTTTCTGTGCAAGGGCGCGCACTTTAAGGAAGAATATCTACACGAGGCGCTGAAAAACGGCGCCGCCGCCTACGTCTCGGAACGCGCCTACGACACGGACGCGCCGCGCCTGCTTGTCAGCGACGTGCGCTATGCGCTGGTGGTGCTGGGAAGGCTCTATTACAACAACGTGACGGACAAGCTTGTGACCGTGGGCATCACCGGCACCAAGGGCAAGAGCACGACGGCGTACTACATGCGCTACATCCTCAACGACTACCTCACCGCGCAGGGCAAGCCCGAGTGTGCCATCATCTCGTCGATCGACACCTATGACGGCGTGACGACCGAGGAATCACACATCACGACGCCGGAGGTGCTGGAGCTCTACCGCCACTTCCAGAACGCCCTCGACAGCGGCATCACGCATCTTGTGATGGAGGTTTCGAGCCAGGCGCTCAAGGTCGGGCGCGTACGCGGCATGACCTTTGACGTCGCGTCCTTCCTCAACATCGGCGAGGACCACATCAGCCCCATTGAGCACCCCGACTTTGAGGATTATTTCGCCTCAAAGCTTCTGATCTTCAACCAGTGCCGCGTCGGCTGCGTCAACACCGACGCCGAGCACTCGTCGCGCGCGCTCGGCTATGCGAACGGGCTGTGCAAGGTCGTCACCTTTGGCTCACACAAGGGCGACACGCTGTACTGCGAGCGGATGGAAAAGCGCGGCGACGGTATTTATTTCACCGTCCGCTCCCCCAAGTACAACGGCGAGTTCTCCATCACGATGCCGGGACTGTTCAACGTGCAGAACGCGCTCGCCGCGATGGCGATGTGCATGGCGCTGGATATCCCGGAGGAAAGCGTCCACCGCGGCCTCCGCGTCGCCCGCGCCAGCGGGAGAATGCAGGTCTATGAGAGCCGCGACAAGCAGGTCGTTGTCGTCGTCGACTACGCGCACAACCGCATGAGCTTCGACGCGCTCTTCCGCTCCACGCGCGCGGAGTACCCCGGCCGGTCGATCATCTCCATCTTTGGCTGTCCCGGCTCCCACGCCCTGCAGCGGCGCAAGGATCTCGGCGAGGTGAGCGGCGACAACAGCGATTACGTCTATATCACCGAGGAGGACAGCGGCGAGGAGCCCTTTGAGCAGATCGCCGCCGACATTGAAAAGCACATCATCTTCGCCCCGCACCTTATTTTGGAGGACCGCGGCGAGTGCATCCGGCGCGCGATCTGCGAGCACAAGGGCCCGCGCGTCATCCTGCTCACCGGCAAGGGTGAGGAGGAGTATATGAAGCGCGGCAGCGAGTTCGTTCCCGTCCCCTCCGACGTGGCGCTGACGCTCAAATATCTGGAACTCTACAATCAAACGCACGCATGAGGTGACACATGAGCAAAAAAGACTTCCTTCCCATCATCCTCGGCAGCGACGAGAACGCCTACGGCACGGCGCGGCTGTTCTGCGAGGCGTACCGCGTCCGTCCGTTGCTGCTGTGCACGGCGGCGCTTTCCCCCACGCGTTCGAGCCGCCTGTTCGACATTGAGGTCATCCGCGATTTCGAACTGGACGACGTATTCCCCGGCGCGCTGCTCGCCGCGCTGCGTCGCTGCGCGGCGGACTATGAAAAGCTGCTCGTCATTCCCTGTTCCGACTACTACACCGGGCTGCTGTGCCGCCACTACTCGCAGTTTGAGGGTCTGATCGCAAACCGCTTCAACCCGGTCGAGATGCTGGAAACCTTCGACACCAAGGACCGCTTCTATGCGCTTTGCGACGCGCACGGCCTGGACTATCCCAAAACAGCGATCGCTCTGCCGAATGAGCGTGAGAGCGTCTTGCAACGCATGCCCTTCACCTTCCCCATCGTCGTCAAGCCCGAGAACAGCAACGCGACCGAGTATCTGCGCTGTCATTTTGAAGGGCAGAAGAAGGTCTACTTCTTCGACACGCGCGAGCAGTATCTGGAAATGATCGGCAAGATGAACCGCTCCGACTATCAGGGCAAGCTCATTTTGCAGGAGTTTGTCCCCGGAGGGGACGGCGCGATGCGCGTGCTCAACAGCTATTCGGACGCTGACGGGCATGTCCGCGCGATGTGCCTCGGCCAGCCGGTGCTGGAATACTACGATCCCAAATCCGTCGGCAACTATGCCGCGATCCTCTCCCGCGGTGACCGCGCGCTCTATGATAAGCTCCAGGTGTTTCTGGAGGAGATCGGCTACGTCGGCTTTGCGAACATCGACATGAAATACGACCGCCGCACCGGGCGGTACCTGCTCTTCGAGATCAACCCGCGCCTCGGGCGCAGCAGCTATTTCGTCCGCACCGCGGGCATCAACATGATGAAGCTGCTCGCGGACGACGTGATCTACGGTAAGCGCGGCGCTTGCATCTATAACGAAAACGTCACGCTCTGGTCGAACGTGCCGCGCGGTATCCTGAACCGCTACGTCACCGACCCGGCGCTTCGCAAGGAGCTTGCGCGGCACAGGATGGACCGCACGCTCAGAAACCCCGCCGACTTCAACCTCAAGCGCGCCTACCGCATCGCGCGCGTCGACCACGCGCAGTTCAAGCTGTTCAAGCAGTATTATTTTGATAAAGAGGCGTCCTCCGTGAAATAATAGGAATGCGTCTTCTCCGCGGCTCCTTCGTCTCCGACCGAGGCCGCCTGTCCGCCCGTTCTTTCCGACATGCCGGGCGCATAGGATGGCTTCGGAAGGAGACGTTTCCATGCAGCTTGTTCCCTACAACGCATCCGCCGCGGTTCGCTACGCGCACGCCTGGGCATACGGCAGGAACCCGCGCTATTACGACTATGAAGCCCTCGGCGGGGACTGCACCAACTTTGCCTCCCAGTGCCTTTTCGCCGGTTCGCGCGTCATGGACTATACGCCGACCTACGGCTGGTACTACATTGACGCCAACCGCAAGGCGCCCGCCTGGACGGGCGTCGAATACCTCTTCAACTACCTCACGCGCACGCGCAAATCGCTCGGGCCCGCGGCGTACAACGCGTCGCTCCTCGAGCTCGCCCCCGGCGACGTCGTACAGCTGTCCTTCGACGGCGTTCGCTGGGCGCACAGCCCGGTCGTCGTCGCGGTCGGCGAGCCGCGCTGCTTCGACAGCATCCTCGTCGCCGCCCACAGCTACGACGCGGACGACCGCCCGTTGAGCTCCTATGAGTTCGCGCTCGTCCGATTTTTGCACATATTCGGCGTTTATCAATAACGGTAAAACACAAAGGAGGGCTTTTGCCATGGACAAGGAAAACCGTCTGCTGCTGCGCTATGTGCGCGTGGGCGTTTGGCTGCTCGCCGCGCTGTTCGCCGCGGTCTGCATCGCGCTGGCGATCCTCATCCCGCGCGTCAACGACGCCGTCGGGCGCGTGACGCAGACCTTCGGACATCTGGAAACGGTCCTCGTCGAGGTCGACGAGCTGTCCGTCAAGGCGGACGAGGCGCTTGTCACCGCCACGGAGGCGTTGGAGAGCGCGACCACCGCAGCGAACAACGCCAACCAGCTCGTCGTGGACAACTCTGACGCCGTGAGCGAGGCGATGGCAAAGATCAACGCCGTGGATTTCGACGCGCTCAACCGCGCGATCAACGATCTCGCGGACGTCGTCGAACCGCTCGCCAACGTTACGAACTTTTTCAAGAACTGACGACAGGGGCGTCGGCATTTGATTTGCCGACGCCCCTGTTGTTTCTTATTCGCCGCCGCTCCACGCAGGGCAGAGGGGGATGTTGTTCGCGTCCACCAGCATGAGCCTGAAGTCCGCGCCGCTTGCCACCGTCGCCGCCCTTGCCGTGCCCGGAAGAAGCGCAAGGCACAGCGCCAGCGCCAGCCACATGCCGATTCCATACGTCCGCCTGTTCACAACCGTTTCCCCCTCCGCAAAAAACACAGTTTACAGGTCTCTGCCGGTCGCTTCAGCGCTTTCCGCCGCCCAGCTTCTTAAAGTCCAGATTTTTCAGCGCCTCTCTGCCGCGGCGCTCGGCGTCCTTCGCCGTGCGCTCGACCTTTTTCAGCTTCTTTTTCAGCCGGTAGGTCGCGAGCGTGACGCCCAGCGCCCCCGCCGCGCGCGCCATGCCGCGCGCCGTCAGCGGCAGCGAGAAAAAGCCCTTGCCCTGCTCGCCCTCCAGGCCGAAGTTGAGCGCCTTTTCCTTCTCCGACTCCTCAATGCGAAGCTTCCCCAGCTTCATGTAGAACTTTGACATGCCGTTCTCCCCCTTATTCAAATATCACGATGATCCAGCGCCGCAAGTCCAAACCGCGCCGCCAGCTCAAGCTTTTTCCGTTCCTCGTCCCCTGCCGCGTCGTACTTTTCCCGCAGCTCGCGCAGAAACAGCCCGCGCAGCGAATCCTCGTCCGCGCGTGCCCAGATATCCTGCCGGATGTGCGTCTCGTCGCGCAGCGAAAGCGCGTAAAACTTTTCCGCGAAACGCTCCTGTAATAATTTTATGTTAACTCCGCCTTCATCCGTCTCCCCCACGAAGGTCACGCGGCAGAGGTCGCTTGCCGCGGTCTCCGGCATCGCCGCCAACAGCACTTCCTCCGGCGTCCTGCCGGTCACGTCGGCACGCAGCGACCAATAGCGGCGGGCGGCGAAGGGAACATATGTTATGTCTACCTCGTTCCGATCGATCGTACCGCGCAGAAAGCCCTTGTCGCCAGTCTCGTCGAAGCCGCGCCCCTCGGGGCAGCCCGCGTAGGCATACACCGTCCGCCCCGCGCGCTGCACGCCGCCAAAGCTGTGCACATGCCCGAGTGCCAGATAATCGAGGTTCGACGCCGCGATCTGCTCGCGCAGAACAGGCCCATAACGCGACGACGGCGCATCTAAATCGCCGTGCAGTACCATCAAATGGGTCAAGCCGTCGTCCGGCGCAGAAAAGCCCGCCAGAAGCCCCGGCTCCTGCGATGCGTCGGTGAACGCCGCGCCGTAGACCGCGCAGGAAAGCTCCGGCAGGACCACGCGTTCGATCTGCCGCGTCCGAAAGATGTGCACATTCTCCGGCCAGTCCATCGTTGCATAGGGCGAGCGGAGCGTGTAGGGGTCATGGTTGCCCGGCGCGATAAACACCCGCGAGCGCATGCCGCCCAAAACGCCCGGCAGCCGCTCGACCGTCTCCCGGTACGCCGCGGCGCCGTCAAACAGGTCGCCCGCGAGCAGGACCAGCTGAATATCATTTGAGTTTACATAATCTGCAAGCCGATCCAGCAGCTCCCGGCTCTCCCGGCGGCGGAATACCGCCTGTTCCTCCGGCAGTCCGGCAAAGGGGCTGTCCAAATGAAAATCGGCGGCATGTAGGAAATTAATTGACATAATGTCATATCTCCAGCTTTATGGAAATCAGCATAAATACGCTTTCCTTCCGTCAAATTAGCGTAATACCATTTCCACTTCGTTATGTTAATCCCATCTTAATTTACATAATGCATTAAATTTTATCTTATGTCTATCCGCTCCACAGCGGTGCACAGCCCCGTCGCGTCGTCGAGCGTGAAAATCGCGCCTTGCAGCTTGCACGGCCCCTCCGCCGCACGATAGCGTCCCGGCAGGCCGCCGAGGAAGCCCTCGACCGACTGCTTCGGGTCCACGCCGAGCACGCCGCGCACCGGACCGGTCATGCCCAGATCGGAGATGTAGCCCGTCCCCTTAGGGAAAACCTCCTCGTCCGCGGTGGGGACATGCGTATGCGTCCCCCAGACCGCGCTGACGCGCCCGTCGAGATAATACGCCATGGCAAGCTTCTCGCTGGTCGCCTCGGCGTGAAAGTCGACGAGTGTAAAGCGCGGCTTTTCCTGCCCGGCGAGCAGGCGGTCCGCCGTCAGGAACGGATTGTCGGACTGATTTTTTATGTCAACCCGCCCGATCAGGTTCATCACGCCGATCTCCAGCTTTCCGCATTCATAGACGCCCCAGCCCTTCCCCGGCGCGCGCGCGCCGAGGTTGGCGGGGCGCAGGATGTACGGGCATTCGTCGAGATACTGCGCGATCTGCATTCTGCCGAAGGTGTGGTTGCCCAGCGTGACGACGTCCGCGCCGGCGGAGAACATCGCCTCCGCGTCCTCGCGCGTGAGCCCGACCATCTGCGCGTTTTCCCCGTTGACCACGGTGAAGTCGATCGCGAACTGCTTCTGCACCGTCCGAAGGCAGCGCTTGAGGTGCTGCACGCCGCTCTGTCCGACCACGTCTCCGACGGCGAGAATATGATACAGCATAGTTGTCCCCCAGTTTCATTTTTAGCCAGTATAGCAGACTTGGGAAAGAATGGCAAGCCGACGTTTGCGCAAAAAAGCCCGCCGCGGCGCTTCGGTCCAAGCCGGAGCCGCCGCGGCGGACGTCGCTTTCTGTCAGCTTTATTCCGCGCCCTCACAGCACCAGCGGGAGCGCGCGGACGCGGCAGCGCGCCATGTCGACGTGCGTCTCGTCGAGAAACGTCACGCCCTCCGCGCGCAGCAGCTCCGCCTGCCGTCCCGCCCCGCCGAAGGCGAAGCCCCGGCAGACCGAGCCGTCCTTCATCACGACGCGGTGGCAGGGGACCACGCCCGGGTACGGGTTTACGTGCAGCGCGTAGCCCACGACGCGCGAGAGCCGCCGGTTGCCCAGCGCCTCCGCGACCTGCCCATAGCTGGCGACGCTGCCCTCTGGGATCTGCTTGACCGCCTCGTACACCTTTTCAAACGTGGTCATCTCTTTTGCTCCCCTTCCACTCGATCTGTGCAAGCAGCAGGCTGGCGACCACCAGCACAGCGCCGAGATAGTTCCGCGCGAGCAGCCGCTCGCCCGCGAGAAAATACGCCACGGCGGCGGAAAACACCGGCTCCAGCGTGAAAATCAGCGCGACGCGGGAGGCGGCGGTGTGCTTTTGCTGCGTGGTCTGGATGACGAACGCGACGCCCGAGCAGAACACGCCCAAAAACAGCGCCGCGCCCCAGACCTCCGGCGAGCGCGGCAGGCGCGGCTGCTCAAACAGGCAGGAGAGCAGCAAAAACACCGCGCCGGTGACGCCGATTTCGACCACGCTCATGCCGACGGCGTCCACCCTGGGATTGGCCACGGCGCGCTCGGTCATCACGATGTCGGCGGCATAAGTGACCGAACAGAGAAAGCACAGCGCGTCCCCCGCCGCGAAGCGCAGCGTCTCGTTGAGCGTCAGCAGCGCAAGCCCCAGCGTACACAGCAGCAGCGAAACCGCAAGCTTTTTCTCCGGCTTTTTGCGGTAGACCGCCAGCTCGATGAGCGGCGTGATGATCACCGCGAGGCAGCTGATGAAGCCTGCGTTGGAAAGCGAGGTGTACTTGACACCGTAGGTCGCGCCGACGTAGGTCACGACCAGCACCAGCCCAACCAGTGCGCCCCATCGGACCGTCTCGCGCGTCATGCCCCGGTAGTGCCGGAAATAGACGATGCTCAGCACGGCGAAGGCGCTCAAAAAGCGGAACGCGTTGAGGCAAAGCACCTCCAGCTCCGCAAAGCAGACGCGCGAAAAGTAGTAGGATATGCTCCAAAAGCCCGTTGCCAGCGCCAGCAGCAGCTCCGCCCTGCGCCGCTTTGCCATATACGCTCCCTCTTCTCTCTCAAAAGTTGAAACACCGGCAAAGGCATCCGCCCTTGCCGGCGTTGAAAAAGAATTTATCGTCAGCCCTTGTTCTTCATGCCGAAGTGCAGCTCGCGCATGCCCTCCACCTCGTCGCAGATGGGCTTGAGGTTGCAGCTGCCGCAGTCGGTCGGGATGCCCTCTAAAATGTGCGTCAGCGTTTTGGTGATGCCGTCGACCTTCTTCGCGGTTTTGGACAGCTCCGCCACCACGGCACTGTCCGTCACGAACACGAGCTGCACGCGGCGGACATGGACATTTTTGTGGTAGCCCCGGATATACGCCGCGCCGATCTTCTGAAAGCTGACGCCGCGCGCGATGGCGGTCTTGCTCAGGCGCACCTGCTCGCGGTTGCTCTCCGAGGAGATGCGCACCATATAGCCCTCCGGGAACACGTGGTACTTGACGAATTCCATGTCGCGGATCGCCTGATACGCCGCCTCGTCGTCCGCACCCAGCTCGTCGGTGAGCAGAAACGCCAGCCGCGCGAACGACACGTCGCCGCGCAGCTCGCCGAGGTCCTTGCCGTAGAGCACGATCTCGTCCGCCGGGACAAGCGCTTCGCTGCTTGTGACGCAGGTAAAGTTCGCCGACGGGCAGCTGCCGCCGCCAAGCTCATACGCCGCGTCGCGGAGCATGACCAGCTCGCTCTCGCCGGTGTCGCGCCAGGCAGCGCTTTCGTCATTAGCCCACCGCCGCGGCTCCGCTCCCTCCAAAAGAGAGCGGGTCGCGGTGATGATTGGATCATAAAGCTCCATAGGCTAGAATTTGATATCGACGTTCTTGCGGTCGTGGATGCGGTTGACCTGCGTGTACAGCCATCCCAGGACCTTCTGGTCGAGGTTCCAGAAATACACGACAAACAGGACAAAGACCACCACGAACAGAACCTTGAATACCGTCCAGAGTATTTTGAGAAGCTTGTTCATAGTTTCCTCCACAATCAAGGGCGATTTACGCCTTCTTCGCCATGCCCTTCTGGCGCGCGTACTCCGCCGCGCCGAGAGCGCCCATGAGCTGCGGGTCCGTCTTGAGCTCCACGACCTTGAGCTTGAGCACATGCTCGATCGCCTGCTTCAGGCCGTCGTTCTTCGCACAGCCGCCCGTCAGCGTGATGCTGTCCACCGCGCCCGCCTTCTTCGCCATCACGAAGCAGCGCTTTGCAACCGCCATCTGGATGCCAGCCGCGATCTCGTCCATCGGCTTGCCCTCGCCCACCAGCGTGATGACCTC
>SVKP01000198.1 GCA_015068395.1 Oscillospiraceae bacterium
AGCGCGCGCTCCGCGGGCTTCGAATTGCCATCGGACTGTCCACGGCATTCGGCGTTGTGATGTTCTACACGGCGTTTTTCCACGGCGATCTGCTCTGCGCCATCTTTGCCAAGGATCGGGAAATCATTCTCGCGGGCTTCGACTATCTGCGCGCTTATGCGATCGACTGCCTGTTCACCTGCTTCCTGTTTTGCTTCATCGGCTTTTACAACGGCCTCGGGCGCACGGCGTTTGTTATGGCGCAGGGCATCGGCGCGGCGTTCCTGATCCGTATCCCCGTCGCCTACCTTATGAGCGTTCGGACGGGGCGGCTTTTTTACATCGGCTTGAGCGTGCCATGCTCCACCATCGTGCAGATCACGGTTTGTTTTCTGTTTCTGGAGTATGTCAAAAAGCGCGGCCTCATGGCGGGCGAAGAAACGCAGCGCCAGCAACGGCGCGGGCATTGACTACGAATGAAACGGACGGGAAACCCGACGATATGGACCGCGGCTTCCGGCCGATGGGCGGATAAGAAAGAATTGCATATCTATTATTTTGGTAAAATGATTCCCGGTCTGCCAAATTGCGGGGGAAAAAGGAGAGATTTCCGTATTGACAGGATGGAACGCAGCATGGTAAAATATTTAAAACTCATTGCACTGCGTCTACACAACAATATGTGCCGTCTACAGTACAAACTGAGCAGGCAGTATTTCTCCCAAACGGAGAAATATGTAGCTGGGCCGTAAGATCGGCAGCAGAAGAAGCATAAAGCGCATCTGCGGGACAGTAGTATGTTCCGGGGTGCGCTTTTTTGCCCCCGGAACGGACGCCGCGTCACGGAGGTAACGCTATGGATGAAAGAAAAATCGTAAACCGGCTCTCTCGCGTCGGGATACTCGGGAACGTGCTGCTTGCAGCCTTCAAGCTCATCGCCGGTATCCTCGGAAAATCCGGCGCGATGGTCTCGGACGCCGTACACTCGCTTTCGGACGTGTTTGCGACGTTTATTGCATGGATCGGTGTGCTCCTTTCCAGACAAGAGGAGGATGCAGAGCACCCTTATGGCCACGAACGGCTGGAGTGCGTCGCTTCGCTGCTGCTGGGACTGATCCTCGCCGGGACGGGCGCCGGGATCGGATGGAGCGGCGTGCGCAAGCTCCTCTGGGAGCGCGGCAGCATTGAGATCCCCACGCTGCTTCCGCTGGTTGCCGCGCTCGTGTCCATTGCCGTAAAAGAGGGCATGTTCCAGTACACAATGCACTATGCCAAAAAGCTGGACTCTGCGGCGTTCAAGGCGGACGCGTGGCATCACCGTTCGGACGCGATCTCGTCGATCGGATCGTTTCTCGGTATCGGCATGGCGAAGCTGGGCTATCCGATCATGGACCCGATCGCCAGCCTGATTATCTGTGTGCTGATCCTGAAGGTGGCCTTCGACATTTCGCGCGACGCGGTGAACAAGATGCTCGACACCTCCTGCGGCAAAGCGTTCGAGCAGAGGCTGCGCGCCTTTATCGGAGCACAGGGCGGCGTCGAACGGATCGACCTTCTGCGCACGCGGCAGTTTGGCAGCAAGATCTATGTGGATCTTGAAATCGCGGTGAAGTCGGACATTTCGCTGCTTGACGCCCACGGCATTGCCGAGCGCGTTCACAGTGCAGTCGAACGGGAATTCCCGAATGTGAAGCATGTCATGATCCACGTCAATCCCAAGGAAGAGGAAGAGTAGGGGACGCATCGTAAGGAAGGGAAGACAGGATATGGTTATCGGCGTCATCGGTGAAAATTGCAGCGGAAAATCCACGCTCGCAGAGAAAATCAGGCAATCGCTCGGCGGAGAGATCGTCAGCGGAAAGGACTATCTGAGACTGGCAAAATCCGAGAGCGAGGCGGAGTGCTCGTTTCGCGAGAAGCTTCGGCAGGCTGCTGCGGGGGAGAACCTGATTTATGTGATCGCCGAGCCGGAGCAGGTAAATCTTCTGCCTGGGGGCGCCGTCAAAATTCTGGTCAGTGCCGATCTGGATACGATCAAGGAGCGCTTTCGGACAAGAATGCACGGGAATCTCCCGGCACCTGTGGCGCAGATGCTGGAGAAAAAGCATGGGATGTTCGACGGCGGGACATATGACTATCGGTTCGACGGTGTGTCCGGCGACGCCGCTTCTCTATGCGCGGAGCTGAAAAAGCTTCGAGGCGCCTGAACAGAGCATATATCGTGTCATGATAGTTTTGCACAACGCAACAGGCGAGGTCAGGAGCCCCTTTCCTTGGGTTCCTGACCCCTGACCGCAAGCCGGACGGCTTCGAGGAGACTGTCCCCGGCTAAGAACGACTAAAACGCGCTTCGAGTATGCCCTTGAGTTGCCCGCTATTTAACCGAATTAACTCTTGACAAATTGAGCGAGTTACCTTTGTCGGTACGGTGCTGTTCGCGGCAGGCTTCACGCTGATGATGGCGCTCGACGTGGCGCTGGGATGAAAAAAGTATGTACCCGGCAATCAAGGCTTTGAGGGGGCGGCCGGTCGGCGCATTGCGCGCAGAATAGAAAGAGGCTGTATTGCGGAATTACTGCAATGCGGCCTTTTTTGAGCAGTCTTTGAGAAACGCAGAGAAACTAAAGATTTTTTTAAGAATTTTCATAATGGAATCTTCAGAATCATGCGGTATGCTCTACCCATATCACAGACAAGGAGGCATCCCGGTATGATCGAGTATTCCATGGAACTCGGAAAGAAACAAGAAGACAGGAAAAAACATCTCGGCAGAGGCGCACTGTTTCTGCTTTTAAATATTGCCGTGATCGCATATGCCGCGTTGCGCGAGCAGAGCGGGGCGGAGGGGAACGCAGCTCTCAGACTCGGCGCACATGGCGCTCTTTGGCTTTTGGGCGGTTTTGGATGCCTTTGCACGTCCTTCGCGGCAGAATCGGCGAAGTATCTGCTGATGATGCGCGCACTCGGCGGACGTGCTTCGCTCCGTGCGGCGTTTGAAACGACAGTGCTTGGACGATACTACGATTCCATCACCCCGGGCGGAGCCGGCGGTCAGCCGTTCCAGATCTGGTGGCTCCGCAAGCGCGGCTACGATGACGGCGCGGCGGGCGCTATGCCGATCATAGGCTTCATCACAATGCAGGCGGGCTTCATTCTTCCCGCGCTGGTGACATTTCTGACTTACCGTGCCGCAGAGATCGAGGCAATTTGCTATACTGCATGGCTGGGGCTTGTGTGTTTCAGCGTTGCGCCCTGTCTTCTCATGTGGTTTTCCGTGTCGCCAAGAACGGCGGAAAGGGTCATCTCCATCGTGTTTCGTCTCGTCGGGCGTCTGCATCTCATGAGGGACACGGACGGCAAATGCAAAAAGCTTCTCTCGACAATGGCGCAGTACACAGACAGCTTCGGCGCACTTGCAGGGAAGCGCGGGCTTCTTTCCGCGCTGATGGCGCTTTCCATCCTCTATAGGATCGCGCTGTGCAGTATCCCGTGGTTTGTGCTCGGCGCGCTTGGGGCATCCGTTCCATATCTGCGCGCACTCGCCCTGACGTTTATCATTTATGCTGCAAGCGCGGTTGTTCCGACGCCGGGAAACGCCGGAGCTGCGGAGGGATCTTTCTATCTGGTGTTTTCTGCCGCCGGTGCCTCTGGCGTGTTCTGGGCGATGCTCCTGTGGCGGCTCTTCTGTTACTATTCCGTCATCCTGATCGGCGCGCTGGTTCAGCTCGGCGACGCGTTTGGAAAAAGAACAAACGAGGGAACGATCTGGTATGGTGCGGCATGAAAAAATGGTATGCGGCAGGTGCGTGAGCGTATAAACACACAAACCCGCGGAATCGAAGCGTCGACGCGCCAAGATTTCGCGGGTATCAATTATCCGATGTGCTGCGTTTGCGCCGCACAGCTCGTCCTTGCATTTTTCGTCAGTATTAGGCTATAATATCAGAAAACGATTCACAGAGAGAATCGAAAAAGTAGTAGGAGGAATAACACCATGGGCAGACTATCAGGCAAAACCGCTATTATCACCGGCGCGGGGCAGGGACTGGGCCTCGCCATCGCGGAGCTGTTCGCCAAGGAGGGCGCGAAAGTCGTCGGTACCGGCCGTCATGTGGACAAGGTCGAGAAGGCGTTCGCGGCCATCAAGGCGGAGCATCCCGACTATGAGATGACCGCCATGCAGCATGACGTCGCCAGCAAGGAGGAGTGGGAAAAGGTCGCGGCGGACACGGCCGAAAAGTACGGCGGCATCAACATTGTCGTGAACAACGCCGCAATTATGGCGATGAAGGGCATCCTCGACGCCTCTGCCGAAGAGTTCCTGAACGTCTACAAGACGAACTGCCTCTCCGTCCTGCTCAGCGTGCAGGCGGTAGTCCCCTACATGGAAAAGGCAGGCGGCGGTTCCATCGTCAATATCGACTCTATCGGCGGCCTGACCAGCGGCGACGCGGACGGCGGCGACGCGACCTACAGCGCCTCGAAGGGCGGCACGCGCGCGCTGACGAAGAACGCGGCGATCCAGCTCGCGGCGAAGAACATCCGCGTCAACACGATCCATCCGGGCGGCATCCTCACGCCGATGCTCAAGAGTGTCTACGACGCGACGCCCGCTCTGTGGGACCGCGTCAAGGTGACCTGCCCGCTGCCTCCGCACGTTTCCGACCCGATCGACATTGCCAACGGCGCGCTGTTCCTCGCGTCCGATGAGTCCCGCACCGTCACCGGCTCGGAGCTGGTCATGGACTGCGGCTATATGGCGCATTGAGCAAATCCTGACTACTATTTTGCAAAAACGGCGCGAGCCCTTTTGACACAAGGGCTCGCGCCGTTTTCGATAACGCCGACTCTCGTGATTCCCCCCTTGGGGTCGTTCGCCGTTCCGCGTATCTACTTTCAGCAAAGGAATATGCGTGCGCCGCCGCGGTAGGGGGCAACCGTGCCGATCCGCTGCGCGGACGGCGCCGCGCCTTTCAGCTCTTCATAAAGACTGTCCGCATCCGACGGCTCGACCGCGATCAGCAGACCGCCGGAGGTCTGCGGGTCATAGAGCACATCCTGCCGCGCCAGCTCGACCTGCCCGGGATCGACATAGGGCTCGGCAAATTTCCGATTGCGATACATCCCCTCGGGAAGCACGCCGGCGCGCGCCAGCTCCACCGCCTCGGGGATGAGGTCAATGGCGTCCACGTCGAGGTGCAGCTCGACGTCGCTGCCCTGCGCCATCTCAAGGCCGTGCCCCATGAGCGAAAAGCCCGTCACGTCCGTGCAGGCATGGACGCGGTATTTTACCATTACGTCGCGCGCCGCCTTGTTCAGCGTCGTCATCAGCCTGACCGCCAGCGCCATGGAATCCGCGGACGCCATACCCACCTTTGCCGCCGTGGTCAGGATGCCGATGCCGAGGGGCTTTGTCAGCAGCAGCACGTCGCCGGGCAGTGCGCCGCTGTTGGTCAGCACCTTGTCAGGATGCACGAAGCCGGTCACGGCAAGGCCGTACTTGGGTTCGTTGTCGAGGATGCTGTGCCCGCCGGTGATGATCGCGCCCGCTTCGTAGGCTTTTTCATAGCCGCCGCGCAGCATTTCGTGCACCGCGTCGGACGGCAGAGACTTCGGCACCGCCATGATGTTAAGCGCGAGCTTAGGCTCGCCGCCCATGGCATACACATCGGACAGCGCGTTCGTCGCCGCGATCTGGCCGAAGGTGTAAGGGTCGTCGTGGATGGGAGGGAAGAAGTCCACCGTCTGCACCAGCGCAAGGTCGTCCGTGACCTTGTAGACGCTGGCATCGTCGCTCTTGTCAAAGCCGACGAGCAGGTTCGGGTCGCGCAGCACCTTCAGGTCGCCCAGCAGCTGCGCCAGCACGCCCGCGCCGACCTTTGCACCGCAGCCCGCGCAATTGGCGAGCTTTGTGAGCTTCACTTCATTTTCCATGGCGTGTTTCCTCCAGGGGAGACTTGATTTCGTCGGATATCAGCAGAAATTATAGCAGGGTCCTTTCGGCTTTACAAGAGCGGAAGCGCGGCATGCGCGTGGAGCTGCTTGAGCGCTCTATGGAATAAGCGCCTAAAAAATTGCTTTTTTAACCGCCACCGTTTGTGATATACTGCCAAGCAGTGAATTTTGGGCAGGGAAACGATGCATGGAAAGGAAGGACGGAGTACATGAAAAAGAGACTTGGCAGCATGCTGCTGGCGCTGGTGATGGCGCTGACGCTCGTACCCGCGTTCACGACGGGTGCGAAGGCGGCAACGAAAAACGCGACCACGCTGTACATCGCGGGCGACGCGTCGGACCCGGATTCCTACGGTTTAGAATCGGGTTGAGGACTGCGGCTCGGTCACAGCGCCGACCATATATGGCAGCGAAAGCTACGACTGCGAGGCGGAGAATGCGGAGATTGTCGCCGCGTACAGCACAGACATGAAGTACGTTATTCTGGACGCCACGAAGCTGGAGGCGGTCGTGAACGACTGGTGCGTCGGCGAGGAGCCGGATGTGGTCTATTCCGGCATGGAGGGCATTACAGCGGCTTACACCGGCTACGACGGAACCGATTACAGCGGCAGCGAGCCTCCCACTGAGCCGGGAGACTATAAGCTTACATTAAGTTGCGGCAAGCTGAAAAGCGAGCCCTATTATTTCCACGTTAATAAGCCGGGGGTAGATGCGGAGTATTATTATGATGAAGCAACGGGGTTCGAGGTATGGTTCTCCGTGTCTGCCCCAAAGGGTTCGCTGCTGATTATGGCGCGCTATGACGGCGGCAGGCTGGTGTCCGTGAGCGCATTCAGGTTGATGAACAGCAAGACGAGCGGCGTGAAGAAGACCGGGGAGGACTGGCCCGGGGACTACAAGCTCATGCTTGTGGACGGCACGACCTTCGCCCCGCTGTGCGCGCCGTGCGTTCCGTACGATCCGATGGGGATTTGATTGCCCCGCGTACAGCAGGAGACAAACGAAATACAACCTCGCAAGAGCAAACAAACAGAGCCTCGGCACAAACCGCCGAGGCTCTGTAAATCTTACTGATTACTGGGGAATGCGAAGGGTCTGCCCAACATAGATGACATAGGGCGAAGGGATGCCGTTTGCCTCCGCGATGCGGTAGAAATCCCAGCCGGTTCCGTATGCCTTGTACGCGATGTTCCACAGGCAGTCGCCCTCGGAAACCACGTAATCCGTGCCCTGGGCGGGCGCGGCGGAGAGGTTCGCACGCAACGCGGCGATCTCGGCGTCGGTGAGGCCGATGGCTTTCAGATACGCAACAGCCTCGGCGGCGAGGTCGGCGGAGCGGAGGTCGGCGACGTCGAAGGCGCGCTGGAGGCTCTTGACAATATTGCTGTTCGCGATGACGCCATAACGCGCCTCGTCCGCTTTGACGCCGTAGTAGTTATAGAAGGTCGTCATATAGTCGGCGACGACCTCGTCATAGCTCGCGCCCATCATGCACTCGAGCAGCGCGGTGACAAAACCGGCGCGGTCCTTGCCCTCGGTGCAGTGAATGGCGTAAACGCCGGGGTTCTCCGCGAAGAATCTGAGCCCCTCGGCAAGCTTGCTCTGGAACTCGGCGGCGGCGAAATCGACGCCCATATTCAGCGCAATGTACTTCGTGGTGGCATAGTAGCTCGCGGCGTAGCCCTCATAGCCCTTGACGCTTGCCGCATCGTCGGCAAGGTTCATCACGACCGTCACGCCCGCATTCCGAAGCGCGGCGTCGGCATAGGCGTTTCTGCCCGCCTCGGGATTCACGGGAGACGAGGTGCGATACAGCACGCCCTTGCCCATGCCGGTCGTCGTGACGGCGCGGAAGTTCGCGAACTGCTCGTCGCTGAGTTCAGCGTAGTCCGCGCGCTCGGTGGTGTACTTGAGCTGGTGCATGATGTATTCATCGTAGTAACCGCCGGCTTCCTTGAGGGAGATCGTGAAGGTCACGGGGCCGGTGACGCCCTCGTTGTAGTTCCACACGAAGGTCTTGTCCTCGTTGGTGGTCTTGGTGGCGATGCCGTAGGTCGTGGCAAAGTCGCCCATGTTGATGGCGACGAGCACGTACGTGTCCGCATCGCGCGCAAAGAGCGCGGGGGAACCGGAATCCACGTCGGAATAGTTGTTGCAGAACGGAATATCGAGGCTCTGGTCGAGGAAGCTGACCGTCACGACGTCGCCGAAGGTATAGCCCGCGGCCTTGACCTCCTCACAGGTGAGGGAAAGCACGACGTTGCCGTACTTCTGAATGTTTGCCGCCTCGGCGGTGCCGGTGAGCTGCGCGGGCGCGGCGGCGGACGCGGGCAGCGCCAGCGCAAGCGCCATGGTGAATGCGAGAATCAGGGAAAGACACTTCTTCATGGGAATCTCCACCTTTCAGTTTTTTCGGATCAAGACCCGATCAAGTGCGTATTATAGCATACCCCGGCGAAATAATGCAAGATTCACCCTGCCTAAGAGTATGGGCCCAAATGAATCGTCACTTGTGAAAATTTTTTTGAAAACGCTGCAACATTTTGCCGTCCCCAATTGTTTACAGGACAGAAGGGCGAAACCAGCCCCGACATTTTCAAAAAAGGATGGTACAAAACAATGAAACGAATCTATGCTCTGGCGCTCTGCGCCGTGATGGCCCTGTCCCTCACCGCCTGCGCGAATGCGAAGGCGTCCGACAACGCGGGACTTGACAACGACGCCTCGAACGAGTACGGTATGGTCAGCAACGAGGGAATCGGAGGTGGAACCGTGCAGATCGCAAACCCCTTTGTGGACTATGAGACGCTTGACGACGCCGCCAAAGCCGCGGGCTTCGAGCTGACTGCTCCCGAGACCGTCGAGGGCTGGGACGGCGAGAAGATCATCCAGGTCGCGAACAACTGCATGCTTCAGGTCATCTTCCACGACGGCGATGACAACCGCCTGTTTGTCCGCAAGGAGGCGGGGGACGCGGATATCAGCGGCGACTACAACACCTACGCCGAGATCGACGCCGTGTCCGTCGGCGATTACAGCGTCACGCTCAAGGGCAACGACGGCACGGTCAGCACCGCGGTTTGGACGAGCAACGGCTACAGCTACGCCGTGACGTCCGACGTGCCGATGGCGGTTGACGCCATGACCGCACTGATCGCGCAGGTCGCGTAAAACAGCAGAGGGCGGACGGGCGCAAGCCTGCCCGCCCTGATTGGGAATGAGGGAAACATGTACGCCATTGCAAGAAAAGCGCCGTTTGCGTTACGACTCCGCTGGCAGCTGCGGTCGATCCTCGCCGCGCGGAACGGCGCGCTGCCGGTCCTGTTCGCGCAGGGAAAAAGCGCTTCCCCCGCGGCGCGCGCGGATGTGAACGCCGAGGCGGAGCGTCTGCTTGACCGATACGGCAACAGCATTCTCCGTCTCGCCTATTCGTATCTGCACAATATGGCGGACGCGGAGGAAATCGTGCAGGACACGCTGGTGCAGTTTTTGAAGGAGGCGCCCGCGTTTGCGGACGAGACCCACGAAAAAGCGTGGTGCCTGCGCGTGGCGGGCAACCTTGCCAAGAACCGCATCAAGTACAATCAGGTGCGCGACGCGGACGAGCTGAACGAGGAGCTTGCCGCGGAGGAGGGCGACGACCTCTCCTTTGTCTGGGAGGCGGTCAAATCCCTGCCGGTCAAGTACCGCGAGGTCGTGCATCTGTTCTACCACGAGGGCTATACCACGGCGGAGATCGCGCGCATTCTGGACAGGAAGGAAGCGACCGTGCGCTCCGACCTCTCGCGCGGGCGCGAGCAACTCAAAACGGTGCTGAAGGAGGCGTATGACTTTGGCTGAGAAGTATAACAAGGCGATGAATAAGATCGAGCTTTCCGCAGAGGCGAGGGAACGCATCCTCGGCAACATTCAAGGCATGGAGCTGGACGCGCCCCGGCGCGGCAGGGTGACTCAATTCCCGCAGTGGAAACGATGGACTGCGCTTGCCGCCTGCGCCGCCGTCGTACTGCTCGCGGCGGTCTCGCTGAACCCGCGCACGGAGCTTGACCCGAGTGGGGTGCAGGGCAGCGTGCAGATCGCAAACGGTATCGTCGAGTACGCAGACGCGCAGGAGCTCTCCGACTCTCTCGGCTTTGCCATGCCGGAGCTTGCCGAGCTGCCGTTTCCCGTCACGGAGACGGCATACGAAAACTATTGGGGCAATCTGGGGCAGATCAGCTATGTCGGCGCGGCGCAGCGCATCACGGTCAGGATGCAGCCGGGCGGCGAGGACGTCAGCGGCGACTATAATGCTTACGCCGAGATCAGCACCGTCGCCGTGAACGGCCGCGACGTCACGCTCAAGGGGAACAACGGCGCGGTCAGCACCGCAATTTGGACGAGCAATGGCTACAGCTACGCGATTTCCGCGGACACGGCGATTTCCGCCGAGGCAATGACCAAGTTGGTCGCGCAGATTGTGTAAATTTGAATCGAAAGAGGGACGGGCCGAGCGCCCGTCCTTTTCATTTTGCCGCGAAAGAACAAGTGGGTTTGTAACAGTTTTGTTACATCTGCGTAACAGTTGCGTTACATCTGCGCCGAAGCCCTTGACCGGGGCCGCCATTTGCGGGTATGATATAAAACAAGAAAAGGATAAAGCAGGAGAAGAGGATTGAAAAGAAGCTCTGCGCCTGTAACCCTTCGGGGCATACCGGTCGAAAAAAGGCCGGTATGCCCCGAATCATTCTGTTGAGCCATATTTTTCCCCGTAGGCGAAGATTTAGCCTTGACGGAGTCGGCTCTATCCATGATAATGGTCCTGACAGGCCAAGGTTCTGCAACTCTTTTTCGATGGAGGAAATCTGTATGCTGGCAAAGACAAAGGTAACGGAGCTTGGAATTTACAGGAGGAGCGCAACCGTGACGCGCGGGGGCGAGGTTTCGCTTGCGGAGGGCAGGAACGTTCTGTACGTTTCGGGAATGACCAACACGGCGAATTCGGGCAGCTTCCGGCTCAAATTCCCGGAGGGCGTCGCGGCGGCAAATCTTCAAATCGTCAAGGCGGAGGATGTGGAGGGCTTTGAAAAACAGTCCACGGCGATCCAGGAGAAAATTGTAGAGATAGATTATCGAATCGAAACCTGCAAAACCATGAGCGAGCTGAGAAAAACCAACGGGAACTTTACCGGCCGTTCGGAGGTTTCGGTTGAGGAACAGGAAAAATACATAGACGCGCTTCCCGAGCAGCTTCTTTCGCTTCACAGGCAGATCGAAGCGCTGCAAAACGAAAGGAAAGAGCTTGAGGAAAAGCTGAGCCAGGCGGTCACCGAGGAGGGCAAGCCACTGATTATGGCGGAGATCTACTCCGCAGGAAACGTGACTGTGCCGTTTATCCTGCAATACGAGGAGACGGCGTGCAGCTGGAGCCCCGAATATGAGGTGAGGTTCTCCAACGAAGCCGAGCCGCTGGAGGTGAGCATGAAGGCGCGCATCCGGCAGTCCTCCAAGGAGAACTGGCTTCAGGTAAAGACCACCCTCTACACGGGCAATCCTTCGGTTTCGCAGGAGCTGCCCGAGATGCAGAGCGAGCATGTTTCCCTCTACGAGCCTCCCGCCACTGTCGACCGCACTCCGGCGAGAGGGGAGGCGTTCGGCGCCGCCGCGAATGCGATGCCTGTGGGAATGGCAATGGCCGGGGCTTCTCCCATGATGGGTATGATGGGGATGATGCAGATGGCGAACCTCCAGACCGCGCAGGCCGAAGTGGATGAGGCGGATACGATGACGTCCTTCCTTCTCCCGGGATTCAAGGATATCCTCAGCGATACGGAGGGAAATATAGCGCTGCTCCAGTCCTTCCGGGTGCCCGCAAGGTATCAGGTCCTTGCGATCCCCAAGCTCAGCTGCAAGGGCTACCTAACCGCGGAGGTCGCTGCCTCGGAGTGGCCGCTTCCCTCCGCAACGGCAAAGATCTATATCAAGGACACCTTTGCCGGGGAGGTATATGTGGATGCGGATACCGAGAAGGAGACCTTCAACCTGTCGCTCGGACAGGACGAACGGCTGAGCATCAACAGAACGGAGCTGCCCTCCAAAACCAGCGAGGTCTTCCTGAAAAACCAGAAAAAGCAGGTGAGAGGCGCTGTGATCCGGCTGAACAACAGCTCGTCAGAGAAGCTGAAGCTGGTGATAAAGGATCAGATCCCCGTTTCCACGGACGCGGCAATCACGGTGGAGCTTGCCGAAAGCTCCGGCGGGGTTCCGGACAGGGAGACAGGCATCATCAGCTGGGAGCTTCAGGCGGAGCCGGGCAAGGCGGAGGAATTGAAGCTCTCCTATTCGCTTGCATGGCCCAAGGACAAGAAGATCGTTGAACGGAAGACGCCTCGTGCAAGCGCACCGGCGCCCAGACTTCTGAAGTTCTGCCCGACATGCGGCCAGCCTGCCCATGCGAGGTACTGCCCCAACTGCGGAGGCGATTGTACCGCCGGATAGAGATAATTGGAAATAGTATTAAAAATCCGATGCCTGAGGCGACGGATTTTTAATATTTATCACAAAAAATGTAGCGGAAAGGCTTGAATCCTGTCGATGTTATGTGCTACAATATGTTAACCATTCTTTAGGAGGCGGGCGTAATGCTGAAATTCAAACAGAAAATCGGCGTTCAAACGACGGGGATTACCGCCGTGTCGCTGGTGTTGACCGTTGCCGTTGTACTGACGGTCACGCTGATCCTGATGAGACAGTACAGCAACGACGTGCTGAAGGAACGCGCCAGGATCGGCAACAACATTCTGATCGACACGGTCGAGCAAAAAAGGCTTGCCTGCGAGGAGGCGTACTGGGTCGAGATCCAGAGCGACGAGTTTATGGAGGCGATCGTCAACGGCGACGCCGCCACGATCGAGTATATCTTTGATACGGATTATGTCAGTTCTGACGAGGGGTTGTTCGTGCTCGTCGTGGACGGGAGCGGCAATTTGATCTATCACAGCAGCACCTATCCGTTCTCCTCGGTCGACAGCAGCCTGTCCCTGAACGAGATCAACGGCATCGTGAAAAAAGACGATCAGCTTGCCATTTTCTATTCCTCGCCGGTCGAGGATGACAGCGGCCGCGTGTACGGCGTCACCGTCGGCTTTAACCTTGCCACCGACGCATGGATGGAGACGGTCAAGAACAACGTCGAGTGCGACGTCACCATTTTCCGGGATAACATCCGCCTCTCCTCCACGATCGTCGACCCGAGCACGAACAAGTCCGTGGTCGGTACGGCGATGGGCGAGAGCATCAACAAGCAGGTGCTCCAGCAGCAGAAGGAATATGTGGGGAAGGCAAAGATCGTCGGATTGCCGTACTATGTGTCTTATGTGCCGATGTACGACCACAACGGCGCGCTCTGCGGCGCGTATTTCGCCGGCTCCGAGGCGAGCGAGGTGAGCAGCTATTTCGTGCGCGTCATCATGATCGCCATTGCCATCGGCGTGGTGGCAGCCGCCATCACGATCGTCTGCATCCGCGTCTTTGTCAAGAAAATCGTCGTCGATCCGATCAGTGCGGTATCGGACATTGCCAGAGAGATGGCGAACGGCCAGCTGGCGCACACGGAGGTCGACTATGGGTTCAAGGTGAATGAGATCGGGCTGTTTGCCGACGACCTGAAAAAGACAAGAAAGCAGATCAGCGACTATATCACGGACATCACGCGCATCCTTGGCGCGATGGGCAGGGGCGATTTTACCAACCTGCCGTCCATGCAGTATCTGGGCGACTTTGACGAGATCCACCAGTCCTTCTATGAGATCATGCAGAGCCTGTCTTCCATTGTCTACAACATGGATATGTCGGCAAACGGCGTGAGCACGGGCTCGAACCAGATCGCCAGCGGCGCGCAGTCCCTGGCGGACGGCTCGACCAGACAGGCCACGGCGATCGAGGAGATCAACGCGACGGTCGCAAGCATCAGCAGTCAGGTGTCCGCCACCGCCGAAAACGCAAATCAGGCGAATGCGCTTGCCGCGTCCAGCCTGGATGCGGTCGAGAAGCAGAACGAGCAGATGACCGCCATGCTTGCTGCCATGAACGACATCAAGGAGCAGTCGTCCAAGATCAGCCACATCATCCAGACGATCGAGGATATCGCGTTCCAAACCAACATTCTCGCGCTGAACGCATCGGTCGAGGCGGCGCGCGCGGGCAGCGCCGGCAAGGGCTTCGCGGTCGTTGCCGACGAGGTGCGCAACCTCGCGGCAAAATCCGCGGCGGCTGCGAACGACACCAACAACCTGATCTCCACCACAATCAAGGCGATCGACGAGGGCGTTTCCCTCGCGGAGAGCACTGCCGAGAGCATGAAGCATGTCATTGAGCGGACGAAAAAGACCAGCAGTCTCATCAGCGAGATCGACAGGGCAACCGTCGCGCAGTCGGAGGCGGTCAGCCAGGTGAGCGTGGGTATTCAGGACATTTCCGGCGTCATCGCGCAGAACTCCGCCACCGCGGAGGAAACGGCGGCGTCCTGCCAGGATCTGGCGACCCAGTCGAGCACGCTGAAGGATCAGGTCAGCAAGTTCCGCGTCAGCGGCAGGTGAGCGCGGGAATACGACTCCTTCTACTTTTCGTCGTCTCGAAAAGTCAGCTACGCTGACAGCTCCCTCAAAGAGGGAGCCTAAAAGGAACGAAATCATCAACGCGGCGATTGGAGCAATTTACACTCCGATCGCCGCGTTTATCATACCATTTTTTCCTGCTTGACCTTGTGGTCGATCACATGACGGGACGACAGCTCGCGGTGGACGTCCTCCGGCGTGATGCCTGCCTCCGCCATCAGCACCAGAATGTGATAGGCGAGGTCCGCGATCTCATAGACGGTTTCCCGCTTGTCCTGCGCCTTGCCCGCGATGATGACCTCCGTGCACTCCTCGCCGACCTTTTTCAAAATCTTGTCCAGCCCTTTTTCAAAGAGATAGGAGGTGTACGAGTCCTCCGGCAGAGACTCCTTGCGGTCCAGCAAAAGCTCGTACAGGCCGCGGATCGAGAATTCCGAACGCTCGGCGCTTTGGAATACGGGGTAAGAAAAGCAGCTCTCTGTGCCGAGATGGCAGGCGGGACCGTCCGGCTCCACCAAAACGACCAGCGCGTCCCGATCGCAGTCGGCGGTGATGGAGACGATATGCTGGTAATTGCCGCTGGTTTCGCCCTTGAGCCACAGCTCCTGCCGCGAGCGGCTCCAAAAGCAGGTGAGCTCTTTTTCCATGGAGATGCGAAGGCTCTCCCGGCTCATATAGGCAAGCGTCAGCACGCGTCTGGTGACGGCGTCGACGACGATGGCGGGGATCAGCCCCCGCTCGTCAAAGTTGAGCTCCGAAATATCTACCATACGTTTTTCCTCACAGGCGGGCGGGGATACCGCTTGCCGCCATGGCTTCCTTCAGCTCGCGGATGCTGACCTCGCCAAAATGAAAGATGGACGCCGCAAGCCCGGCGTCTACGCCGGGAATGGTTTGGAACAGCGTGAGAAAATCCTCGATCCTGCCCGCGCCGCCCGAGGCGATCACAGGGACGCGCACCGCCTCGCAGACCGCGCGCAGCAGCTCCAGATCGAAACCGCCCTTGACGCCGTCCGTGTCAATGGAATTGACCACGACCTCGCCGGCGCCCTCGCCGACGCAGCGCCTGATCCACTCGATCGCCTCCATGCCGGTGTCCTCGCGGCCGCCTTTGGCAAACACATGGAACGCGCCGGACTCCCGCTTGACGTCAACGGAGAGCACGACGCACTGGTCTCCGTAGCGCTTTGCCGCTTCGTCGATGAGCGCGTTGTTTCGGATCGCGCCGGAATTGACGCTGACCTTGTCCGCGCCGCATTGGAGCACACGGTCGAAATCATCCAGAGACTGGATGCCGCCGCCCACCGTCAGCGGAATAAAAACCCGCCTTGCCGTCTCGCAGAGGATATCCGTGAACAGCGTGCGATTCTCGGCGGAGGCGGTGATGTCATAGAAAACCAGCTCGTCCGCGCCGTTGGCGCTGTAGTACTCCGCCAGCTCCACGGGCGACGCAACGTCGCCCAGAGCTTTAAAATTAACGCCCTTGACCACCCTGCCGTCCTTGACGTCCAGACAGGGGATGATCCGTTTTGTAATCATTGCGACACCTCGATTGCCTGCTTTAAATTGATTGCGCCGGTGTAGTACGCCTTGCCGATGATCGCGCCGCTCAGCCCCATCGCCGCCAGCGCGCGGACGTCGTCCAGCGTGCTGACCCCGCCGGAGGCGACGATTTGTAACGACAGCCGATCCGACAGCTCCTGATAGAGCCGTCGGTTTGCGCCGCGCATAGCGCCGTCTCTGGAGATATCGGTGCAGATCAGCGTTTTCACGCCCAGCGCCTGGAGCTTTTCACAGAAGGCGAAAGCCTGCTCGGCGGAACGCTCCGTCCAGCCGTGAATGGCGACGAAACCGTCGCAGATATCGACGCCGACGGCAATCTTCCCGCAGTATTTCTCCACTGCCGCGCGCAGGAAAGCTTCGTCCGTCACCGCGGCGGTGCCGAGAATGACACGATCCAGCCCGGCGTTCAGATAGCGGTCCACGACAGCCATGGAGCGCACGCCGCCGCCGACCTCACAGAACGCGCCGCTTCTTTCCTTGATGGCGCGCACGACGTCGAAGTTCGGCGTTTCGCCGCTTTTGGAGCCCTCCAGATCGACGATGTGGATATGCGTTGCACCGGCGGCGGCAAACGCCTCCGCCAGCTCGCCGGGATGCTCGCTGTAGACGGTCATTTGCGCATAATCGCCCTGATAGAGGCGAACAGCTTTTCCCTCAAAGAGGTCGATAGCCGGAAAAATGTCCATGGCTACACATCCTCGCAAAAGGCGCGCAGGATATTGAGCCCCACGCCGCCGCTCTTTTCCGGGTGAAACTGGCATCCGTACACATTGCCCGCCGCCACCGCCGCGGTCAGCTCCGCGCCGTACTCTGTTGTCGCCGTCAGGATGTCGAGACAATCTGCGGCGTAGTAGGAGTGCACAAAATAGACAAAGTCTCCGTCCCGGACCCGCCCAAAGAGCGGGCAGGGGTTTTGCAGCTTCAGCGCGTTCCAGCCGATGTGCGGTATTTTATAGTCCGCGGGGATCACGTCTGAAATGGGACGTATGGCGCCCTGCAAAAGCCCCAGTCCCTGATGCTCCCCATACTCGAAGCTTTTTTCAAACAGAAGCTGCATCCCGAGGCAGATTCCCAGAAGCGGCTTGCCACGCCGCGCTTCCTCCTGTACCACGGAATCCAGACCGCTTGCGCGCAGCTTATCCGCCGCATCCCGGAACGCGCCCACGCCGGGAAGCAGCACTTTGTCGGCGGCGCGGATCACAGCCGGATCGGCGCTGACCGCTGCCTCCTGCCCGATAGCGGCAAATGAGCTTTGCAGTGAAAAGAGATTCCCAACGCCGTAGTTGACGATCGCTACCATTACAGTATCCCCTTTGTAGACGGTATTTCATTGCCATGCGCCACATCTATGGCGACCGCCTCTTTCATTGCGCGGCCGAACGCCTTGAACGCGCCTTCGATGATATGGTGGGAGTTTTCTCCCGACAACTGGCGCAGGTGCAGCGTACATGCCGCGCTGCGGACAAAGCCGAGAAAGAACTCTTTCGTCAGCTCTGTGTCAAAATCGCCGACCTTCTGCGTCGGGATGTCCAGCGCATATTGCAGGTGCGCGCGGCCGGAAAGGTCCAGCGCACAGAGGATCAGCGCCTCATCCATCGGCAGCAGCATGCTGCCGTAACGGTGAACGCCGCGCTTGTCGCCCAGCGCGCAGGCAAACGCCTGCCCCAACACGATGCCGATATCCTCAGTCGTGTGGTGGTAATCCACATGCACGTCCCCGACGCAGTTGAGCGTCAAATCAAAACGCCCGTGCCGCGCAAACAGCGTCAGCATATGGTCGAGGAAGCCGCAGCCGGTATCCACCGCGCTCTCGCCGTTTCCGTCGAGGTTGAGCGTCACGCTGACGTCGGTCTCCGTCGTCGTCCTGTTCAGCACTGCCGTTCTCATGTCCGTTCCTCCAGAATATCCCGAAGCGTGTCAAGCAGGGCCTGCATCTGCTCCCGGGTGCCGATGGTGATGCGGTTGTAGTCGCAGATTGCGGGTTTGCTGAAATGCCGCACAAGAACGCCGCGCGCCTTGAGCTCACGATAGATCGTCTCGCCGTCTACCGTGGCGTGGCATGCGAAGATGAAATTTGCCAGAGAATCCGGAATCGCAAAGCCCATCCGCCGCATCGCGTCCACCGTGAACGCGCGATTTTCTTCAATGGCGCGGCAGTTTGCCCGGGTGTATTCCTCGTCGCTCAAAACGCCGATGCCTGCCGCCATGGTCATGGAGTTGACATTGTAAGGATTGGTGGAGTACCTGATGGTGTTCAGATCGCGGATCAGCTCCGGGTTCCCCACGCCGAAACCCAGCCGTGCGCCTGCCATGGAGCGGGATTTGGAGAAGGTCTGCACGACCAGAAGATTGTCGTATTGTTTCGTCAGCGGCAGACAGCTTTCCGCGCCGAAATCCACATATGCCTCATCGACGACGACCACGCTTTCGGGATTGCCGCGCAGGATGCGCTCAATCTCCTCGCGTCTGAGCGCGATGCCCGTCGGCGCGTTGGGGTTGGCGAGGAAAATCGTTTTGTGGACGCCGTAATAGGCGTCTACATCCACCGTGAAGTCATAGCGCAGCGGCAACTCCGTATACGGCACGCGGTTCAGCTCCGCGAAGACCGGGTAAAAGCCGTAGGTGATGTTCGGAAACACCGCGCCGTGCGCTTCGTCACAAAACGCCATAAACGCGTAGTTCAGGACCTCGTCGGAGCCGTTGGAGAAGATCACCTCGTCAGGCTCTGTGCCGAACACCGCGCAAAACCGCGCCGTCAGCGCGCGGCACTCCGGGTCTGAATAGAGACGGAGCCGTTCCGCCGCCTCCGCGGCGGCTTCCACCGCCTTTCGGGAAGGGGGGAAAGGGGACTCGTTGGTGTTGAGCTTGACATATTTCATATCCTGCGGCTGCTCGCCGGGGGTATAGGGCGTCAGCGTTTGGTATCTGGCGCTGAAAAAACGGCTCATGTGGCTTCCTCCTCAAATCGGACCACAGCGCTGCGCGCGTGGGCGGTCAGGCCCTCCTTGCGGGCGAAGGCGGCAACGTCCTCCGCCACAGCGCCCAGCGCATCCCTGGTATAGTAAATAAACTGTGTTTTTTTGATAAAATCATCCACGCCCAGCGGGCTGGAAAAGCGTGCCGTACCACCGGTCGGAAGCGTGTGGTTGGGACCGGCGAGATAGTCGCCGAGCGCCTCCGGCGTGTTCCTGCCGAGGAACACGCTGCCTGCGTTGCAGATGGCGCCGAGCCAGGCGAAGGGCTCGTCCACGCACAGCTCCAGATGCTCCGGCGCGAGCTCGTTGGCAACGTCGATGGCGGCGGAAATATCCTTCACGACGATGATCTTCCCGTTGTTTTCAATGGACGCGCGCGCGATCTCTTCCCGCTCCAGCAGCGGCAGCTGCGTTTCCAGCTCCGCCTGCACCGCTTTCGCCAGCTCCGCAGAATCCGTTACCAGCACCGCGGACGACATTTTGTCGTGCTCTGCCTGTGCCAGCATATCCGAGGCGAGGTGCTTTGCCTCGCTCCTGCCGTCGGAGACGATCAGCACTTCGCTGGGACCGGCGATCATGTCGATCGCCACCGTGCCGAACACCTGCTTCTTCGCTTCGGCGACATAGGCGTTGCCGGGGCCGACGATCTTATCCACCCTGGGCACGCTTTCGGTGCCGTAGGCAAGCGCGGCGATCGCCTGTGCGCCGCCGAGCTTGAAAATGCGGTCGACGCCCGCAACCGACG
>SVKP01000199.1 GCA_015068395.1 Oscillospiraceae bacterium
GTCGGGCCCGAGATGGCGGTCCAGATGGTCAAGGCCTTCCTCGCGACCGAGTGGTGTCAGGACCTTGAGGACTGGCGCAAGGAGAATATGAAGAAGTTCGCCGTGCAGGTCGCGGCGATCGAGGACAACGTCTATGGTAAGTGAGTTTGTATACGCCCAGCCCGTCAAGATCTACTACGGCGCGGGCGAGTTTGACCGGGTCGGCGAGATCCTGCGCGAGCTGGGCTGCAAGCGCTGCATGCTCGTGAGCGACCGTTTTCTCGCCGACAAAGCGCAGCAGATGGTCCGCGACGTGCCGGAGCTCTGCGCCTCCTTCTCCGACATTGAAGAGAATCCGCAGCTTCGCGGCGCGGAGGCGGTCGTCCGCCTGATCCGCGAGCACAATGCCGACGCCGTGATCGGCATCGGCGGCGGCAGCACGATGGACACCGCGAAGTTCGCCGCAGCCACGGCGCTGGGCGACGCGGAGCTGGTGGAATACTATCGCGGTGAGAAGCCCTTCCCTGAAAAGCGTCTCCCCGTCGTCGCCGTGCCGACGACCGCGGGCACGGGCAGCGAGGTCACGCAGGTCTCCGTCATGAGCAACGACAAGGAGAAAAAGACCATCAACAACCCCGTTTTCATGCCGCGCATTGCGATCGTGGACCCGAAGCTCACCGCGACGGTCCCGCCGCGCACGACCATGAACACCGGCATCGACGCGATGGCGCACGCGCTGGAGGGCTATTGGAGCCGCAACCACAACCCGATTTCCGATCTGATGGCGGTCGAGTCCGTGCGTCTGGTGCTGGAGAACCTTGAAACCGCGTTCAAGGACGGAAGCGATCTGGAAGCCCGCGGGAAAATGTCGCTCGGCGCGCTGCTGGGCGGTCTTGCCTTCGCGCTGCCCAAGACCGCGGGCAGCCACGCCTGCTCCTATCCGCTCTCCGAGGACTATCACCTGCCCCACGGCGAGGCGGTCGCCTTCACGCTGGACAGCTTTGTGCGCATCAACGCCGACGAACGGCTCCATGAGCTCTGCCGCCGCGTGGGCCTGAAGGACGCGAACGAGCTGGCGGACCGCATCGCCGCGCTCAAGGAGCTGGGCGGGCTGCGCCGGAGGCTCGGCGACCTCGGCGAAAACGTGGACGTCGACAAGCTCGCGCATGACAGCGCCGTCCACCCGCTGATGGGCAACAACCCCGTCCCGATGGACGAGGCGAAGCTGCGGGAGATGTTTGAGCGCCTGAAATGAAGGACAGCCTGAAGTATCCGCTGACGGTCGGCGGCATGGTGGTGTCGTGGTCGATCTTCTACGCGGTGAGCAAGATCGTCGTCAGCGCGACCGGCTCGCCGCTGCTGGGCGGGTTCCTGCTCCGCGTGGCGGCGCTGGTGTTCCTCACCGTGCAGCTGCTCGCGGACGGGAGCTTCAAGCGCCTGTTTGAGCAGCGCGGCAAGGCGCTGGCAATTCTGATCCTGATCGGCACGTTCGGCTTTCTGCTGGATCTGTTCGCCAATCTGGGCTATCTGCACGGCAGCCTCAGCACCGGCACGGCGCTGCTGAAAACCGACGTGCTGATGGTGAACCTCGCCACGGTCATCATCTACAAGAAGAAGCTCTATCCCTCGGACTGGCTGGGCACCGCGATCATGCTCGCGGGCGTGCTGCTGGTGCTGGGCGTGGACTTCGGCGGCATGGAACTGCACCTCACCGACCTCTTTTTCCTGCTTTCCGCCGCCTGCGTCAGCGCAAACGCGTTTATCATCAAGGCGGCGCAGGAGAAGTACGGCGAGGACTCGGACATGATCTCGTACTACAATAACTTCACCGTCCTCGTCCTCTTCGGGATCAGCTCCGCCGTTACAGCCTCCTTCCGCGCCGACGCGCTGAATACCATTCCGCATTTTTGGCCTCTGGTGGCGCTCGGCGGACTCGCGCAGACCGGCATCTACTTTTTTTACTATCGCAGCCTCAAGCACTTTGAAGTCTGGCTGGTGAAGCTCTACCTGCTGCTCATGCCGATTTTGAGTTGCTTCATCGGCGTGGTGTTTCTGGGTGAGCAGCTGACCGGGGCGAAGCTGCTCGGCATCCTCGTGGTACTCGCCGGCGCGGCGGTCATCCTGCTGCGCACACGCATCAACCGCGAGGGCGAAGCGGCAAAGTAAACGTTTTGAAAGGGGGTCGGCGCTGTGACTCTTGAGGGCGACAATATGATGGGCGTCAAGCGGAACAACCGCAGCGCCGCCCTGCGCATCCTGCACGAAAAGGGTGGGATGTCCCGCAAGCGCCTTGCGGAGAGCATGAAGCTCACGCCCGCCGCCATTACGAAGATCGTGGGCGAGATGCTCAGCGAGGGCCTGCTCATGGAGGGCGAGGCCGTCTCCAACGGCACCGCCGGACGGCGGGAGATCATGGTGCGGCTCAACGAACGCCACGCCTGTGCGCTGGGACTTCTCATCAACATCCCGTGGACGGTGATCTCCGCCGTCTGGCTGGACGGCACCACGGTCTTTTCCGAAACGCTCCCGCTCGAGCGCGGCAGCCCCGCCGAGCCGACGGTGCAGCGCCTGTGCGCACGGCTGATGGAGCTCTCGGAACAGCACGGCCTCACCCCGGAGCAGATCGTCGGCGTGGGCGTCGCCGTGCGCGGCGTGACCTCGCTGGACGGGCGTTCCTCCGCCAACAGCTTCGGCGCGTTCGCGGAGAGAGGCTATCCCCTCTGCGAGCGTGTGGAGGCGCTGACGGGGCTGCGCGTTGTGATGACCAACAACGTGCGCGCGCTCTTTGCCGCGCACATGTTCCTCTCCCACGATGAGGCGGCGGGCTCGCAGTTCTTCCTGCGCTGCGAGTACGGCATCGGCGCGTCGCTGTCCATCGACGGAAAAATATGGCACGGCGTGACCGAGCAGTGCGCCGAGATCGGACACATCCCGGTCGTCCGGCGCGGCGGAAAGCCCTGTGCCTGCGGCAAGAGCGGGTGTCTCGAAACCATCTCCTCCCCCACCGCCATCCGCGAGGACGCGCTCGCGATCCTCTCCCCGGAACGGACGCCCGTGCTGTGGAAGCTGAGCGAGGACCGCGGTGCCGACACTCTGACGCTTGAGGACGTGCTCAACGCCGCCTGCAATGGGGACGAGGGCGCGGCGGAGGTCGTGGACCGCGCGGTCAGCACGCTTGCCTTTGCGCTCAAGTCCGTGATCTATCTGGTCGACCCGGACAAGATCGTGCTCTACGGGCGGATGTTCGACCATCCCTATTACCTCTCCCGCCTGCTCAGCGAGGTGCGCGAGGGCGTGGACAGCGGGCACGCGGTAGAGATACGGACCAGCCCCTACAACCACCAGCTGGAGGACAAGGCGGCAAGCCTGCTGGCGGTGGAAGACTTTTTTGACAACGGAGGCATCCGATGACTGACAAGATACTGGAAACGCTGCGGGCGAAAAACCCCTCCCTCCCGCTCTATAGCGTGCATGACCGGGAATTCCGCAAATACGGCGCAGTTTTCACCTTTGATGGACAGGCGAAGCTGGCGGAGGCGCTCGCCAAAACCGCCATCCCGGAGAGCGGCAACGCCTACGCCGCCTCCGAGCCCACGCTGGAATCCGTCGGCGCGAACGACACGCTCAGCGCGCTCTGCTTCGGCGGCGCGGCGGTGCAGGCCGGCTGCTGCAACGGCAGGGGCAACCGGCTCAACGCGATGGAGTACCATCGATGCAGCGAGATCAACCTCACGACCACGGGCCTCGTGCTGCTGCTGGCGACGCCGGACAAGCTGCGCGACGGCGTGCTGGAAGCCCGCGACGTCGTGGGCTTCTATCTCCCGCCCGATACAGCGGTGGAGATCTTCCCGATGGTGATGCATTTCGCGCCCTGCCGGATCGCCGAGAGCGGCTTCAACTGCCTCGTCGTGCTGGAAAAGGGCACGAACATGCCGCTCGAAAGGGTGGACACGACTCTCCCCGGCGAGGACAAGCTGCTGTGGATGACCAACAAGTGGATGACCTGCCACCCGGACTCCCCGCAGGCGGAGAAGGGCGCGTTTCAGGGCATCCGCGGGGAGAACATCACGCTGATGAGTTGAGCGGGAGACGCGGAAGAAGCTACGAGTTAATGAATAATGAATACTGAAGACTGAAGAATGAATAATAAGTTGTTTTCCGCGACTTTATTCTTCATTTTTAAGCTTTCAGTATTCATTATTTTTTCTTTCTTAATCGTTTTTCTTTCCCTTGTAATGATTTTTGAACCATGCTAAAATATAGACACTGTGCGGGAAGCCGCCATTTGATTAGCTGTGGGAGGAATCACGACATGAGAAAGAGAGCCTTATCCCTGCTTCTGGCGCTGGCGCTGTGCCTGAGCCTGCTGCCCGTTTCCGCGCGGGCGGACGGGGAGGAATTGTCCATCACGATCAGATCGTCAGTCGACTTCCCAGGGCTCTCCACGTCGCAATGGTACAAGCAACGAGGCAATATTGTCTCCGCGACAGTGGCAGAGGGCATTACTGAACTGCCAGCCAACGCGTTCCACACCTGTCAAAGCCTGCGAAGCATCACACTGCCCGATTCGCTTACAAGTATCGGGACAAACGCGTTTGCCAGTTGCTCCGCCCTGACCTCAGTTATTATCCCAGACGGTGTCATAAGCATCGGGTCTAACGCATTTTACAACTGTACAACGCTCAGAAGTGTGCGCCTTCCGCGCTCGTGGAATAGCGCCGGAGGCAATACTTTCTATGGCTGCCAGTCCCTTGTCTCTGTCATCGTTCCGGACAACATCACAGCGTTACCGGACAACGCCTTTTCGGGCGCGCAGCATTTGCAGGCTGTCTCTCTGCCCGGCTCGCTCTTGAGCATCGGTTCCAATGCGTTCCATACCTGTCAAAGCCTGCGAAACATCACACTACCCGACACGCTTACAAGCATCGGGACAAACGCGTTCGTCAGCTGCTCTGCCCTGACCTCAGTTATTATCCCAGACGGCGTCACAAGCATTGGGTCTAACGCGTTTTACAACTGTACAGCGCTCAGAAGCGTGCGCCTTCCACGCTCGTGGAATAGCGCCGGAGGCAATACTTTCTATGGCTGCCAGTCCCTTGTTTCCGTCATCGTTCCGGACAACATCACAGCGTTACCGGACAACGCCTTTTCGGGCGCACAATACTTGCAAACTATCTCTCTACCCGGCTCGCTCTTGAGCATCAGCTCCAACGCGTTCCACAACTGTGCCGCCTTGGCCGATGTCTATTTTGGGGGGACTGAGGCAGCATGGAACAAGCTCACTGTCGGTTCCAACAATGAGTCTCTGAAAAATGCTGTCATCCATTACGGTCAATACAGCGCATTTTCTGACAGTATCGCAGGGCTGTCCATCGGCACGCCGAGAGGGACGATTCTCCGCGAGGGTGAGACGCTCCAGCTTTCTGCGAACGGGGACTACAGCAGTGTAGAACGCGGTTATACTTGGTCCTCCTCCGACGCCACGGTCGCCACGATCAACTCATCCGGTCTGGTCAAAGGCATCTCCACCGGGTACACGGTCATAACGCTGCAATACACGGAGAATGGGAAGAAAAAAACAGATCAAGTATACGTAGTGGTCAAGCCGTTCACCGACTACGACGATTATATGTACACGTTCGGCAATAATATCCATAGCTTTGGTTATCAGGAATCAAGCTGTGCTATCCCTCTCGCAAGATTTAAGCAGCTCGGGTTTGCCACATTGGAGGCGTACTGTTTGCGCAAAGCATATGGAAAATGGGGTGGAAACTGTTATGGTATGTCTGTATCGTCAATTCTGTTTTTCAAAAATATTCTGCAAGAGGAAAAATACTCTCCATCGTCAGAGCCTGTCTATATTCCTCGGGACTTCAGACCGCCGGCAGGCAACAGCGACAGTGAAACACGCCTGAGAAGCATGATCGAACTGCTTCAATTATCGCAGCTCACAGATAGTTATAGTGTTATCGTCAATTCGACCGGGCATCTTCCGGAAGGGTATGTTCAGCCGAAGCAGATCGTTCTTTCGCCAGAAAGCGCCTCTTCCATCATGGAAGAAACTGCCAAAGGACGCCCCGTTGTAATAGATTTTGACGTGTATCAATCCGACGGGATTGGTGATTATCTGCTGGATGATGCAAGCGGGAAACCAATCAGTAACGGCGGCCATACCACTGTTATCTATGGTGCCAGAAAGGAAACAAGCGGGGATTATACCTTCAAAATATACGACACCTCAAGCTTTATCACCACCGTGACGTATTCGGTGAGTACAGGCATCTGGTCGACTGATAACAATAAAGCCAAGTACATCTTTGTGCCCAAGAAATACAGGACCTACGGTTCGTTGAAAGCAACCTATGACAGCCTCAAAAAGATGAACAGTAACGGTGCCGCTTCCCTGCTCGAATCCGAGGAAACCCCCGTGACCTGCATGGTCTGCCCCGCCGCGGGAAGTGTACGCGTCACCAACAGCGCGGGCAAGACCTCCGTGATCGCATACGGCACGCCGGACGGCGGAATCGAGGGCCTGTCCGCCGTCGTCAGCGGTTTTCAGGAGGGCGTCTCGCCCAATATGGTCATCTTTGCCCCCTATGATGCCTACACCGTCGAGGGTGTGGACAGCCTCACGATCTCGAACGACACGCGGTATGTGGACGTCGAGGCAAATGCGGCGGTCACCCTCTCCGCCGACCTGCGGCAGGTCACGCTTGCCGGAGAGGCGGGAACCTCCTTCGAGGTCGCCTCCAACGAGTTCAGCGGCGATTACGACACGCTTACGGTCTCCGGCGCCGTCGGTGCCGGGGGAAGCGTGACAATCGACACAAGCAAGGCGAACCCCACCGTCAGCGGGGCGGATTCGCTCTCCGCCTCGGCGGAGGTCAGCCGCGTGAGCACGGAGGTCCCGACGCAGAGCGGCGCGGTCAAGCTCGGCAGCGTCACGCTCCCGGAGCGCGGGCAGCTGGACGCGCCGATCTCCGACCTCCCCTCCGGCTCCTATCTTGAGGGGCAGGTGCTCTCGTTCTACCCGGACGGCGAGACCGTGATCTACTACACGACGGACGGCAGCGCGCCCTCGCGCAGCAACGGCTATATCTACGGCGGACCCATCGACGTCACCCGCTCCGTGACGGTCAGGGCGATCGCGACGAAGTTCGGCTATCTGGACAGCGAGCCTGTCACCTACGTCTACACGCTGCCCGAGGTCGCCGCGCCAACGGCGGATATCGCGCCGGGGACATATGACCATGTGCTGTACGCGGGCTTCACCGCGGAGGACGGCGCGACGGTCTACTACACCACCGAGGCGGACGAGGAGCCCTATATCCCCTGCGGCATGCCGATCATCTTAACCGGGGACACGACGGTTCGCGTCTGCGCGGTGAAAAACGGCTGCGTGAGCGATACGGTGGAGTTTGTCTACCGCGTCAGCCCCCGCGAGTGGGTGCTGCTGGAAAACACGCCGCTCAACCAGAACGGCGAGATGCTGACACAGGAGAACCTTGCGAGCCTCAGCAGCCTCTCTCTGGTCTACCGGAGGCTGAACCCGAACGCCGGGACCGCCGTGTTCGTCGCCGCGTTCTACGACAAGGACGGTAAGCTGGTCGCCGTCTCCAGCGCCGAAAAGGCGGTCAACAGCGATCTTGTACAGGTTTCCGTCCCGTTCCGGACGCCGCCCAAAGACGCGGCGTCGTTCAAGCTGTTCGTCCTCGACAAGGCATCCCGCTCGGTCGCGGACGCCTATTCCGGGGCGCTGTAAAAAATCTAAAAAGCATCCGTTGGCTCGATATGCGCCGACGGATGCTTTTTCTTTACGCGCCGTGAAAAAAGCAAAAGCGCCCCCTTTTCTTTTTTGCGTGAAAATGGTAGGATAGACACGGAAATCATCAGAAAGGGTAAGAACGACATGAAAAAGCTCAAAAAGCTGGTGCTGCTGCACTCCAACGATATGCACGGGGACTTTCTCGCGGAAAAGGTCGACGAGAAGCTGGTCGGCGGCGTCTCCCTGCTCTCCGGCTATGTCAACCGTGTGCGTCAGGAGGAGCCGAACACGCTCTACTGCATCGCGGGCGACATGTTCCGCGGCTCCATCATCGACCAGGAATTTCAGGGCATCTCCACCATCGAGATCATGAACATGCTCTCGCCCGACGTGGTGACCATTGGCAACCACGAGACGGATTACGGTCTCGCGCATCTGCTGTTCCTTGAAAAATGCGCCAAGTTCCCCATCATCAACGCCAACCTGTTCATCCGCATCAACCACACCCACCTGTTCCAGCCGTACAAGATCCTGCGCGTCGGCGGCATGAAGGTCCTCTTCATCGGCATTCTGACGGAGGAGGTGCTGGCGCAGACGAAGAAGGACGGGCTGATCAGCACCTTCATCAGCATTGAGGACGCCGCCGAGGAGGTCCGCCACATCTGCGACATTCACCGCAGCATCGACGTCGACCTCACGGTGCTGCTGACGCACATCGGCTTCGAGGAGGACAAGAAGCTCGCGGCGGCGATCGACCCCGCCTGCGGTGTGGACATCATCATCGGCGGTCACTCTCATACCCTGCTCACGGAGCCGGAAAAGATCAACGACATCCTGATCGTACAGGCAGGCATGGGCACGGACCAGATCGGCCGCTTCGACATCACAGTGGACGCCGCCGAAAACCGCGTGGACAGCTGGACGTGGCAGACCATCCCGATCAGCGAGCAGACCTGCCCCTACGACCACGATATCGAGACGCTTATCACCAAGTACAAGCACCACACGGACGAGAAGTACAGCCGCGTGGTCACAAGATTCAAGCGCCGCCTGACCCATCCCGCGCGCACGCAAGAGACCGAGCTGGGCTGCGTGTTTGCCGACGCGATGCGCGAGAGCCTTGGCACTGACATCTTCCTGATGGCGTCCGGCAGCATCCGAACGACCTGGATGGGGCCCATCGTCATGCTGGGCGACCTCAACGAGGGCTTCCCCTACGACGACGCGGCGTATGTGGTCAAGATCAGCGGCAGTCAGCTCCGCAGGATGCTTTTGCACATGCTGCGCGATGAGGTCTGGCAGGGCGTGCACTGCGAATTCTATCAGTTCTCCGAGGGGCTGCGCGCCGTCTACTCCAAGCGGGAGCACGCCTTCCGGGAACTCTCGTTCCACGGCGAGCCGCTGGATGACGACCGTCTCTACACCGTCGGGCTGCAAGCCTTCCACTTCAACAATCTGGCCGACAGCTTCCAGATGGACGTAAACGAGATCTTCGCCAACGCGCGTCCGCGCATGGTGGCGACCTCCTGCCGCACGGTGCTTGAGGGCTATCTCTCCGACCACCAGCGCCTCGATCACCGGGCGGGCGAACGCCTGGTGATTTTGGACTGATAAAAACAGGGCTGTCTCAACAACATTCGCACGATACTGTTATTAAATTTCCGACGTGGCGACCCGTAATCCCCTGCAAAGGGGAACGGATCGCCACGTCGCTTTTTGTATGCTCGTTGTAGTTTGAGAGTGTCCCGCTTTTATTGACTCCATGCGCTGCATAGAGGCACGAAGCTCGTCCGCTGCACCAGCATGAGCTTGTAGGTATAGCCCAAAGTCTTCGCAAGCTCGGTGTTAAAATGTTGCGCCTCGCTTTTCGCGGTGACGGTCTGCGTCCACACTCCCGTCTGTCTGCCGTCTTTGTCATAAGCTGCCGCAATCAGCACGCCGCCCTCCGGCGCAACGACCGTTGCCCGGAGCGTGTCGCTCGTCCAGCCGCCGGTCGCCGCCGTGTTGCCGGTGATTTTCGCCTCGCCGCTCAATTTCAGCGTACCGTCGGCGTATACGCCTCCGCCGACGTCCGCCGCATTGCCGACTATCGTACCGCCGCTCATGATGAGCGTGCCGCCCGCGCAAATATCTATGCCGCCTCCGGTCTCCGCCGTGCCGCCGGTGATGCAGCCGCCGGTGATCTTGATGCAGTTCGCGCTCTCCCTGCCGCTGGCGGCAACCTCCGTACCGCGCCCGTTCCCGTCCAGTGTGATATAGCGCGTGGTTTTTGCCGCTGCGCCGTCCCGCAGCGCCAACTCTCCCTTGTCCCGGACAATGATCGCGCTGCCGCTCCTGCCGGTGAAGCGGACGCTGTGGTCGTTGAGGTCGAGCGCCAGTTTTCCGGTGATCTCGATCGGAGCATCCGGCTCCGCATCCGCGAGCAGCGTGAGGGTGCTGCTGTTCGCTGCGTTGGCGGCGCTGACGGCAAAGCCGAGCGCGGGGTAAATCCACGACGTTCCGCTCTTTGTCACGCTCGCGATGGCGGTACTGCCGACCGTCCCGGCGGTAATCTCTTCACAGGCTCCGCTGTACGCGGCGCCGTCGCTGCCGTAGAGGGTCTTGCCGAGATAGATTTCGCCGCTGGCAGCATCGGAGCCGCTGTAGCTTTCGGCGCAGATACCCCGCTGACTGCCCGTGGCGGTCAGCATACCGTCTTCGATGCAGACGGCGGGAACGTCGCGGCTTTCGCCGTAGACGCCGTAGCTGTAATACTCCGCAGCGCCGCTCGCGGCGGACAGGCTGCCGTCGCCGGTGATGGTCAAACCACCCGCGGAATAGAGCCCGCAGCTGCCCCCGTAGGAGCCTCCGTTCTGCGTGATGCTGCTCTCGCCCGCCAGCACAACGGTCAGCGGAGCCACGCCCTCGTACCAGATGGCAGCAGCCGCGCTGTATTGGCTGGTAGCGCCGAGCATACTCTGGTGTCCCGCGCCGGTGTAGCTGTAGTCCGTCAGCGTGAGGGTGTTGGTCCCGGGGGCATATACCGCCGTGCCGTCTCCGCCGGAGACGCTGAGGCACGCGTCGGTGATCTGCGTGCCGCCAACCCAGAGGGGATACGTCGTATCCGCGCGCGCGGGCATCGCCGCCCACGGCAGAAGCGCAAGCAGCATGGCAAAGGTCAGTAACATGGAAAGCGCTTTTTTTGTGCGTTTCATGGCAGCATACCTCCGTCGTCATCCCGAATTTCAGGGCGGAGTCGGCAAAGATGCCCTGTTTTTAAATAATTTAGAGGCAAAAATAAAAAGTCAACGGACATGCATGGCTTTCTGTTGCCATGCGGCACGTTTTGCGATATACTGTGCGCACAAGCTGAAAAGGAGGTTTTACAGCATGAAAGAAGTCGAAAAGGTCTGCGCGTTCCTCAAGGACGCCGAAACCTATTACCTCGCCACCGCGGAGGGCGACCAGCCCCGCGTCCGCCCCTTTGGCACCGCCCTGGTGTTTGAGGATCGGCTCTATATCCAGACGGGCAAGAGCAAGAACGTGTCAAAGCAGCTTGCCGCCAATCCGAAGGCGGAGCTCTGCGCGTTCAAAAACGGCACATGGCTGCGCCTCTCCGGCGAGCTGATCAACGACGACCGCCGCGAAGCTAAGGTCGCCATGCTGGACGCGCATCCCCAGCTCAAGAGCATGTACAGCCCCGACGACGACAACACGCAGGTCCTCTTCTTCCAGAACGCCACCGCGACCTTCAGCTCCTTCACCGCGCCGCCGGAGACGTTTACGTTTTAATTCTTATAGAAGCGTATGAAAAAATCAGCGGGTCAAACCGCTGATTTTTTCATGCTGTTTCAGGGATTCGTTTCAGCGAATAAACTCATCAACCTCGAAGAGGCCGTAGTCGCTGAAGGTCAGCGTGCCGGTGTCGAACTCAAAGATCTCCTGAAGCTCCCCGTCGCTGGTCAGGGTGTACCAGTAGCCGGACATGCGCTCCGTCTCCCCGACCGAGGGGACTAGAACGCCGATATCCAGCCGCGCGCCGGTGTCGGGGTCGAGGTACTCCCAGACGCCGTTCTCATGCACGACGATGCGCTTGCCGTTTTCCATGGTATCCATGCCGTCGCGGTCATAGCCGTTGTAATACCCGGCAATGCCTCTGTGGATCCTGCCGACGTGGGCGGGGTCAAGATCCGGGCCGCCAAACGCTTCGCCCGCCATGCTGTCGCCGTTCTCGCAGTAGTAGCGGATCAGGTCGAGCATGTCCTGCACGTCCTCGGCAGTGAGCCCCAGGTCCGGGAAGCCCTCCACCCCGGTCTCCCCTGCTCCGGTCTCCCCTGCTCCGCTCTCCCCCGTCTCGGGAAGCGCGACGCTCTCGCCGCCGTCGAGGCGCTCGCGGATCTCCGTCCAGTCGAGCTGCTCCTCGTCGAAGCTCTCGCCCTGCTGCTCCTTCAGCTCCTCATACCACTCGGGCTTGGGCAGCTCGGTCTTCGTCTTTCCGCTGTAGTCCGGGACCGGGTCGATTCCCATCTCGCGGCAGACCGTCGGGAACACGTCCATGCCCGCGCCCAGCTCGCCGCCCAGCCGGATGCCGGAGATCACGTCGAACACGTCGGCGCGGTAGAGGTCGGTCACGTCAAAGTCCTTCGCCTCGGTGTAGCCGTTGTAGAGCAGCACCTTTCGGATCGTCGAGAGCAGCGACACCTGCGCGGAGGGCGTCAGGCCGCCCCAGGACGCCATCGAGGTATTCACCGCGCGGCGGTCGGCGTCGGAGTAGAAGATCAGCGGGTCGTTCTTCTGCGCGGGGATGGGATAGTCCTCCTGCGCCTTCTTCGTGACCTTCTCCTGCACCGCGAGGTCAATCTTGTTCGCGGGAGGCGTTCCGGCGCTCACGGGGTCCGGCGCAGCCGCGGGCGTCTCCTCGGGGGCAGGCGTCTCCTCGTAGTGCGGGAACAGGCGGCACATGATCTCGCCGTAAACGCCCTCGTAGGTGGTGAAGGCGTCGTCGTTGTAGAACTCCAGGATCGCCGCCTGCGAGCCCTGCAGCGCGCCGACAAACATCCCGTAGCTGTTGTGCCAGCGGACAAAATCATCCTCCAGCGTCAGGTTCCCGTCCTCCGCGACCACGGAGAACACGCCGAACAGGTTCCCCGCGACGGACTCGTCCACGCCGAAGAAGCGCACCGCCGCCGAGCAGCCGTGGGTCTCGTCGTAGAAGGTCAGCTCGCCCTCCCGCTCGTCCATGCCCTCCATCGTGTCGGGGAGAACGAGGTAGCAGTCATGCTCCGGGTAATAGAACTCCCGCACGCCGTAGGTCGGCGCGCCGTACTCCTGGGAGACGCGCGCGCCGGACCACACGCCGCCCTCGATGAAGCGGCAGCGGATCAGGTCGCGCAGCTCGTTGAACACAAAGTCGTACTTCTCCGGGTAGGTCAGCTCCACCGTGACCATGTACTTCTCGCCGAGGCCGGTGTGCATGAACGTGACCACGCCGTCCTGCACGAACTCCGACGCCACCCAGTCCCTGTCCCAGCCAAGCACATGGTTGCCCGTCGTCTCACGAATGAGGGCGTCCAGCTCGTCGGCGTTGACAAAGGGATTCCGCTCCAGCCGGATCGAGCAGGTCGCGCTGCTGCGCGCGTCGGAGAAAATGACGCTCTGATCCTCAAACGCCGCCTTCTTCGTCAGCTGCGCCGGATAGTACACCAGACACTCCGCCAGCTCCATGTAGTAAACGTCATAGTTGTGGTTATAGTCGTCCCGGCCATTCTCATAGGGCTTCTCGGCGCGCGCCGACGTCACGACCGACGCCGCCACCGACGCCGCCTTCTGGATCTCGTTGGCGTCCCCGGTACGGCTGTTGCCCTCGTCCGTCCGCGGCGCCTCGGCGCGCACTGTCTGGCCGCCGACCGTCACATAGACGTAAATGGTGTTGCCCGAGCTGACGGCGGTATACGGCGTGTTGCCGCTCAGGCCGTTGACCAGCGCCGGCTGGTCGTCATCCTCTCCCGGGCCGTTGTCGCTGCGCACCGACTCGATCTCCGCCTGCGCTTCGGCAGGGGTCGTGGCAGAGATCGTGATGCCGGACGCATCGTCCTCATAGAGATACTCATTGTCGCCGAGCGGCACAAGGACCGGATAATCCTCGCCCAGCTGGCGGAGCGCCTCGTCGATGGTGATGGGCGGCTCATAGTCCATCGGGTCCACCGTCGAATAGGGGTTGTCGAATGGTTTGGACGGGTTCGTCGGAACCGGGTCAGTCGGCATTATGACCGGGTTGGGGTCGGGGTCCGGCTCCGGCTCTGAGCCGGAACAGGCAGAAAGCGAGAGCATCAGCAGGACAAGAACGCCTCCGAGTGTGAGCAGTCGGAGCGCGTCGCGGCGTTTCTGAAAGCACACGATTGTTTCCTCCATCCTTATGTGTTTGTATTGCGATTATGTAAACCATTTTTGGGGGTCGCTCATTCTTCCGGGTCGTCGCGCATCAGTCTGCGGTTTGCCCAGGACTCACGCGAAATCAGTATCCTGCGCGGCTTGGAGCCCTCGAAGGGGCCCACGATCCCGCGCTCCTCCATCTGGTCGACGATGCGCGCCGCACGGGAATAGCCGAGCTTCAGCCGCCGTTGCAGCATGGAGGTGGACGCCTGCCCGGTCTCAAGGATGACCTCGACCGCCTGCTCCAAAAGCTCGTCGTCGCCGTCGCTGTCCGCGGGCTCCGCGGCGGCGTTCTCCCCTGCCTCCTTCTCCGCGACCACCTGCTCGATCTGCCGGATGACGGACTCGTCGTAATCCGCCGCGCCGCGCGCCTTGAGGAACTCCACGACGCGCTCGATCTCCGGTGCGGAGATGAAGCAGCCCTGCACGCGCTGCGGCTTGCCCTGCCCCAGCGGGGCATAGAGCATGTCGCCCTTGCCGACCAGCTTCTCTGCGCCGGGATTGTCTAAAATGATGCGCGATTCCAGCGACGAGGCGACCGCGAAGGCGATACGGCTCGGGATGTTCGCCTTCATCATGCCTGTGATGACGTCCGCGCGGGGGCTCTGCGTCGCGATGACGAGGTGCATCCCCGCCGCGCGGCCCATCTGCGCCACGCGGCAGATCGACTCCTCGACCTCCTTTGCCGCGACGAGCATCAGGTCCGCCAGCTCGTCGATCACCACGATCACGGAGGGCAGCTTCTCGACGCCCGGCTCCACGCCCGCCAGCGCGTTGTGCGCCGGAAGCTCCTTTACGCCGTGCTCGGAGAAGAGCTTGTAGCGCTTCATCATCTCGAACACAGCCCATTGCAATGCGCCCGCCGCCTTTTTCGGGTCCGTGACCACCGGGATCAGCAGGTGCGGGATGCCGTTGTAGGGCGCGAGCTCGACCATCTTCGTGTCCACCATGATGAAGCGAACCTCCTCGGGCGTGGACTTATAGAGGATCGAGACAATCAGCGAGTTGGTGCACACGGACTTGCCGGAGCCCGTCGTGCCCGCGATCAAAACATGCGGGAAACGCGCAATATCGCCGACAATGTGCCGACCGCTGATATCCTCGCCGACCGCGAAAGCAGTGGTGGAGCGGTGGCGCAGGAAGGTCTGGGATTCCAGCAGCGTGCGAATGGCGACGGGGCTGACCGTGCGGTTCGGGACCTCAATGCCCACCACTGACTCCTTGTCCGGGATCGGCGCGACGCGTACGCCCGTCGCGCCCAGCGCGAGCGCGATGTCGTCCTGCAGGTTCGTCACCTTGGAAAGCTTGACGCCCGGCTCCAATGTAAATTCGTAGCGTGTGACCGAGGGCCCGCGCACCGCCTCGCCTGCGGCGGCCTCCACGCCGAAGCTGTTCAGCGTCGCCGCCAGACGCTCCGCCCGGTCGCGCAGCTCCGCGTCCGCCGCCTCCACATTGCGCGGGCGCGGCGGTTCGAGCAGCGAATACGGCGGATAGGCATAGGGCTCACGGGGTTCCTTCGGTTTGGGCGCGTCGTCTGCCCACTCGTCCAGAGATTCCGGCAGACAAATCACGCCCTCGGCAACCGGCTCAGGCTCGGGTTCCGGCTCGGGTTCCGGTTCCGGCTCCGGCTCGGGCTCAGGCTCAGGTTCCGGCTCGGGCTCGGGTTCCGGCTCCGGCTCGGGCTCGGGCTCGGGTTCCGGCTCCGGCTCGGGCTCGGGTTCTGGCTCGGGTTCCGGCTCCGGCTCGGGTTCCGGCTCCGGTTCGGACTCCGCTTCCGCCTCCTGACCTTTGTGCACCGTAACACCCGGGAAATATATGATTTTTTCAGAGTCGACCGGCTCTTCCGGCTCTGCGGTGATCTCCGATTCGGGCTCCGGCTCCTCCGGCTCGGCGGCAGTCGGCTCCGCAGCTTCGGAGACAATCTCCTCCGGCTCTGTCTCCGTCATCGGCGCGGCGTACTTCGGTTCGTCCGCGGCATCTGCTACGAGCTCGTCCTCCGCGGCGTCCTCCGGGTACTCCACCCAACTGTCCACACGGTCGGGCCAGACGACCGTCCGTTGTTTCGGCTGCTGCCAGAGCTTGGGGTCGTGCTTGGGCAGGATGTACTGCACCGGCTCGATTTTCTTTTTGGGACGCTCCGGCTCCGAATAGACGACCTCAACCGCATGGTGCGGCACGCTCGCCGCAGCGGGAACGGGCGTCTCCGGCGGCGCAACGCAGGGCACGGGCTCCGGCGCCGGTACCTGCTCCGCTTCCGCAGGCGGCGTGGACTCCGGCTTATGCCCTGCCACAGGCTCGGCTGCCACCGGCTCCGGGTCGACCGGGACGTCGTAAGCAAAGCGGCGGCGCGGCGGCTGAGGCTCCGGCTTCGCCGCCTGCGGCGTACGCCGCTTCCTCTCCGGCTCATTGCGCGAGGGGCGTGCGGCTGGTTTCGGCGCAGAACGGCCCAGCGCAGAAAACGCCGCCAGCGCCAGCACGGTCACGGCCAGCAGAAGGCATTTCCAGAGCCAGCCCTTGACGCAAAACACCGCGACAAACGCCGCCAGCCCCGCCAGCAGACAGAGCGTCTGTACACGGCGGAGCTTTGCCAGCTGTTTCCTTTTTGCCCTTGCTGCGCGATTCATCGGTTTCTTTTTGTTTCTGTTATCCGGCATGTTTTTCTCCATCAAGCTGTTCTGCCCGTTTTGGGCAACATGACTCCATTTTCAGTATACATAATATACTATACTACCGCCGGAGAAAAATTTCAACCGGGATACGCTTTATTTTCCCATGAGGCGCGCCAATAACGGTCTATGCACCCGCATCGCGCCCTTTGGGCAGAATTCCTGACAGCAAAAGCAGTGGATACAGACAGAGCGGTCGATCGCGGGTCGGTTTTTCTTCATTTCGATCGCCCTCGCCGGGCAGATCGCCGCGCACTTCCCGCAGCCGATGCAGTCTTGCGGTTCCAGCTTCGGGCGCGGCGTCAGCATCCGGCTCGCAACAAAATCCGCAGCCTTTCCCAAGGGTCCGTCGCCCAAAATGTGAAAGAACACGTCGGGCTGCGCCGGAACCGTTTTGAAATCCGGCACGGCGTACTGCGCTGCGTCGCCCCAGGCCGAGACGGCAGACGCCGTCTCCGGCGCGAGTCCACGGCGGACGGCGGCGCGGAGCGTGGGCACGTCCTGCGGCGCAAGCCCGATCAGGCTCGCGGCAACCGTGTCGAGCAGGTGTCCGTTCCGGGCAGCAAGCAGGCAGCCGATTGGGCGCGGTCTCCCCTGCGTGGGGCCGTTGCCCTCCATGCCGACCACCGCGTCGCAGACACAGAGGGCGGGCTTCACGTATTCATAGAGGTCCACCAGCATATCGGCGAAATCCTCCGTGCGGGGAAAACGATAGTGGAACTCCGTCTTTTCCCTGCCGGGTATCGCCCCGAAGAAGTTCTTGACGGCGCAGGTCATACCCATCATGCCGTGGGTTTTGAGCTTGCAGAGGTCCACGACGGCGTCCGCTTTTTGCAGATAGGCGGTGCAGGGGAACCGCTTTGCCTTTTCAGCCTCCGGATACTCCGCCTCCGCGACGGAAAAATCGTCGTTGAGCCTTGCGCCGTATTTCTCTGCGCGGCGCATGCCGCAAACGTCGTAAACCACGCGCAGATACGCCGCATTGTACGGTCCTCCCGGGCTGTCCCCGATGACGACCTCCGCGCCGCGCTCCCGCAAAAGCCGCGTCATGGCGCAGACCACCGCCGGGTGTACGGTCGCCGCCGTATCCGGCTTCATCGCCGTGACCAGATTCACCTTGAGCGCGACCAGCATGCCGGGGCGCACAAAGTCCAGTCCGTCAATCTGCTCCAGCGCGAGACGGAGGGCGGCATACACTCTTTCCTCGTCATAGTCCCCGCACGGGGCAAGCGCCGCGTCATATCCCATAAGCTCTCCCCATCTTTCCGTTTTTCCGGGGAAATTGTATCATTCCGGCACACGGTTTGTAAAGGCAATTTGCGTCCTGCGCAGAAGATATGGATCGAGCAATTATGAACTTTCTTTTAATTCGGTGCCAAACTAATTGACAGGTCCCAAACGGCGCTGTATATTTGTTTTGGAACCAAACAAAACGATGCTTCACACAATGAGATGGAGGTGCTGTCATATGGAAAAGACGAAAGACATGATCCTGGTCGAGAAGCTGCGCAAGGCGAGCCACAGCATGCACGGCGGCAGGCGCGGCGGTCCGCACGGAATGGGCATGTCGCCCGGTCCGGGTATGCCGCCGCCCCCGCCCGGGGTGATGCCGCCCCCGCCGCACGGGCCCGGCTGCCGTCCGCACGGACCCGGCATGTTCCCCCGCGAGAGGATATTGCTGGTCGTGCTGGACGCGGGAGACGACGGGCTGCGTCAGAAGGACATTGCCGAAAAGCTCGGCTTCAATGCGCCGACGATCACAGAGCACATCGACCGGCTGGAAGCGGAGCATTATCTGGAGCGCTGCGCGAACCCGAACGATAAGCGCTCGACGCTGGTGAAGCTCACGGAGAAGGGACGCGCCCGCGCCTATGAGGTCGCCGACGAGCGGCAGGAGCGCGCCGCGGAATTCTGCGCGGCCCTGAGCGAGGAGGAAAAGGACACCCTGATCGCGCTGCTCGACAAGCTGATGAAGGAGTGAACCAATCCTACCGCCGCAAATAAGGCCGATGCGGATGCGGCAATCGACGGCTGCCCCGTACGGCGATCCGTAAGGAAGAATAACACAGGAAGAAAAAGCCGCCTTTTCCGCCATGCGCGGAGAAGGCAGCTTTTTTGCTTGATACTAATATACAACTAAAACAAGACATTCCTTGCGGCATAATTTCCGCCATGCTGCGTTGTCGTCCTCGGCGGGCGTCAGCCCGCCTGCGTCCTTCGCCTTGCCTGACGAAAAATCTGCTCGCAAGGCTCTGCCACTTTTAGTCGCATATTAGTATGAACAAAGAATCGGAAAATTCTTTTATATGTTTTTTATGCAATAGCTTGACAAACGAAAAAAATCGTGTTACGCTCCGACTATAGGCTATTTTTTAGCTAATAGTTTTTGAAGGGAATGGAATAAGATGGAAGATTACATGACCACTATTGTTGACGGCATTATGGCACAGACTCAGATCGCAGAGACGCCGAATGGTACGCTTCGCAAGATCGTTGAGTTTCTGGCATCTCCGAAATCCGTTGCGGCAATGATCCACATGACCGAGCTTGGGCAGCCAGCGCTGTCCGGAGTTGTGAAGGAGTTAGAAGAGAAATTTGAAAACTCAGACTTTCCTCTCGGAAATGGGGCAAAAAATGCCACAAACCGCCGGAACATTGGTTGGCTCGTTCGATACGTGATGCGCGAATATGGCTATGTTCCGAAGGAACAGGGACTCATTCGAGAGGGGCAGAATGTCTACCTTCCCCGTATCGGTAAGTTTTCCGGGTCCAAGCACTTTACGACCGCAGCCGTGTATATCAGGTCCGGCGCCAAGCCGAACTTTGAGCTTATATATGATGTCCGGGCAGTCGTCTGAGCTCGCTTATACCATTCAATACCCCACGCCTCAGACCACCGGCACGATCCAGCCGTGCGGATCGGGGCGCTTGCCCCACTGAATGCCGGTCAGCTCATCGTAGAGCTTTTTTGTCAGCGGCCCGATGCTGCCGTCTCCAATGACGTACTCCTTGCCTTGGTAAATGAGCTTGCCGATGGGCGAGACGACCGCCGCCGTGCCGCAGCCCCACGCCTCCTCGACGGCGTTCGCCTCGACCGCCGCGACGAATTCATCGACCGGGAACAGGCGCTCGGAGACCTTCTGCCCCTCGTCGCGGAGCATCTGGACGATGGAGCGGCGGGTCACGCCCGGCAGCACCGTGCCGGTCTCAAGCGTCGGCGTCACGATCTCGCCGTTGATCTTGAACATGACGTTCATGCTGCCCACTTCCTCGATGTAGCGTTTCGTCGCGCCGTCGAGCCACAGCACCTGAGAGATGCCCTGCTGCTCGGCACGCGCTCCGGCGCGCTGCGCCGCGGCGTAGTTCCCGCCGCACTTGGCAAAGCCCGTGCCGCCGCGCACAGTGCGCGCGTCCTCGGACTCGATCGCGATGCTCACCGGCGCAAGGCCGGTCTTGTAGTAGCAGCCCACCGGCGAGAGGATGATGCAAAACAGGCAGTGATCCGTGCAATGCAGCGAAAGATCCGGCTCCACGGACATCAGGAACGGCCGGATGTAAAGCGACTCGCCCTCGCCGGAGGGGACCCAGTCCCGGTCCAGCGCCACCAGCTTCCGAATGGCCTCCAGCATATCGTCCGGGTCGACGCGCGGCAGGCTCAGCCGGTCGGCGGAGTTGTTCATGCGCTCAATGTTGCAGTCGGGGCGAAAAAGCTGAATCCTGTTCTCCGCCGTGCGGTACGCCTTTAATCCCTCGAACACATCCATTGCGTAGTGCAGGATCGCCGCGCTGGGGTCGATCGGCAGCGGGCCGTAGGGCACAATGCGCGCGTCGTGCCAGCCCTCCTTCGAGCTGTAGTCCATCAGGAACATATGATCGGTGAACGTCGTGCCGAAGGTGACCTTCGACATGTCGGGCTTCGCCTTGGGGGCAGTGGTCTTTTCAACGCGGATATTCAGCATAATAGCACCTCTTTAAAAACGTATTTTTCCTTCGGGCTTGTCAGGACAGGTACAGATCGACGGCCCTGCGGTTCGGCGCAAGGTACTTTTCCTTGCGGCCGGTGAACATGTGCTCCAGCTCGCGGTAAACCGTCTCGAACCTTACGACGCCCGTCTCCTTCAGGATCGCGCCGAGCATGACCATGTTCGCGGCGCGGTCGATGCCGAGCTTCTGCGCCTCGTCGTTGGCGGGCACCTCGACCGTCCTGATGTCGGAGCGCTTCGGTTTTTCCGGGACGAGCGAGCTGTTGACGAACAGCAGCCCGCCGGGCTTGACCATCGGCTCGAAGCGGATGAGGCTGGGGAGGTTCATCACGACCAGCACGTCGCATTCGTTGATGAGCGGGCAGCTGATGGGCTTATCCGAGACGACGACCGTGCAATTAGCGGTGCCGCCGCGCATCTCGGGACCGTAAGAGGGAAGGTAGGTGACCTCGCTGCCCTCCTCCATCGCCGCCTTCGCAATGAGCTGGCCGATGGCGAGCGCGCCCTGTCCGCCGCTGCCGGCAAAAAACATCTTTTTGAGCATACAGCCTCACTCCCTCAAAAGCCTTCCGGCCGTTTGAAATTCTTCACGGGATAATACGCCGCCATATCCGTTTCCACCCATTTGAGCGCATCCGCGGGCGCAAGGCCCCAGTTGGTGGGACAGGCGGAGAGAAACTCGACGAAGGTAAAGCCCAGGCCCGCCGCCTGGATATCCAGCGCGGTCTGGATTGCTTTTTTCGCCCTGCGGACGTTCGCAGGATTGTTGAGCATCACGCGCTCGACAAATACCGCGCAGTCGATGGTGGCAAGAAGCTCGCACATCCGCAGCGGCATGCCCGCCTGCTCGACGGTGCGTCCGTTTACGGCGGTGGTCGCCTTCTGGCCGATGAGCGTGGTCGGCGCCATCTGGCCGCCGGTCATGCCGTAAATGGCGTTGTTGATAAAAAACGTCGTAAACTTTTCGCCGCGGTGCGCCGCGTGGACGATCTCGCCCGCGCCGATGGAGGCAAGGTCGCCGTCGCCCTGATAGGTGAACACGACCTTGTCGGGGTGGACGCGGCGGATGCCCGACGCGATGGCGGGCGCGCGACCATGCGTGGACTCGCACATGTCGATGTTCATGAAGTGGTGCGCGTTGATGGCGCAGCCGATGGGGACGACGCCGATGGTGCGCCCCAGGTCGCCGCGCTCCTCCAGGCTCTCCATAATCAAGCGATGGGCAATGCCGTGAGAGCAGCCCGGGCAGTAGCTCGTATCGACGTTCAGCATGCCCTCGGTGGGCTTAAATACAGTTTTCATGCCCTCACCTCCTTCAGCATGGCCTCAGCTCTGTCCGCGATCTCGATGCTCGACGGCACCATTCCGCCGGTGCGGTGAATGAGTCCGACGTTCCAGCGCCCGTGAACCGCCGTCCTGACGTCGGCGATCATCTGGCCCATGGAAAGCTCCGCTGAGATCACGAGCTTTGTCTTAGGCCCGATCTCGTCAAACGCCCTGTCGGGAAACGGCCAGAGGCTGATGGGACGGATCAGCCCCGCCCTGACGCCCCGCTCGTCAAGAAGCTCCACCGCTTCGGCGCACAGGCGCGACATGGTGCCGAAGGCGACCAGCACGACCTCTGTGTCCGCCAAGCCCGAGCTGCTGTAGCGCACCAGCTCGCGCTCTGCGCGCGCGTACTTTTCAAACAGGTGCTCCACATGCTTTTCCAGCACGTCCGGCTGCATGCGCAGTGAGTAGATCACGTTTCTGCCCTCATGCTGTCCCGTTCCGGTGATCGCCCAGGGCTTGACCTTCGAAATGTCCGCAACCGGCGTGATCTCTTTTTTCGGCGGCAACACCACGGGCTCCATCATCTGGCCCATCATCGCGTCCGCAAGGATCATGACGGGGTTGCGGTATTCCTCCGCAATGTCGAAGCACTCGTAAATGAGGTCGACGCACTCCTGGATACCGGCGGGAGCGAAGACAGGGATCTTCGCATCGCCGTTGTAGCCGCCGCGCGTGACCTGCGTGTAATCCGCCTGCCCCGGCTGGATGCCGCCGACGCCGGGGCCGCCGCGGGAGACGTTGAGCGCCACGAGCGGCACCTCGGTCGA
>SVKP01000200.1 GCA_015068395.1 Oscillospiraceae bacterium
CAGAAGCAGAAGGACAAGCTCATGCTCATGAAGGAGCAGTACAGCAAGGCGGAGGCGAGCGTCGACCGCATCACCAAGGAGCTGGAGAACCATCAGGTCGTCCTGCTCAAGGACATCGCGATGTTCGACCAGATGTACGAGCTGAACCTCAAGTATTACAAGGAACTGACCATGTACATCATCGCCGGCAAGAAGCGCCTCGAGGAGATGCGCACCGGCGAGTTGGAGGACCTGCGCAAGAAGGCAGAGCAGAGCGGCCTTGCCGAGGACGCGCAGAAGTATAACGACATGGTGTCCCTGTGCAACCGCTTCGAGAAGAAGCTCCACGACCTGGAGCTCACGCGCATGGTCTCCCTGCAAATGGGCCCGCAGACCCGTATGCTGCAAAATAACGACACGCTCATGGTCGAGAAGATCCAGTCCTCGCTGGTGAACACGATCCCGCTGTGGAAGAGCCAGATGGTGCTGGCGCTGGGCATGGAGCACTCCCGTCAGGCGACCGCGGCGCAGAACGCGGTCACGGAGGCGACCAACGACCTGCTCAAGAAGAACGCCGATATGCTCAAGATGGGCACCATCGCCACGGCGAAGGAGGCGGAGCGCAGCATCATCGACATCGAGACGCTCCAGCACACCAACGAGCAGCTGATCTCCACGCTCGACGAGGTCATCCAGATCCAGCGCGACGGCGCGCAGAAGCGCAAGGAGGCGGAGCTGGAGCTGGGCCGCATCGAGGGCGAGCTGAAGCAGAAGCTGATGGAGCTGCGCTCGAAGTAAACCGGCGCGCTCCCCGCATGCGGAAAGGAAGCAGCCATGAAGTTTTTCCAGAAACGCGGCGTCGCGATCGTGGTGATGCTGCTGATGATCGCGGTGGCGGTCGTGTGGGGCCAGTACAAAAAACCCGCCATAGAGGTTCTTGCCGGCGGCGCGGCGATTGACCAGTCGCTCTCGACAGGCGCCTTCACGCCCTATATCGTCGACGGGGCGGGCGTGCTCTCCGCCAAGACGGAGAAGGCAGTCGCGCTCTACGACGCCAATTGGGACAAGATGACGGGCTTTATCCTCGCCGTCGTGACGGTGGACAGCGCCGCGGACCTTGAGGACGCCGCCTATGAATGGGCGGACGACCTGCGCCTCGGCGAGAACGACGCGATCCTGCTCATTGCGGCGGACAGCCGGGATTATACGCTCGTGGCGTCCGGGGATTTTTATGACGTGCTGGACGCCCAGAGCGCGAGCTTTGTGGACGGCTGCATGCTGACAAGCGCACGCAAGGGCGATTTTGACGGCGCGGTCGTGGAGCTGGTGAACCAGCTGCACGTCGCGGTCAGCAAATACGCCTCCGGCAGGAGCGAGGGCGCGGGCAGCGTGCTCAAAAAGTTCCTGCTGGTGCTTCTGTTTGTCTTTGTCCTGTGGATCATCCTCGACCGGCTGCGCTACAACCGATACCGCAGGCGTCAGTCGTCCTCCGGGATGGGCGCCCCGACCGTGTATTACCACCCCGTTTTCTGGGGACGGAGCATGTACCGCCCCTCCTCCGCGCGTCCGCGCCCCGCGGCGCCGCGGCATGACAACATCCGCCCCTCCGGCGGCTATTCCGGCGGCTATTCCGGCGGTGGGACGCGTCCCGCCTCCGGCGGCAGCCACACGCGCCCCAGCTCGGGCGGTGGCGTAAGGCCATCCTCGGGCAGCAGCACAAGGCCATCCTCGGGTAGCTTTGGCGGCGGGCGCGGCGGCGGCTTCGGCGGCAGCAGCAGAAGCGTGACCCGCAGCAGCGGCAGCAGCAGAAGCAGCGGAGCGAGCCGCAGCGGCAGCTTCGGCGGCAGCAGGAGCAGCGGCAGGGGCGGCGGCTTCGGCGGCGGACGCGGCGGAAGCTTCGGCGGAAAGAGATAATCGCAATAATAGAAGCGTCGTCCGTTTTCGGACGGCGCTTCTTTGAAAAAGGAGGGGGAACGGTGCGAACAAAACGGCTCTGGATCGTCGGCATGGTGTGCGCGGCGTGCCTCTGCATGGGCGTCGTCGACGCCGTGCTGCAACCCGGCTATGTCGTCAAGTCCCTGGTCAAGCTGGCGCTGTTTCTCGCCCTGCCGCTCGCGTACGCGCGGCTTGACCGGGACTGCGACCTGCGCGCGCTGTTCCGCGCGGAGCGGAAGGGCGTCCTCGCCGCGCTCGGCGCGGGCGTCTTCGTGTATGCGGTGATCCTCGCGGCGTTTTTCCTCCTGCGGCGGGCGTTCGATTTCTCGGCGCTCACCGGCAGCCTGACCGCGCAGACGGGCGTGCGGCGCGAGAATTTCCTCTGGGCGGCGCTGTACATCTCGTTTGTCAACTCGCTGTTGGAGGAGTTCTTCTTCCGCGGCTTTGCCTTTCTCACTCTGAAAGCGGTTTCCGGCCGCCGCTTTGCCTATGCGTTCAGCGCGCTTGCCTTCGCGCTCTATCACCTTGCGATGATGCTGGGCTGGTTCTCGCCCGTGCTGCTCCTGCTGGCGCTTGCCGGACTGTTCGTCGGCGGGCTGATCTTTGACCGCTTCGACGAGGGCGGCGGCGGAAACATCTATCTTTCGTGGCTGGTGCACATGTTCGCGAATTTTGCCACCAATACCGTCGGTTTTCTCCTGTTTTCGTCGTAGAATTTCAGCTCTCCATGTGCCGCCCGAGAAAGCCCGCGATGGTCTGCGCCAGCTTGTACTCGGTCTCGCCTGCGGGTGGGTCGCCCTCGTTTGAGACAAACAGCACCAGCCCCAGCGCGTCACCCTCGGAGATGATTGGCGCGGCGATGGAGGCGCAGTAGCGGTCGAGCGATTCGGTGACGAACACGCTGCGCTCGTCGCCGCTTGCGCGGAAGATGCCGCGGTCCTCCATGATCTGTTCAAGCTGCGGCGAAATGTGCTTCCCGATGAGGTCGCGTCTCGCCCCGCCCGCGGCGGCGATAACGCTGTCCCGGTCGGTGACGGCGACGGTCGCGCCGGTGGTCTTGCTCAGCGTTTCGCAAAGCTGCGCGGCGAACTCGTCCACCCCGCCGAGCAGGGAGTACTTCTTAAAGATGACCTCCCCGTCCTTGCTGGTAAAAATTTCCAGTGGATCGCCCTCGCGGATTCTCATGGTGCGACGTATCTCCTTCGGTATCACAACGCGCCCGAGGTCGTCGATGCGCCGCACGATTCCGGTTGCTTTCATATCGGTAAAACTCCTTTGCTGGTATCATTGTCAAGGGTAGTTTTTGAAATCCACGCGGAATTATCCAAGGGAAGGATTGGAAAAGCGCCGGATGGGCGCTTGCAACGATGTGCAAGTCCATCCGGCGCTTTCTTCCAATGCCGAAATATTCCGCTTCCGCGGGCTATTTTTTTCGCGGATAAGGGCGCGGCTTGTCCGTCAGGCCGACCAAATAGTCGACGCTCGTCTGATAGAGCAAAGCGAGCTTTCGATAATGCTTGATCGGCATACTACGTTTTTCGGTCTCATAGTTACTGTACGTCCGCTGGTCAATGCCGAGCTGTTCTGCAACCTGTGTCTGCGAAAGATCGGCGTCCTCTCGCATGTCGCGGAGCCTTAGACGATAACTCATACCATCACCGAGAAAAGTATATCTACTATCAAATGTTCCGATTGATATTACTAACATATGATAGTAAAACTGAGCTGAGGTGATGACATGGAGCTGTTTCGAGATCTGTATTTCAAGCTGTTTGCCGCAACGGCGGACGCCATTGAGTTGTTGGAGGCGGGAAATGTCTGGGAGGCGAAGCGCCTCCTGATCCGTGCGGAGCAGGAGACGGAGGAGCGGTATATGGAGCATGAGGTACCGGCGGAAGGAAGTGAGCAAAGCGTTTGATTTGCGCAACAGACCGCTGCACAAATCATAAGACAGATGCCGAAACAACACAGTACATCCGAGCCTTGCCTTTTTGGACCTGATATACTGAACAAGCGCACGCCCAAGCTGGTTTGGAATTGATGTGGCACATGCCGCATGCGCCGAAAACCGGGACAGCCCTTCCACGGACCGCCCCGGTTTTCGGCTTCTTCATCGCATCGCGTGCTGTACGTCATACCAGGCGGCGTCCATGGCGTTACCCATCCGCTTCATGGCGCGGCCCACGCCGGTTTTCATGGCGCTGCGGCTGGACATGACCATCGCACCGACCGCCGCGCCGGCAACCATGCCGACGCCAACCCCGCGAAAGAACGAGGTCGTACTCATATTCGATCACACTCCTTTGTCCACGGTCGGAGTATGCCCGCTTTCGCTTTAAAAAATGCTTCGCGGCGATTGCCAAAATAAGCCGCGTCCTCTATAATAAAGAAAAAAGCTTTTTGGGGGGAATTGCCTGTGACCACCGTGTATCTGATCCGCCACGCCGAGGCGGAGGGGAACCTCTACCGCCGCGCGCACGGCCACTATAACAGCGCGATTACCGCGCGCGGCTACCGTCAGATCGCCGCGCTGGCGAAGCGCTTTGAGCAGGAGCATATCGACGCGGTGTATTCCAGCGATTTGGTACGCACCCAGACCACCGCGCTGGCGATCGCGCGCGTCCACGGCCTGCCCATCCGCACGACGCCGGAGCTGCGCGAGGTGGGCGTCGGCGTGTGGGAGGATCGCACGTGGGCATGGCTGGCGCGCTTCGACCGGGAGCGCCTTGTCGCCTTCAACGTTAATATCGGCGCGTGGGAGGTCGAGGGCGGCGAGCGGATGGCGGACGTCCGGGACCGCATGCTGCGCGCGGTGAAGACAATTGCCGCCGCGCACCCGAACGAGACCGTCGCCGTGTTCACGCACGGCATGGCGCTGCGGACGCTGGTGGGCACGCTGCAAGGCCTTTCCCTCGCGGAGATCGACAAGACGCCGCACGCGGAGAACACGGCGGTGACGAAGCTGGTCTCGGACGAAACCGGCATCCGCGTCCTCTGGCGGGACGACGCCTCGCACCTTCCCGAGGAGCTGACGACGCTGCGCCGTCAGGCGTGGACAAAGGCGAGGGACGGCGTGGAGCCGGGCGTCTGGTTCGAGCCGGACGCTGCCGCCGCGGGGCGCTTTCATGTTCTGTGTGAGGACGAACGCGTCGGCACGGTCGCCGTCGCGCCGGGCGTGGATGGCGTCGCGGACTTGACGGAGCTGCGGCTGGACGCCTCCGCGCAGGGGCGAAACCTGGGAATCCGCCTTGTCGGACAGGCAGTGTCCCATGCCCGCGCGCAGGGCTGCGACACGCTGCGCGCCGTCCTGCCGCGCGAAAACGCGCTCGGCCTGCACCGCATGGCGGAGTACGGCTTCCGCGTTGCGGAGGAGACGCCGGAGCGCGTAACGATGGCGCTGTATTCCGGCTATGACGGAGCCCGCCGCATCGCAAGCTTCGACGAGGCGTGGGCGGAGGTCGAGCGATAGATACATAAAAAGAATCGCCACATCGGTGCAGCGGCACGGACGTGGCGATTCTTTATGCTTTTTCGTCAGGAGTAGAGGTTCTCCCACTTCTGCGTGTCGAAGAATCGGTCGATGGAGGAGAGGATCTGATCCTTGCCCATGGACTTGAGCAGATAGCCGTCCGGCTTGAGCTGCATGACGCGCTCGACGCTGGCGCGGTCGTTTCGGCCGGTGAGGAAAATCACCGGGATCTTCGCGGAGTTCGGCTCGCTGCGGATCATTTCCAGCACCTGCGGGCCCGATGTGATGGGCATGTCGTGGTCGAGCAGGATGAGGTCGGGCGTGTGCGCGGCAATGTAGGTGATCGCCTGCATCCCCGAGCGCGTGGCAGTGACGCGGTAGCGGGCGCTGAGCCAGCCCTGCATGGTCTGGAGGAACATCACGTCGTCGTCCACCAGCAGGATGTGCTTGTCCTGCTTACGCGCCTCGCCCGCGCGGATCATCGTGTGCAGCGCCGCGGAGAGGCTCTTGACGTCCACGGGGCGCGGGAACTCATGCCCGATCATGCTCTTGGGGATGATCTCCTCGATCTCGGAGAGCTCCTTTTCATAGCCCACGACGCACAGCGGCTTTTCCTCGCTGAAGCACAGGTCCTTGAGATAGACCAGCAGCTCCGGCGCGTCGTAGACGAAATCGCCGGCGAAGAGCAGAAAGACGTCCGCGCCGTCCTTCTCCGGCTCGATCTTCTCGATTTCCGGCTCCACGCGCACGGTGTCGATCTCCGAGCCCTTGAGGCTCGCAATCAGCGTGTTCGTCATCAGCGCCGAGCCGTGGTTGATGAGCAAAACCTTTCCAGCCATGTCATTTTTCCTCCTGTTTCAGCAATTCGTTGACCTTTTCCCAGTCAAATGCGGCAAGCGCGCGGCGCAGCCCATCCACGCGCGCCCGCTCGCCCTCCGGGATGCGATAGCCCGCCAGATAGTCCAGCACGTACTTTGCGCTGTCCGAGTCCAGATTTGCCGCGAGCTCGCGCATGCCGTCGTACGCCTCTTGCAGCTCCGCGTCCGAGATCAGCGGGAGCGACGCGTCGTCCACGCGCTCCACGTCGTCCCCGCACAGCGGCGCAAGCGCGGCGCCCAGCGCGCGGAAGCGCTTGAGCAGTTCGGGCAGCTCCGCGGTGAGCGTCTGCGTGTCGCCCGCCTTGCCGGCAAATTCCAGCTTTTCCGCCAGCGCGCCCAGCCCCTCCTCGCCGATGGCGCGGGACATGCTCTTGAGCGCGTGCACCTTGACGGTCGTGTTCGCCACGTCGCCCGCGCGCCAGAAGCCCTCGATCTCATCCGCGCCGCCGGGGGCGTTCTTCGCGTAGATCGTCAGCGTCTCGAGGTAGGTCTCTACGGTGCCGCAGTGCAGAATGCCCCGCTCTGTGTCCAGTCCCTTGACGGCGCGCAGCCACTCCGGCAGCTCCGCGTCCGCAGCTTCCTCCGGCTCCTCCGGCGCCGCGCCGTTCCCCGGTGCGCACGCGCCCGCGGCGAGCTGCCAGAGCTTGTCGCTGCCGCGCCAGACGTGGATGTCCGCCGTCCGCTCGGTCATCACATAGTCCTTGTCCTCGTCGATCATGGCGAGCAGGACCCGCGCGATCTCCGGGTCGAACTGCGTGCCCGCGCAGCGCGCGATCTCCGCGCGGACCTTTGCCTGCGTGCGCGGCGCGGAGTAGGTGCGCGTGGAGGTCATGGCGTCGTAGCAGTCCGCGAGGCAGATGATACGCGCCGCCTCCGGGATGTCCGTGCCCGCGAGTCCGTCGGGATAGCCAGCGCCGTTGTATTTCTCGTGGTGTGAGCGCGCGCCGACGGAGAGCTCCGGCATCTCCGTGATAAGGCTCAGGATCTCGCTGCCCACCACGGTGTGGCGCTTGATCTTTTCAAATTCCTCGTCCGTCAGGCGCGTGGTCTTGTTGATGATCTCCTCCGGCACGCCGATCTTGCCGATGTCGTGCATGAGGCCCATTTCGTATATTTGCTCCTGCTCGCGCGGGTTTTTTCCCATGCGCCGTGCGATCTCCGCGGAATACGCGGCGACGCGCTCGGAGTGGCCGTTGGTATAGTGGTCCTTGGCGTCGACGGTCTTGGAGAGCGCAAGCATCATCTCCCGTGTCAGCCGCCCGGCGCGCAGCGTCTGGCGGCGCACCTCGCTCTGAAGGTCGCGCTGGAGCCGATCGAGCGTGATAATGCGCCGGGTCCTTTGCAGCAGCACCTCCGGCACGAAGGGCTTGCGCACAAAATCCGCCGCGCCGCTTCGGAAGCATTCGATCTCCGTCTCCTCGTCCCGTTCGCCCGTGAGGAACATGACGGGGATGCTCCCGGTCACGGAGGACGAGCGCAGCTCACGCAGCACGTCGAAGCCGGTCATGCCGCCGAGGTTGATATCCAGCAGGATCAGGTCGGGGCGCAGCCGCTCCGCCGCCGCGGGCGCGTCCGCACCGTTCTGGCAAGCCTCCACGCGGCAGCTCTTGCCGAGTATTTTCTGCGCGAGATGGCAGACCTGCACGTCGTCGTCCACGATGAGGACCCGCGCCGATTTGTCCTCCGCCGGGGCGGGGGCGCCGCAGCTTGCCGGGTCGTGCATCTTCTCCGGCGGCAGGTATTTCAGCAGCAGCTTTTCCAGCTTTTCGCCGTCCACGGGCTTGGAGAGGTAGTCCGAGAAGCCAAGCTCCAGATACATCTCCCGCGCGCCGGAGATCGCGTTCGCGGTCAGCGCGACGCAGGGGACGGTTTTCGCGCCGGGCAGGGCGCGCAACCTATGCAGCGTCTCCACGCCGTCCATCTCCGGCATCATATGGTCGATGAAAATGACGTCGTAGGCGGTGTCCTCCGCCTTTCGAAGCGCTTCCGCGCCGGACTCCGCGGTGTCGATCTGCATGCGCGTCCGCTTGAGAAGGCCGCGGATCACGCTCAGGTTGACTGGCGTGTCGTCCACCACAAGGATGCGCGCGTCCGGGGCGTGGAACAGCTCGCGGTACGCCTTGCGCTGCGCACCCGCGCTGTAGCGCCCGGCAAAGGCGCCGATCGGCTCCCACTTTGCGACGGGCTGCTCCACCGCAAAGGCGAAGGTCGAGCCCTCGCCGTAGACGCTCTGCACCTCGAGGCTGCTGCCCATCATCAAAAGCAGCTGCTTGGTAATGCTCATACCGAGGCCCGTGCCCTCGATGTTGCGGTTGCGCTTTTCCTCAATGCGGGCAAAGGGGGCGAACAGGCGGTCCATGTCCTCCTGCTTCATGCCGATGCCCGTGTCCGAGACGGACAGCTTCAGCATGATCTTCTCGTCATTCAGCTTTTCATAGCCGATCTGAAGCGTCACCGTACCCCGCTCGGTGTATTTCGCGGCGTTGGTCAGGATGTTCAGCGCGCACTGGCGGATGCGTATCTCGTCGCCGACGAGCAGATGCGGTGTGTTCTCGTCCACCTGCACGACGAACCGCAGCCCCTTGTCCTCCGCGCGCCGACGCGTCATGTTCACAAGGTCGTTGACCAGCGAGCTTAGATCGTACTGGACGGGCAGGATCTCCATCTTGCCCTCCTCGATCTTCGAGAGGTCGAGAATGTCGTTGATGATGGACAGCAGCGTCTTGCCCGCGGACTCGATGTCCTCCGCGTAATCCAGGACCTCGCGCTCGCCGCTCTCGCGCAGGATCATCTCGTCCATGCCGAGAATGGCGTTGATGGGCGAGCGTATCTCATGCGACATGTTGGCGAGAAACGCCGACTTCGCCCTGTTCGCGCGCTGCGCGTCCTGCGCGAAGAGAAGCAGATCGCCGCTCATCGCCTGCAAAAACATCAAAATGCGCTCGGACAGCGGGATCATGCCCTTGTCGCGCAGGTGGATCAGCTCGCAGCCCATTTCGTTCATCCTGAGTTCCCGCGGCGAACCCTCGCGCATCCCGATGGCGACGAGCGCGCTGTTGAGGAAGCCGCCGCGTCCATGGTAATAATAGATCTCACCCGCGGCGCTGCAATGCAGCGTATCCGGCGCGAAGCGGCGGAAGCACTCCAGCTCCAGCACCGCGTCATCGCGCAGCATGAACGAGCGGTTGCCGCAGGCGAACAGCTCGACCGCCTGCGGACAAAAGTCCGCCATCTCGCGGCTGCGCCGCTCGGTGTTGGCAAGCAGCTCGTCTCGCACCGTATAGGAAAAGCGCACGGTCTCCTCCGGCCGGATGGAGCCGATGAAGATAATGTCGCCCGATTCGTTGAAGGCAAAGGGCGTTCTGCCGAGCATCAGTCCGTTTCGCTCGACGATGAGCGGAAACTCGCAGCAGTTGTAGGTCAGATACTCGTCAAAGCGGATGCCCAGATATTTGCGGTAGATTTTCTCCGGCGCGACGCCGTCCAGCGCGGCGACCGCCGTGTCGCCCTCCGTGATCGCGCGCGGAGACGGAGTGATGGACATCGGCTTACCAATCGGCTTCCAGCCGAAAATGTACTGCACATCCACATGCAGGTCCTCGCCCGTGAAGAGCAGGAGGAGCGCGCCGCGGAGATATTTCCGCCGCGCATCGAAAATGAAGGGCTCCGAGTTCCGGTCGGCAACATAGTATACATCCGCCATCGTGCCGAAAAAGGGGACGTCCTCAAACCCGGCGGTCAGCCGCTCAAGCATTGCGGATATGTGCAGGGAAAAGCCGGAGAGCGCCACGCGCACGCCCTTGAGCTGCGGCGTGGCGGCGAGCTCGCCGCGCAGCGCGTCGACCGCGCCGTCCGGGTCCCCCTCGTCCAGCTCGCGGCAGATCGCGCGCACCTGCGCGCGCTCGAAAAAGAAGAAGCCCAGGCGCAGCGTCGGCTGCTCGTCAAAGGTGAAGTTGTCGAAGTTAACCGTGGGCGGCTTCGCTGCATAGATCGACATGCCGGTGACGATCAGCTCCGGGAACGCCTCGCGGATCGGCTGTAGGAGCTCCATCGCTTCCTCGTGGGAAAAGCGGAACACAAACGCCTGCAGCAGCGCCTGTCCCGCCTGCGCCGCCTCCGGGATAGCGCGCAGGGTCTCTGCCACCCGGACGGCCTCCTCGCGCGACACGATCTCAAAGGTCTTTTGCAGCATGGCCGCGCCCCCTCTCCTCCTGCGTCAGCAGCTCGTTGATCTTCTCCCAGTCGAACGTCGACAGCGCGCGCCGCAGACCCTCCACGCGCTCATGCTCCTGCGCGGGGATGCGATAGCCCGCGAGATAGTCGAGCACATACTTCGCGCTGTCCGAATCCAGATTCACCGAGAGCTCACGCACGGAATCGTAGGCCTCCCGCAGCTCCGCGTCCGATATGAGCGGCAGCGACGCGTCGTCCACGGGCTCCTCCGGTCCGCACAGAGCTTCGAGCGCGCCGCTCAGCGCGCGGAAGCGCTCCAGAAGACCGGGAACGCCCTCAAAAAGCGCCTGCGTGTCGCCCGCCTTGCCGACGAGCTCCAGCTTCTCCGCAAGCGCGCCCAGCTCCTCCGCACCGACGGCGCGGGACATGCTCTTGAGCGCGTGCACCTTGACGGTCGTGTTCTGCGCGTCGCCCGCGCGCCAGTACGCCTCGATCTCATCCGCGGCGGCGGGAGCGTTCTTCGCGAAGACCGTCAGCGTCTCCAGATAGGACTCCGCGGTGCCGCAGTGGCTCACGCCGCGTTCCGTGTCCAGCGCGTCGACGCCGCGCAGCCAGTCCGGCAGCGCCGCCTCCGGCGCGGGTGCGTCGTCCGGCTCGGCGTCGTCCGCCTCCGAAAGCCTTTGCACCTTCTCCGGAGGGAGATAGTCGAGCAGCAGCTTTTCCAGCTTGTAGCCCTCCACGGGCTTGGAGAGATAGTCCGAAAAGCCCAGCTCCAAATACGTCTCCCGCGCGCCGGAGATCGCGTTCGCGGTCAGCGCGACGCAGGGGACGTCCTTTGCACGCGGCAGCCTCCGCAGGGCTTGCAGGGTCTCCACGCCGTCCATCTCCGGCATCATGTGGTCGATGAAGATGACGTCGTAGGCGGTATTCTCCGCCTTTTCAAGCGCCTCCGCGCCGGACTCCGCGGTGTCGAGCTGAATTTGTGTCCGCTTGAGAAGGCCGCGGATCACGCTCAGGTTGACCGGCGTGTCGTCCACCGCGAGGATGCGCGCGTCCGGGGCGTGGAACAGCTCGCGGTATACCTTGCGCTGCGCGAGCGCGCCGACGCGTCCGACGAAGCTGCCGATCGCCTCCCACTTCGCCACCGGCTGCTCCACCGTAAAGGCGAAGGTCGAACCCTCGCCGTAGACGCTTTGCACCTCGAGACTGCTGCCCATCATCGAAAGCAGCTGCTTGGTGATGCTCATGCCGAGTCCCGTGCCCTCGATGTTGCGGTTGCGTTTTTCCTCAATGCGGGCGAAGGGCGCGAACAGGCGGTCCATGTCCTCCTGCTTCATGCCGATGCCCGTGTCCGTGACGGATATGGTCAGCGCGATCTTATCCTCGTCCACCTTTTCATAGCCGACGTTCAGCGTCACGCTGCCCTTTTCGGTGTACTTTGCTGCGTTGGTGAGGATGTTCAGCGCGCACTGGCGCAGGCGTATTTCGTCGCCCACCAGAAGGTGCGGAATGCTTTCGTCCACGTGCACGTCGAAGCGCAGCCCCTTCTTTTCCGTGCGCGGGCGCGTCATGTTGACAAGGTCGTTGACCAGCGAGCTGAGGTCATACCGCGCGGGCAAAATCTCCATTTTTCCCTCCTCGATTTTCGAGAGGTCGAGAATGTCGTTGATGATGGACAGCAGCGTCTTGCCCGCGGACTCGATGTCCGCTGCGTAGTCGAGGATTTCCTGCTCGCCGCTCTCGCGCAGGATCATTTCGTCCATGCCCAGAATGGCGTTGATGGGCGTGCGGATCTCGTGGGACATGTTGGCGAGAAAGGAGGACTTCGCCTTGTTCGCCTCGTCGGCGATGCGGCGCTGCTCCTTCAGCTCGTCGAGATAGTGATAGTACTCCGTGTCGTCCGAGAGGGAGAAGAGCGTGCCGATCTCCGCGCCGTCCTGCGTGAGCGCGTTCGAGGCGGGGGTGTAGATGCGATCGCCCAGCATCAGCGCCTTGCCGCTGTCCACGATCTCGCGCAGCTTCTTCACCGCCGCCGCGGCGTCGTTCCCCAGCTGCGGCAGCAGCTCCCTCGCGGGCTTGTTGTAATAGCTGACCTCGCCCTGCTTGTCCACGGCGATGATCGCCTCGGAGAGCTGGTCGACGACATACTGCCGGGCGACGGTCTCCGTGTCCAGCAGGTTATAGCGGAAGATGGCGAGGAACATGAACACCGCGGCGATGGGGAAGCCCAGCATCGTCACGTCGTAGACCCGCGTGAGGTGCAGCATGTAGATGAGGTAGAACCCGCTCTCGGTCATCACCGCCAGCGTCACCATGCGCAGCCGGCCCTTCTCGACGTTCTTCTTTTCCGTGGACCACGCGAGGAACAGAGTCACGACTCCGTACACGATGTAGAGGATCAGGATAAACGCCCAGATGCGGTACCATATGCCGTTGTCGCGCCGCATCAACGGGAACATCCCGTCCAGCGAAAAACGGATGTTCTGATAGTAGAGCCCGGTGCTGCGCGTGGTGAGAACGATGACATAGGTTGCCGTGTTAATCAGGGCGAGCGCGATCTTCACGACCTTCGGCAGATGGAAGCGCACCATATCGGTGACGAACATGAGCAGCGCGTAGGCGATCCACACCCTACCCAGATAGGACAGCCGCAGCGCGGTGAAGTAGGACTCCTCCGTGCGCGAGAGAAGCTCCAGCAGGTATCCGACGTTGTTAATCAGGGTCGCGGCGCAGCTGAAGAAGAGCCAGGAGTGCAGCTTACTCTTCCAGCTTTTGAACACCACCCAGCATTCCACGAACACGACGGCAATGCTGATACACTGTGCGGTTAATACTAACTGATACATCGCGACCTCTTCCATCCGTCAAAAAGTGTTTTGCGCGCCCGCAGCGCCGCAAAGCCGCCTATCTTCAACATGAAGCAGGTATACATTCTCGCCCGTGCCTTGTCAAGGCGCGGGGGGGGCTTTCAGCCCTTTTCGCTCCACGCCGCGCACAGCGGCACATAGGTCGACGCGTCCACGAGCATGAGCCTGCGGGTATAGCCGCTCTGCTTTTTCAGAGAGACGGCGCAGTCCGCCTGTCCGCCCGCCGTAACGCTGACGATCATCACGTCGACCTGCCTGCCGACGCTGTCGTAGGACGCCGCGATCAGCAGGGCCTCCACCGGCGCGGTGACATCCGCCGTGATCTTGTCGGTTCCGGCGGTGACGTTCGCGATGGCGGCGGGCCAGGGCCCCTCGGACTCGTAGTGCCAGACCGCGTTGGTGAGGTAGTAGTTGCCGTTTCCTATACCCAGACTGTTCTTGCGGTTCGTCTCCGTGCCGGTATAGTAGACATTGGCAAGCTTTTCGCACGACCGGAAGGCGTTCTCATTTATGTAGGTCAGCGCCTTGGACAGCGTGACGTATTGGAGCTGGCTGCAACCGTCGAAGGCGCTTGCGCCGATCGTCGTCACGCCCGGCATCGTCACGCGGGTCAGACGGTCGCAGTCATAGAACGCGGAGACGTCGACCGTCTTCACGCTTGCCGGAAGCGCGATGTACCGCAGATTTTCGCAGCGGTAAAACGCGGAGTCGCCGATACGCGTCACCTTTGCGGGTATCACCGGGTCCGTCAGTGCCGTGCAGCCATAAAAGGCGTTCCGATAGATGCGCGTCACCGTCTCCGGGATCACGATGGACTTCAGCGCCTTGCAGCCTTCGAACAGGCTGAGCTCAATATCGTTTCGGAGGCCCGACGGCAGCTGAGCGCTCTCCAGC
>SVKP01000201.1 GCA_015068395.1 Oscillospiraceae bacterium
GCGCTGATCCACATGAGCGAGTAAATAAGCCGGGGGAACGATCCTCCTCCGGAGCCTTTCGCGTCCTCCCTGCACAGGGGAGGGCGCGAGCGCTACGTTATAGAAAGGGGGCTGCCAGGACACATGAGCGGCGAAAAAAACGCACACCTGAGAGAACTGACCATATCCGACGCCGACTTTAACCGCATGGTCAACTTCGTGCAGAGCAACTACGGCATCGACCTGCACGCCAAGCGCCAGCTGATCCAGAGCCGACTCGGTACGGTCATCAAGAATAAGGGGTTCGACGATTTCAAGCAGTATGTTGACTTCCTGCTCAACCAGGGCAGCGGGGACGATATTAACGAGCTGCTGAGCAAGCTGACGACCAATTACACGTATTTCCAGCGCGAAACGGAGTCCTTCGACTTCTTTTCCAAGCGCATCCTGCCCGACCTCGAAAAGAAGCACCAGAGCGACAAGGTCCTCGCGATCTGGAGCGCGGCGTGCTCCTCCGGCGAGGAACCCTATAACGTGACGATGTATATGATGGATTACTTCGGCGCGCACTGGAACGAGTGGGATACCCGCATGCTGGCGACGGACCTGAGCGTGGACGTGCTGAAAAAGGCGCAGCGCGGCGTCTACCAGCTTCCCGACAACATGCCGGACCAGTGGAAGAGAAACTACTTCAAGCCGTCGGGCGGACGGTTCGAGATCTCGCCCAAGGTCAAGGAGAACGTGATCTTCCGCCAGTTCAACCTGATGGACCCCATCCAGTTCAAGCGCAAGTTCGACGTGATCTTCTGCCGTAATGTGATGATCTATTTTGACCAGCCCACAAAGACGGCGCTCATCAACCGCATGTATGATGCGACGGTGCCCGGAGGCTATCTGATTATCAGCCTTTCCGAGAACCTGCCTCCCGACACGCAGTGGAAGCGCATCACGTCTGCGATCTTTCAAAAGCAATAAACCGGAGGTTGAAGCATGGCTCTTGTTTCAAAATTTACAAAAGCCGGACAGGCGGGCAAAAAGATCCGCGTGATGGTGGTGGACGATTCGCTCCTTGCGCGCAAGGTCATCATGGAGGGCTTGAGCCAGGACCCTGAGATTGAGATCGCCGGTTACGCCATCAACGCGATCGACGCGAAGAACAAGGTCGCCCGCCTCAATCCGGACGTGATGACGCTCGACGTCCAGATGCCGGGCATGACGGGCATGGACTTCCTCAAGCAACTGCTGCCGGAGCACCCGCTGCCGGTGGTGCTCTGCTCGTCCCTGAATCTCGGCGTTTTTGACGCGCTGCACGCCGGCGCGGTCGACTTTGTCCGCAAGCCGGACACCTCGCAGAGCAACGAGGCGTTTATCGCCACGCTGACGCAGAAGGTGCACATTGCCGCGCGCGCCCGCGTGCAGCAGCAGCCGCGCGACCCGCGCTATTCCGAGCGCGTCGCCGCCGCCACGCAGCCGACCACCGTCGCGCCGCCGCCGCTCGGCGCCGCCGTCCCGGACCGCTTTATCATCGGGCTCGGCGCCTCCACGGGCGGCACGGAGGCGACGCTTGAGGTGCTCAAGCGCCTGCCGGAGGATATCCCCGGCATGGTAATCACGCAGCATATGCCCACGGGCTTTACCAAGATGTACGCCGAGCGCCTCGACCGCCTGTGCAAGATGGAGGTGCGCGAGGCGAAGGACGGCGATGAGATCAGGCGCGGCCTTGCCCTCGTCGCGCCCGCCGATTTGCAGATGCGCGTCATGCGCTCACCCATGGGCGGATACCGCGTCAGCTGCCAGCCGGGCGAAAAGGTCAGCGGGCACCGCCCCTCCGTGGACGCGCTGTTTTTCTCCATGGCGCAGAACGTCCAGTGCAAGATGGTCGGCATTATCATGACCGGCATGGGCGCAGACGGCGCCAAGGGGCTTCTGGAAATGCGCCAGAAGGGCGCGTATACGATCGGCCAGGACAAGGAGAGCTGCGTGGTCTACGGCATGCCCGGCGTTGCGAACGACATCGGCGCCGTTATGGTGCAGGCGTCCTGCCAGGAGGTGGCGAACGTGCTGCTGCGCCACCTGAAAACGAAATAATTTCCCGCAGGCTATTAATTTTTCTGTCTTGAAACCGATGATAAGGTTGAAGGACTTCGCACCGGAGCGCACTGGCGTCGTCGGAGCGGCAGTCTATGACGTAAAAGAAGGAGGCGTTTCGGGTATGAAAATCTCGGGAGCCAACGTCTCTGCGGCGGAGACGGCTGCGCGCGCTTATCAGGCTCAGTCCGGCGCGGCAAAATTACAGCGGAATGAGTCAAACCGGCGGTTTGACAGCGTGACGCTCTCAGAGGACGGCGTCCGCGGCAGCTTTGAGATGGAGCTGCGCAGCAAGCTCTCGCAGGAGGTCCGCACGGCGACCTCGTCCGGCCAGGTGGCCGCGCTGCGCGAGCAGGTGAGAAACGGGACTTATCAGGTCGACGCGCGGGAGATCGCAAGAAAGATGCTCCTGCTGGGGGAGGCCGTCTGACATGTACGAAGCATACCGGGAGTATTTTGGGTTCATGGATCAGCTCGGACAGTTGCTGGAGCAGCTGACCGAGCTGGAGAAGGCGAAGGCGGCGGCAGTGCGCCACGACGATCTTCTGGGCGTGGACGAATGCATGAAAAAGGAGCAGGCACTCAGCCTGACCCTGCGGACGATGGATAAAAAGCGCGATGCGCTGCTGGCTGGAATGGGCCTGAAGAACGTCGCGCTTTCCGGGTTCGAGATGCAGTGCCCCGAGGAGATCCGGAAGGAGGCTCGGGAAGCCTGCGAGCTGCTTCGTTCCCGGTACATGCTCTATCGCAGCGCGTCGGACGTGGCGCGCACCACATTAGAGTGCAATCTGCACCAGATCGAGCGCATGATGGCCGATGAGTCAGAGCGCCCGGTGGGCGGTGCAATCGCAGATATTCGCGCGTAAGGCGTCGGCCTTGCGTTTTTGAGAAAAGGGGTGTCGAATCATGGGCAGCACGTCGACTTTCGGTACGTTCACAATGGCGCGTCTGGGCATCTATGTCGCGCAGCACGCGCTCAACGTCACGGGCAACAACATTTCAAACATCAACACAAAGGGCTATACCCGTGAGAACCTTGACCAGTCGTCCATGTATTTCGGCGGCGCGGACCGTTACCAGTCCCGGTACGATATCCGCGAAAACGGCGGCGTTCTGGCAAAGGGCGTCGACCAGATGCGCGACCAGTACCTCGATATCCGCTACCGCAACGAGATGACCTGCGTCGGCGAGGCCGACAAGAAGGTCGACGGCCTGCGGCAGCTCGACGTCATCCTCGACGAGGTGGCGAAGGGCGAGGACGGAGAGGGCGTGCTGGAGGCGCGCTTTAACGACTTCATTCAGCAGCTGGAGCAGCTGAGCAAGGACAACAATTCCGGCCTGGACGATATCGACGCGATCGTGCGCTCGTCCGCGGAGGCGCTGACGGTCCAGTTCAACACCTACGCGAAGCGTCTGGAGGAGCTGGCTGCCAATGAGGCGGCGCAGTTTAAGGATGAAGTGGCGGCGACCAATACGACGCTCGAGAAGATCCGCGACCTCAACGAGACGATCCGCAAGACGCAGATCTTCGGCGGCAGCGGCCTGACGCTCAAGGACGAGCGCAACGTCCTGATCGACGAGCTTGCCGAGAAGATCGGCATCAATGTGATCTACGAGATGGAGGACCTGGGCGACGGCGTCGAGGTCGAGAAGCTCAAGATCACCACCAGCGGGGACCCGACCCGCACGCTGATCGACGGGATCTACGGCGCACAGTTGTCCATCGTGCAGGAGCCGGGCTACGCCAACAAGCTCGACGAGAACGGCCGCCCCGTCCTGGACGAAAAGGGCGAATACGTGATGGAGAAGTGCTTCGTCGACAGCGCGAACTTCGACCTCGCGATTTCGGAGCTCTATGACGCACGCGGCAAGGCGGACCCGGCGAAGCCCAACGAGGTGGAGAAGACCTTCACGGCCAAGTATCTTGAGAACACCAAGGACTATACCGACGCGAGCTATGATCAGGAAACGATGTGGAATGAGCTCGGACGCAACGTCGAGCGGCTGACCTTTGTCTCCGCGGAGCAGGCGCAGGCCTACGAGGATCAACTCAACGCGCAGCTCGGCTATACCAAGGGCACGGTGCCGTATTTCCACGTTTCGCAGAGCGAGTTTACAGAGGGGAGTCCGGCAAAGGTCAAGGAGGGCTTCGAGAACACCTATATCGTGCATTACCACGATTACGAAAGCAGCGATCCGACAGAGGTCGAGAAGCATTACTCCTATGTCAACGTCTCGGATGCGATGCTGACCAAGCTCAAGGATACGGAGCTCTCCGGCGGCCTGCAGGCGATGCGCGAGCTGCTGACGGAGTCCGGCGAGTATACCACGGCGAACCGCGCCGCGCTCAACGACGAGACCAGCAGCGAGTTCGATCCGCTGCACTATGACGCAGACGCCGGTACGAAGCGCGGCATTCCGTACTATCAGAAGGCGCTGGACAATCTGGCAAATACCTTCGCCAAGCTGATTAACGAGGCGAATACCCTCTATGCCGGGGGCGACGACGGGTACATCGACGTCAACACCCTCTGCGCCAAGAACGACGCCGGCAAATTTGTGGGCTCGGACGGCTCGGCGCTGACGGATGCGCAGCTTGCCGATTACAGCAACTACGTCATCAAGGACGAGTTCAAGAAGTATTTCAAGCAAAACAACGCCGGAGAGTTTTTGGATGAGAACGGCGATGTGACCACGGATATCAAGAAGCTGGTGCCCAATGAGGCGTTTAAGTCCCTCTGCGGCAGCCCGCTGTTCAGCAACAACGGCAACGGGAACGACCCGACCGGCATTACGGCGGCGAACATCTCGGTCGCGAACGACTGGGCCTACGGGCGCACGCACGTCCTGCGGACGAAGGACCCCGACGCGAAGAACGAGGACGGCAGCGACAACAAGAGCCGCGCGCAGGACAACACCCGCCATATCATCACGATGATGTGCAGCAAGCACGTTTTCGAGAACGAGGGCACCGGCACCCGGTTTGAGGGCACCTTCCAGGAGATGCTCACGGACGTGATCGCCGGCACGCTCGCGAAGGACGAGAACATCACCACGACGATGCTCAGTAACTACAACACCACCGCCGACGAGATCTATACCGACCGTGACGCGGTCATGGGCGTGGACCTCAACGACGAGGCGATGAATATGATGCAGTACCAAAAGGCGTACTCCGCGGCCTGCCGCCTGATGACGACCTACGACTCGATGTTGGAGAAGCTCATCAACGGCATGGCGGTGTGAGACGGCTGAAACCGGCGGGAGGAGGAGACAAGGATGTCAACTTTTCGTATCACAACGAACGGGCTGTTTCGCGGCTACCGTTCCAACCTGATGAAGAACACCAAGCGCCTGCAGGACACGATTACCGATGTGCAGACGCAGCGTAAGTTCAACACCTATGCCGAGGACCCGGCTGCGGCAAGCCAGGCGTGGCGTCTGCGCCGCTCCTACTGGCGCACCGAGGACCAGATCGACAACAACAATTACATCATCAGCAAGTATGAGAGCGCCTACTCCGCAATGGGCGCCATCATCGACGGCACCGCTGAGAATCCGGGACTGGACGGTCTGCTTGCCAGCATCGAGGGCCTGAGCGATTCCGCGGGTACGGCGCGTTACGCGCTGGGCCGCGAGCTGATCTCCACCTCGGAGTCCATTGTGTCGATGATGAACACCAAGTACGGCGACGACTTTGTCTTCGCCGGCGCGGACGGCGCGAACATCCCCTTCTCCTGGGAGGGCGACGTGCTGCTTTACCGCGGCGTCAACGTGAACCTTCAGGAGCCGAGGTCGCTAGAGGACTGCGGCTTCGACGACGCTACGCTGGATAAGTACAACCTGACCAGCCCCGCACAGCCGGACTACGGCGCAAACTCGGGGAAGACGGACGTTGAGAGCGCAACGCTTGAGCAGCCCCTGACAATGGAGAAGTTCAAGGAAAGCGCCTATTACGATGCGACGGATACGACGAAGACGGACGACGAAAAGTACGCCGCCTACAAGGTGGAGTATCTGGCGCGCAATCAGGACCCGACAAACGGCTATGTCCAGCTCACGGAGACCGACCCGGAGGCTGCATTTGACGAGGCGAGCGTGCTTTACACCAAGCTTTCCGCCTTCCAGAAGTATGCGAGCAATTACGCGGAGAACAACCACGTCGACTCGCTTGCCGACGGGATCAAGCAGTATCAGAAGCTTCAGGATATGGTGAAGGAGACCACCTATATCGACATCGGCCTGGGTTTGCAGGAGGATATCGACGGCGAGTTTATCACCGGCAGCGCGTTCAATTCGTCGATTTCGGGACTGGAATTCTCGGGCTACGGCAAGGACAAGAACCTTGCGGTGCTGCTGCGTGAGCTGGGAGGCATTTTTGAGCGCACCGACAGGAAGACCGGCGCATACGCGAATGAAGAGGACGCGGGCCGCGCCTCGCAGCTGCTCGATCTGGTCCATGACTCGATCCGCAACGCGCAGGGCATGCACGTCAAGCTCAGCGCGGATGCGAACTACATCAAGACCAATCTCAAGCAGCTTGAAACCAACAGGGCCGAGCTTAACGAGCAGATCATGGATACGGAGAGCATGGACGCCGCTGAGGCGATCACGGAGATGACCTGGGCGCAGTATTGCTACAATGCGGCGCTGCGCATCGGCACGAACCTACTCTCCCAGTCGCTGATCGACTACCTCAGTTGATGATCGCGGCGCATCGCACCGAATGGCGGCGAGGCGCGGCGCAGAAGTTATAAAGCCACGAAAGGAAGTGCTTTGCTATGTATCCCTTGATTGAAATCAAAAGCATTCCCATTGAGATCCGGATGAAGACGACAAACGCTTCTCTGGAGTATACCCGGGGGACGGCCGAGATGGAGATCAGCCGCTCAGAGAAGGGGCTTGACATCAAGAGCCGCCCAATTAAGGTGCAGCTGGACACCTATGAGGCGCGCAGCTCCTATATGCCGCCTACGGTGCAGACGAGCGTGGAGCAGTCTGCCCGCGAGGGGCAGCAGGCGGCCTATGAGGCGACGGCGACCTATGCGCAGCACGGGCAGCTGATGCTCAACGCGCGCATCGGGCAGAACATGGTTGCCGAAATCGCGAAGCAGCCCATTGAGGAGGAAGCCCGCAAGAGCGGGGAGTACGGCTTGGACTTCATCCCCAAGGAGGACGCCGAGATCGACTGGGAGGACGGCGACCTCGAGATCCGCTATGAGATGGATAAGCTCAACATCGACTGGAAGATCGATCAGGGCGAGTTCAAGTTCACGCCGGGCGACATCGAGATATCCATGGAGCGCAGGCCGGAGGTCATCATCAAGTATACCGGCGGCCCCATCTATGTCCCCCGGAGCGCGGACCCGAATTACGAGCCCGTGGACGTCCACGTATAAGAGAACGCGGCGGAGAAACGGCGCCGGGCGCTCCCAAAAGGGCGGCCGGTGTTCCGTGGTGTTTATTGCGTGATATGAGCGCGAGGGGGCGCTTGCCCCGCGCAGGACAAATAAAACAGAAAGAATCGGGAGGGCACTCTTTTGAAGACGAAAACGAAGTATTTTGGCGAGATCGAGTACACGAAGGACGAGCTGATTTCCTTTCCCACGGGCCTGTTCGGCTTTGAGGACGAGCAGAGCTTTCTGCTGCTCCCGTTTTCCGATGAGGGTACGCTGCTCAGCCTGCAAAGCGTCCGCACGCCGCAGCTGGCGTTTACCCTGATGCACCCGTTTACGCTCGCCCCTGACTACGCGCCCGTGCTGCGCGAGGAGGAGCTCAAGGCGCTGGCGGCGGAAAAGAGCGAGGATCTTTACTATTACGTGATGTGCACGGTCAAGGAACCGGTGTCGGAGACCATGGTCAATATGCGCTGCCCGCTCGCCATCAATCCCGACACGCGCGAGGGAATGCAGGTCATTCTGGACGACGAGACCTGGGAGATGCGACACCGCCTCGCGGAATTTGAGCGGGAGCAGAACGAGGAAGACGGGAAACAGGAGGAAACGTCATGCTGATCCTGCGTCGAAGAGCCGGAGAGACGATCCTGATCGGAGAGGATGTCAAGATCACCGTGATGGACGTCTACGAGGGAGGGGTGCGCCTTGCCATAGACGCGCCCAAGAGCATACCTGTGCTGCGAAGCGAGCTGCTGCTTGCCGCCAAGGCAAATCAGGACGCCGCGGCAAAGGAGACGGAGCGCCCGGACGAGCTGCTCGGGCTCCTCGGCAGCGTGCCGGAGGACAAGAAGCAAAAGCTCTGATTGAAACGCAATAAAAAAATGACCGCGGCCTTGATGGGACCGCGGTCATAGCATATCTGCGGGGGCGTATTATTGCTCGCGCTGATGGTGCGGGCGTTCGAGCACCTTGCGGCACGCGCTCATGACCTGCGTGACCACGGCGGCGCTGAACTTCTGCTCATAGATCGAAAGACGGGGGATCAGCTCGTGCGGCTTCGCCACGACATACTTTGCCGGCAGGTTGGAAAGCGCCAGGGCAATGACGTCGATACGGCAGCGCGCGCAGCTGCACAGGCCGAACATGCGGATATACTTGTCCGCCTTGTCCTCCACGAGCGCCTGCATGACGTTGAAGCAGATGAATTCGTCCGGCTTTTCCTCGCTGGCGGTGCGCAGCTCGTTGACCGCCTGCTCCAGAGGGCTGCGCGGTTCCTGCGGCAGCGGGATCACGTCTCCCGGCGCGGACGGCTCCGCATCGGAATTTTCCAAAACGGGCTCCGCCGCGGGTGCGGCAGGGGCGGCCCTTGACGGTCTGACCGGCTTTGCGGGCTTTTCCGGCTTCTCTGCCTTTTCCTGCTTTTCCGGTTCCTCGGCCTTGGCGGCGGGGGCGGCATCTTTGCCGCTCTTTGGGCGTTTTGGACGCGCGGGCGCGGCTGCGGCCTCGGCAAGCTCGGACTCCAGCGCGGACTCCAGCGCGCCGCGGATACTCTCCTCTGCCTGCTGCTCACTTGCGAGATTGGCGGCGGCGTTTTCCTTGGCGGCGTCCGGCTCCTCAGGGGTCTCGACCGCGTCGGGGTCCGTGAGAAGATTCAGCACGCGTGCAGTCTTGCTGCTCTTTCCTGATTTGGAACCTTGTTTCGGCATATTCGCTCCTCCCTTTTGCAAAGCCGCGCATCATGCGGCGTCAGTATCCTGCCGACATATTGTACGGCTTATTCCATCATTTCATCCAACAGCGCCATGAAATCCTGCGCCGACTTGCAGCCCGGAGAGTAGGTGAGCACGCTCTCGCCGTACGCCGGCGCCTCCGCGACGGCGACGCCCGCGTGGATCTTGGCGCGGAACACATGGGTGTCAAGCTTGCGCGCGACCTCCTGCGTCATGTCCTCCACCTCACGGTTGAGCAGAAGGCGGGAGCTGTAGCGGTTGAGCAGGATGCCTATGACCTCGAGGTCGGGGTTGTAGTAACGCCGGACGGTGTCAACGGTGTCGCGCAGCTGCGAGATGCCGAGCAGACTCAAAATCTCCGGGATCATCGGCACGATGAGCCCCTGCGCGGCGACGTAGGCGTTGACCGTGAGCACGTTGAGCGCGGGCGGGGTGTCGATCACGATATAGTCATAATCGTCCGCCACCTTGACCAGCTGGTCGCGCAGCAGGAATTCGCGCCCGGGCATGTTGAACTCCAGCTCGGCGGTGGACAGAAGAATGTTCGAGGGGAGATAGTCACCGAGCTCCGTCTCAACGATGACGTCGTCGATCTGCTTTTTGCCCTTGAGCACGTCGTAGATCGTGTCGCTGTTCTCAATATCAAGCCCCGCGCTGAAGCCCAGCGAGCCCTGCGGGTCCAGATCCACGCCGAGCACCTTGTACTTGCGCAGATGCAGCGCGCTGATGAGGGAGAGCGCGGTGGTGGTTTTTCCGACGCCGCCTTTCTGGTTTGTGATGGCGATGATCTTCTTCACAGCGAACCCTCCTGTAAAAAATTGTTCCGAGGCTCTAATCTTTCCGGCGGAACTGCCGATATAAATTATAAGAAAAATAAAGGCGTTGGTCAAGTCTTTTGTGTAAAGAAAAGGAGATGAGCACAGATGGCTAATATAAACAGCATCACCACGAACAGTTCTTCGAGCACCACCAATCTGTACGGCACCAGAAATGTCCTCACAGGTCTCGCCAGCGGGATGGATACCGAGGCGCTGATCCAGAACAGCATTTCCGGCTATCAGGCGAAGCTCACCAGCCTGCGCCAGCAGCAGACGAAGATCGAGTGGAAGCAGGATGCCTACCGTACGCTGACGGACCAGATGTACAACATCATGCAGAAATACACCTCGTACACGTCCAAGACCAATCTGTCCAGTAACGCGTTTTTTACCAACGCGACCACGACGACCGCGCAGGGCGAGAATGCCTCCGCCGTCTACGCCACGGGAAAGAGCACGAGCGAAGTCCTGATTAACAGCGTGACGCAGCTCGCCACGAGCGCGCGCTATTCCGTGGCGGCGAGCAAGCTGAGCTATGCCGACAACGCGGTCAACATGTCCGGCGACGCTGTCACCACAGAGAGCATGAAGAAGATCAGCACGATCGCGGGAAGCCTGTCGCTGAACCTGGGCTCGGACAAATTCACGCTGGACTTTGCCGAGAGCGAGGTATACGAGACCGGGGAGGACCTGGTCGCGGCGATCAACCAGAAGCTTCAGGATCAGAACGCGGAGATCAAGGCCACGCTCACTGACGGCAAGATCAACTTCACCTCCACCTCCACCAAGGGCGACTCCGTGTTCCTGTCCGGCGCCACCGGCAACTTCAAGAGCAAGTTTGGCGTGCAGTACGCGAGCTCGAGCGCCGCGGAGGACCGCTTTACCTATACCAGCATCGACCTGGGCGAGGAGGTCCTGAACCGGGATACCACGATGGCGTCGTACCTCTCCAACAAGACCGTTGAGGTCACCTTGAACGGCGTGACCAAATCCATCAGCGTCGGCCGTCTGGATGAGTCCGAGGGCCCGCTGAGCGAGCAGATCCGGAACAATCTTCAGGCGAACCTCGACAGCGCCTTCGGCGCCGGCGCCGTTACGGTGAGCGAATCGGACGGCAAGCTTAGCTTCGGCGTGCAGGAGGGCGTGGGCTCCACGCTGCTCGTGAAGTCCGATACGGAGGAGCTGGGCTTGAAGGCGGGCGTCGCCAACTATTTCGACACAAGCAAGACGCTGGGCGGCCTTCTGGGCGAGAGCGCCTTTGAGGGCGACGAAAAGAAGGACTTTGTCATCAACGGCGTGAATGTGGGCTCGTTCGGAAAGGACGCTTCGCTCAACGACGTGCTGGAGGCGATCAACAGCAGCTCCTCCGCGGGCGTGAGCGTCAGCTTTTCCAAGCTGACGGGCGAGTTTGTCTTCAACGCGAAGGAAACGGGCTCGGCGCAGAGCATCAGCTTTGGCGACGGACTTGCCGCGGACCTGTTCAGCAGCCCGGAGGGCAAGACCACTGCCGGTCAGGACGCGATCCTCAACGTCAGCGTCAACGGCACGGAGCTTTCCCTGACGCGCGCCTCGAACACCATCGACATGGACGGCATGAGCGTCACGCTCAAAAAGACCTTCACCGAGGGCGAAGCGGTCTCCTTCAAGACCACCTCGGACGTCGACAAGATCGTCGATACGATCAAGTCCTTTGTCGAGGACATCAACAAGGTGATGCAGGACGTCCACGACGCCTATGCGACGATGCCCGCGGAGAAGAACAGCAAGAAGCACACGCGTTATGAGCCGCTGACCGACGACGACAAGAAGGATATGAGCGAGTCGGCGATCAAGGCGTACGAGGAAAAGGCAAAGCAGGGCCTCCTGTTCGGCGACAGCGACCTCAGCTCGCTCTACGAGAAGCTCCGCTCGACGATCGACGCCTCCGGCAAGACGCGCAACGACATGAAGGAAATCGGCATCAGCGCCGCTTATTCCAACGGCGTCACGACGATCGCCCTGGACGAGAGCGCGCTTCGCGCCGCGCTGGAAAGCGACCCGGACAAGGTCAGGAAGGTATTTGCCACGACGCAGGACAGCGACGGCAAGACGAGCGGCATGATGGAGAGCTTCCGGAGCACGCTGAACACCTACGCGTCCACCTCGTACGGCTCTCAGGGCATTCTGGTGAAGAAGGCGGGCACGAAGCTTTCCCCGCTTTCCCTGCTGAGCAACAGCCTGCAAACGCAGCTGGACAACCTGAACACGCAGATCGACAACTGGGAGACGAAGATCAGCTCGAAGATCGACTATTACACCAAGCAGTTCACTGCGATGGAGAAGATGATCAACACGATGAACAGCCAGAGCTCGATGCTCGCCGATCTGTCCGGCGGATATTGATGGCTGGAGGGCGCGGAAGCGCCCGGCAACGGCGCCGCCGGTGCCGCCAAAAATACATAGAAACAGGATGTAGAGTATGGACGCTAGAGGTCTTCAAAATTACAAGGCGCAGTCGCTCAACACCATGACGCAGTCGGAGCTGCTGCTTCTGCTGCTCGATGAACTGGTGAAGCGCCTGATTCGTGGGGATATCGCGTTGGAACAGAAGGACTATGCGCAGTTCGAGGCGTCAATCCAGCGCTGCATCGACATTGTGCGCTATCTGGACGACACGCTGGACCGGCGCTATGAGCTCAGCCGCGGTCTGCACAGGCTTTACGACTTTTTCTGCTACGATCTCAACCGGATCATGCTGGGGCGCAACAAAAAGGAGCTTGACAAGCTTCGCCCGATGATTACGGACCTCCGCGATACGTTCCGCATCGCGGAGAAGAACGCTTCGGAAGGACGGTAAAGCCGGGAATGGGGAAACACGAGCTGGATGAGCTGCGCAAGAGGAAAAAGGACGAGGTCGTCAAGCTGATCGAGGTGGCGGACCTCACCCGCCAGGTTGCCGAGGCGGTGGAACGCGGCGACACGGTGGCCGCGCAGATGCTGCTGACGGAGCGTGAGCAGCCGGTGCGCGAGCTGAGCGAAATGGAGAAGGGCATCCGGGAGTACGTCCTGGATGTCCCGGAGGCGGAGGCGATCCGTCTGGATGAGCTGCTGCGCGGCGGCGAGGCGGTGAGCGAGGAGGAAAAGCCGCTTGCCGAGCAGATCGCGCAGTTCCGCCGCATTCTCTCGTCAGTCCGGTCGCTGGACGAGCAGCTCAGCGTCCGCATGGGCGGGAACCAGTCGTTTTACAAGAAGTTCAGAAAGTGAATACACCCGCTCCATATACAGCGTGGAGCGGGTGTCTCTGCAACTTATTTTTTCGCGGCGCATACGGATCTCACAGAGCGGGAGGCGCCGTGACCAGCCAGAGCGGCGCGCCGTCGTGGCGGCTCCGGGAGAGCTCGTCGACGATGGTCTGCGCGTCCCAGACGGTGAGCGAGTTGTCGCGGCTGTTGGGGTCAGCGACCAGAATACCGCCGTCGAGCGTGACGCCGTGCAGCAGGATGAAGTGGCCTCCGCCGGTGAAATGCCCGGGACCCATCAGCGCAACGACGATGCCCTCCGACACACGTTCGCGCAGCGAATCCGCGTCGAGCGCGCCGAGGGGGGCGTAATCCAGACCGTAATGCTCCGCAAAGCCCTCGACGATCGAGAGATAGGAGCCGCTTCCGGGAGCGCAGTAACCGGCGCGCGAAGCCCACAGCGCGACGCTTGCGGGAGTCGCGCTTTCGTCCGCCATGGTGGCGGCGATCATGGCGAGCGCGGTGGGGCCGCAGCCGAAGCTGCCGATCGGGTCCCTGCCGAAAAGCTCCTCCGCCCACGCCTCGTCGCCCTGGTTGAAGTAGACCAGATCCACGCTGCCGCCGGTCAGGAGCTCACGCTCGTCCTCGGAAAGGAACTCGGTGATCGTGGGATCGGCCGGGGGCAGCTCCTCCTCAATCACAGGGCGGCTTGCCATCTGGAAGGCAAGCTCCGTCGCGGCGAGCTCGCGCTGGCGCTGCATTTCGCGGCGGAAGGCGATCTCCTCCTGCCGCTTGAGCTCCTGCTGCCGCCTGAGCTCGCGCTCCGCGCGGCGCTGCTCGATATATGCCGAAAATTGGGCGTTTGCCTCCTGAACCGCCTCGCGCGCGGGCGCGGTGACGGTCCGATAGAGCGCGGGGTCCCGGATGCGGATGGCGGCAAGCTCCACACCGCAGAAGCACACAATGCCGAGCAGAAACAGCGCGAACACGTTTCTGACCGGATGCTTTTTTGTCGTCCGCCGCATGCTCTGCCCCCTTTCAACCGTATGGCGGCGCGTTGCGCCGCGTGTGGACGTCGCCTGCGCGGCTTAGTAAATGCAAATAGAATTTGCGTTTACCATAATTATAACAGGGAGAGCCGATTTTGTAAAGTGGAGGGGGATGCCATGCCGGGAATCCGCTTGGAGCATATCGTCAAGATCTACAGGGACAACAAACGCGGCGCTTCTGGCACGCTGGAGGTCGACCTCGCCATCCGACAGGGGGAATTCGTCTTCCTCACCGGGGAGCGCGGCTCCGGGAAAAGCACGCTGCTCGAGCTGATCGCGGGCGAACAGGACCCGGACCGCGGTAAAATATGGCTGGGCAGCGCGGATCTGCTTCGCCTGAACAGCCGCGACTGCGCGGAGCTGCGCAAGTGTATGGGCGTCGTGCTGGAGCACGACGAGCTGCAAAAATCAGAAACTGTTTTCAAAAACCTTGCATCTGCCAACCGTTTGGAGTATCTTAAAAACAGGTTATTTGATCGGTCCAGGATCGAAAAGGCGCTCTCTCTGGTCGGACTGCCCGGAAGCGCGGACTGGGAGGCGTCGGAGCTGACGCCCCCGGAGTGCTGCCGCGCCCTGCTGGCAAAGGCGATCTGGCGCAGTCCGCCGATCCTTCTGCTGGACGGGCTGCTGGAGCGCGCGGACGACGATACGGCATGGGACATGCTGCACCTGCTCACCGCGCTCAACGACCGGGGAACGACCGTCGTGCTTGCCACGACGGGCAGCTACGGCGATATGCTGCGCAAGCGCGTCATAACGCTCAGAAACGGCTCGATCACAAGTGACCTGCGCAGAAGCTGATGAGAGATACGCAAGAAATATGAGGACAGGTGCGGTTATGGCGGAAGTGAAAAAAGAGCAGGAAAACAACGTTATCTTTGCACTGGACATCGGCACACGCAGCATCATCGGCGTCGTCGGCGTCGTCGAAGGCAGACGGCTGCATGTGCTCGACATTGAAAAGCAGGACCATGGGCAGCGCGCGATGCTTGACGGCCAGATCGAGAACATCGAGCAGGTCGCGGAGGTCGCGCGGGTCGTGATCGACCGGCTGGAAAAGCGGACAAAGACACACCTGACGCGCGTGTGCGTCGCCGCGGCGGGGCGCGCGCTCAAATCCGAATCCGCGAGCTTTAAGCTGGAGCTCGGAAGCCTCCAGATGATCGGGGAGGACACGGTCAACCAGCTTGAGGCGGGTGCGGTCTCCGAGGCGGAGCATGCGCTGCGCGAGCAGTCCGGCATGCAGAGCGAGCAGTACTACATGGTGGGCTATACGGTCTCCTCCTACAAGCTCGACGGGTATCCCATGTCCAGCATCCGGGACCACAGCGGGCGGGTGCTGGAGGCGGACGTCGTGGTGACCTTCCTCCCGCGCGAGGTGGTGGAGAGCCTCTACGCGGTGGTCGGCAAGACCGGGCTGGAGGTCGCGAGCTTGACGCTGGAGCCGATCGCGTCGCTCAACGCGGCGATCCCCAACGATATCCGCCTGCTCAACCTCGTGCTGGTCGATATCGGCGCGGGCACGTCGGACATTGCCATCTGCCGCGACGGCAGCGTCGTGGGCTACACGATGGCGACCATCGCGGGCGACGAGATCACCGAGCTGCTGATGCGCGCGCTGCTGATCGACTTCACTCAGGCGGAGAGCCTGAAAATGCAGATGGGCGATAAAGGCAAGATCAGCTATACCGACATCCTCGGCTTGCCGCATGAGACCACGCCCGAGGAGCTCCGGGACATGGTCGCTCCGGCCGTCACCTCGCTGGCGAAGGAGATCGCGCGGCGCATTCTGGAGCTCAACGACAAGATCCCCTCGGCGGTGTTCCTTGCGGGCGGCGGCAGCAAGCTGATCGGCCTGCGGGAGCGCGTGGCGGAGGAGCTGAAGATCGAACCGGCGCGCGTGGCGATCGCCGGAAACCACTTTGAGAAAAACGCCTTTGCCGAGGATTTCGACCTCAACGACCCGGAGTATGCGACGCCGCTGGGCATCGCGATCTCCGCGGGCCTCGGCCTGATTAACGACAGCTATGTGATCCTGCTTAACGGGCAGCCGGCGAAGCTCTTCCGCAGCGGCGTGCTCATCATGCGGGACATTCTGATGATGAACGGCTACCGCTACGCCGACCTGATCGGAAAGACCGGGGCAAACCTTTCGTTCATGCTCAACGGCGAGCGCCAGTTCTTCCGCGGCGCGCTTGCGACGCCCGCGCTCATCCTGCTCAACGGAGAGGCGGCGGAGCTGACCGACGTGGTACACGCGGGCGACAGCATCCAGTTTACACCCGCGCGGCAGGGCGCGGACGCGGTCAAGACGATCGCGGATATCGCGGGGAAGGATTTCTCCGGCGTTGCGACGATCAACGGCGCGGCGGCGTCGCCGGATCAGGTGATCCACGGCGGCGACGACGTGTGGATCGACGGGCTGGGCAGCTTTGGCGGAGTGCGCACGGTTGAGGAGCCGGACGCCGCGCCAAAGCCGAAGGCACCCGCCCCGGAGCCGGCGAAGCCCGCGGCGGCTCCCGCGGCGGAGAAGCCCGCGGAAAAGGAGACGGCGGCGAACCTGAGCATCACGCTCAACGACGTACCGGTCCTTCTGCCGCCTAAGCCCAACGGCGAGCCCTATTACCTCATGGATATGCTGGAATTCTCCGGCATAGATTTCGACCATATCGACAAGCCGGTGGAGCTTCTGGTTAACGGCCTGCCGGGGCAGTTCAGCCAGATCCTGGTCAACAACGACGTTGTTTCGATCCGATGAGGCGGTGTGACTGCAAAACACAATAGTCCCCTTGTTATAAAATCGTTGGGAGGGGTTGCATGAAGCTTAAAGACATTTTTTCAGGACTCGGACGGAAAAAGAACGCCGACGAAGCGCAGCCCCGTCCCGATCCGAATGCCTGGCCGACGCCGGAGAGCCTGGACGAAAACGGGTATCTCCCCGAGCCGCCGCTTTCCGCGGGCGGCTGGCCCGCGGAAAGCGGCGCGCCGCAGGATGGAGGGGAGCTTTCGTGGCCTGTGGCGAACGGCGTGGGCGACACCTCCGGCTGGGAGACGCCTCCCGCCGGGGCTGACGGCTGGGGCGACGCGGGCGGCTGGCAGGACGCCGGCATGCAGACGGACGCCGCCGGAGGCTGGCCAAGCCCGGACGACGGAGGCGGCGCGGCGTGGCCCAGCCCGGACGACGGAGGCGGCGCGGCGTGGCCGAGCCCGGACGACGGGGGCGGTGCGGCGTGGCCCAGCCCGGATGACGGAGGCGGCGCGGCGTGGCCGAGCCCGGATGACGGCGGCGCGGCATGGCCGAGCCCGGATGACGGGGGCGCGGCATGGCCGAGCCCGGATGACGGGGGCGGCGCGGCGTGGCCCAACCCGGACGACGGGGGCGGCGCACCCTGGCCCGGTCCGGACGACGCGGGAACCGCCGGTTGGGACGGCGCGGCTGCGCCGTGGCCCGACGTGCAGGCGGGCGATGCGGGCGGTATGCCGCCCATCGCGGACGGCGGCGCGCCCTCCTGGCCCGAGGGCAGCGGCGCTCCGACGGACAGTCCCCTTGAGTGGCCGGAGGAGGGCGGAAAACCCTCCAAAAAGAAGAAGCCCAAGAAGGAAAAGAAACCGAAAAAAGAGAAGAAGCCCAAAAAAGAAAAGAAACCCAGAAAAGGGAAGAAGCGCAAGGGCGACGCGGAGGAAGGCGAGGCAGAGGAAAAGAAGCCGAAAAACCCGGTCGTCATGATGATCCTGATTATCGTTCCCGTCGTTGTGCTGACCTCTGTGGCGACTGTGCTCCTTGTCCTGCGGCCGTGGGAGAAAAAGGAGACAAAGGGGCCGGAGGCGAGTCCGATCTCCCAGACCGAGCTGAGCGAAAGCGGAGGCGACGCGGAGAACACAGACCCTGTGCAGGAGGGAACGGATACGCAGGAGCCCACGCAGGAGGGAACGGACACACAGGACCCGGCGCAGGAAGGGGAAGACGGCCCCGACGGGCAGTCATCGTCTTCGTCCTCCTCCGAGACGCTTGTGACGCCGACCACGCAGCCCATCAACACGGTGGAGGCGCTGGAGCTCTTCGGCGGGTACGCGCCGTCCAGCCTTGGGCTTGAAGGCGAGACCATGAGCGACTACCGCTACTACACCACGGGTAAGACCGTGACGATCGACGGCATCCCCTGCATGGAGATCATGGTCTACAGCGGGAACGAAAGCGCGGACACGAACGACTACGCCGGACGCTACTTCCTGAGCCGGGGCACGACGCGCAAGCTCTTCCGCGACCTCGGCGGCGGCGTCGTCGAGGAGATGTCCCCCTCAATCATCGGAGTCGGAGGCTGACTTTTTGCCGGTTTTCATAACACAGCATCTTGACCTTCCCGCTTTCCCACGCTATAATGCAAAGGAAAAATACCATTACCCAAGGCGGGGGGCGTACCCCGGCACACTGTATTTTAGGAAAAGGAGTAAATGAGACTATGCTTAAGAACATGAAGATCAGTTCGAGGTTGATTTTTTCGTACATGGTGATCGTCTGCCTGATGGTTGTCACCAGCATTGTGGCGCTCATTATGCTCGGGCAGGTGAGCTCGGCGATGCAGACGTTCTATTCCGAGCAGTACCTGTCGGTCAAGAACAGCGTGGAGCTGCAAAGAGATATCCACAGCCTGCGCGCTGCCACGATGCGCGCGATGATCGAGCTGAGCGTGGGGAACAGCGCGACCAGCTTTGTGACCGCCGCTGAGGAGGCGCATGCGAACGCGGAGGGCAATGTACAGGCGCTGAGCGAGTGTTATCCCGATCAGAACCTCATCAAGCAGGTCGACCAGAAGCTCTCGAGTATCAAGTCGACCTACAACAGCGTGCTCAGCAGCCTCCGTGCCGGGGACAACGCCACGGCGATCCCGAACTATCTGAACAACGTGGTGCCGACGCTGACGGAGCTGATCAACACCTGCGACACGATCTGCGACGACGCGGCGGACAACGCGGACAACACGCTCGCCGCCGCGAAGCGCGAGGCGTCCACCGCGCGAATCATCATCATCATCGCGTGCCTGATTAGCGCGGCGGTGGCAGTGCTCCTCGGGCTTACGATGTCCAACAGCATCGTCACCCCGGTCAACGAGATGCAGCAGGCGTCTCACGAGCTTGCCGCGGGCAACCTCAATGTCGAACTCAATTACCAGTCGCAGGACGCGCTCGGCGTACTCGCCGACAATCTGCGCGGCCTGACGAAGACCTTCCACGACATGCTCGGCGACGTGGAGCGCCAGCTCTCCGAGATGGGCCGCGGCAACTTCGCCGTCAAGAGCGATTGCCCGGAGGTCTACACGGGCGACTTTGCGCGCCTGCGTGAGTCCGTGGTGGAGCTGACCAC
>SVKP01000018.1 GCA_015068395.1 Oscillospiraceae bacterium
GGAAGAAACCTCGTAGTCATCGCCGACGGTAAAGGTTTCCGCCGTATAATCGGGCGTAAAGCTCGCTGCCGCCGCATTTGCAGGCGCGGCGGGAGCGGCCTTCTTCACCACTGCGGAGGTGGGAGCGGATTCCTGCGAGGGGCGCGCGTTTTCGGCGTAGTCCGTTCCATTCTCCTGCTTCGTCTGGATGACCTTGACGGTGATCTCCTTGCCAACATCATCCGCCGTGAGGGTATAGGTGCTGTCAGCCGCGCCGGTGATTTTTTCGCCGCCCCGATACCACTCGTAGATGATGTCCGTCGCGGTAGTGCTCACGGTCAGCGTATCGCCCGCCTGCGGCGGATTGTGGCTCTCGCTGACGGTGATCGTCGGTTTGTTCGCCTCAGTCAGCGGCGTATAGCTGCTGCAGACCGTGACCGGGGTCGTCAAGCCGTGCGGGGCGCTGCTCGTCGCCTTGACGCGGACGAGATAAGTGCCCTGCGCAACGGTCGTTGCCGTGGCGCTTGCATCCGTCCACGTTGAACCGTTGTCGGAGGAATACTCCATCAATGCGGTGGTGCCGTTGATCTTGCCGTCCACGGCGGTGCTGTTGGAGGCGTTCTCCGTCGTGAGACCCGTGGGCGCGGCGGGGCGGGACGGAAGCGTCACTTCCAGCCATGCGCTGGGCGCGTGGTTGTCGTCCGACGCGGCCTTGCGGATATAAACCTTGTGCGTGTCGCTGTTCAATACAACCGTCAGAGAATCACCGATCGGCGTCCCGGCGGCGTCATTGGTGGAGGAGACCTCGTAGCCGTTGCCAATGGTATAGGTCTCGTTTTCGTAATTGGGAACAAAACCCGCTGCAGCCGCGTTCGCGGGCGCGGTCTCCGCCAGCTTGGTGATGGAGAACGTCGCCGTCGCCGTGCCGGAGTAGTTGCCCGTAAAGGTGACCGTCACGGTAGGCGCGTCGGCGGCGTCCGCCGAAGCGACGTTCGTGTTGTTGCTGTAAGAGAGCGTATAGTCCGTATTCTTTGCCAGCGAGCTGCCTCCGTAGCTGACCGTGGACTCGGGCGTGATCACGCTTCCCGTCCATTCATAGCTTGAAGGGCTCAGCGTGACCGTCACCTCGCTTGAAGCCAGCGGCTTCGCGGTGATGGTGCCGACATTGGCGCTCGCGCTGGTTGAGGAGAGCGTATAGTTCCCCGCCTTTGCCCCCGAGAGGGTGATAATGCTTGCCGTGACGGAAATGTCTGTCCCCGCATTGGCGCTGCCGTAGGCGGCGGAGACGATGGTCGCGGAAACGTTGTCGCCGCCTACCACGCCGGCCAGCGAAATGCTCAGGGTGTTCGTCGTCGCGCCGGTGACGGATGTGCCGCCGTCGTAGACCTTGGAGACCGCGCCGTTCAGAGAGGGAGTCAGGGACTTCGGATTGATCTTCGGCGTCAGCTTTGTCGAGGTGACGTCGCTGTGATTCGCGTCGCCGGTCAGCCTCCACCAAACGTCATAATCTCTTGCGTCGATGCCGGTGGGGACGGTCGTGCTCCATGTGCTGTTGTCCGTGCTGTATTCGATGGTTCCGTGCGAGGTGCTTCCATTCGTCACAAGCGCCTGCGCGCCGCCGCTGTAGGTCGGCGTCAGCGCCGTGGGCGCGGTATAGGTCGCCGCCTTCTTGCCGATGCTGAAGTTCACCGTCGCCGTCTTGCTGTTGACCGTCAACGTGGCCGTATAGTCGCCCACGTTGGTCGGTTTGGTTGAGGAACTGCTGTAAGTCGTGCCGCTGCGTCCCTGATATTTCACATCGCCCGTCGTGGGAGGCGTAACAAGTCCGTTGCCCGTCGTCCAGCCACTCGACACCGTGACCGTGGGCGTGATGGTCTCACCGTAGGTGTAGCTCGTTTTGTTCAGCGAGAGCGTGGCGGTCTGATTGCCCACGGAACAGGTGCCGCTGCCGCCGCACGTCGCGGTGATGGTCGCGCCGTTCGCCGCGTAGCTCCAGTTGTGGCTGTGCAGGGAACCAGTTTTCATGTACTGCGTTCTGGTGCTACCGTCATAGGCGGACCAAGTCGTGCCGTCGGTAGAGGTCAGCAGCGATACGCCCGTACCGAGGGTCAGGGTGCCTTGACTGACATTGCCGGAAGTATAACCTCTGCCGATGCCTGCTGCGCCGCTGCCGCCGGTCGCGGTGACCGTGCCGCCGTAGATATAGACGTCGCCGCCTGCGCCTGTACATCCTCCGCCGATACCCGCGCCGTCGTCGGTGTTGGTTGCGGTCACCGTGCCGCCGTAAATGTAAACTGTGCCGCCGGCTTTGACGTAGCCGCCGCCGATGCCCGCGCCATGGCCATTGCCGGTTGCGGTCACCGTGCCGTTATAGATGGTGACTGTGCCGACAGCGCCAGCATCTGAACTGTCGCCCTTAGTTGCTTTACTCCCGCCGATGCCCGCGCCATAGCTATTGCTGGTTGCGGTCACATTACCTCCGTGAATGTTGATTGCGCCGCTCGAAGAAACATTGGCATTTGCGGAACTGCCGCCGATGCATGCATAATTCACATTGCTATCAGAGGGGGGTCTGGATTCCAGTATACCCGTGCCGTTGGCCTGCCCGTAAATGTTGAGGGTATTGCTACTTAAAACGGTAATGCCCGCGCTCGCGGTCAGCTTCGCGCCGTCGCAGAGGATCAGGTGGACCATGCCTTTGACGGTGATGCGGGTGGTAATGGTCACGTTGCTGTTCACGACGTACCAAGTCGTGTTACCAGCCGAGCCCCACGTCACTGTACTATCGCTGTTCTCGACCACGGTACAGTCGCTCGCCGTTTTCGTAGTTTTTGTTACCGCACTGCCGTTCCATGCGCACTCAATGTAGCTCGCTGTTGTCGCCGCCTTCGCGCTCCCGCCCATCACGGGCGCGAGCGTCAGCAGCATCGCCAGCGTCAAAAGCCAGCTCATTAACCGTTTTGTACCTTGCTTCATTTCGGTTCCCCCTTTATCCTTCCCAGGGCGCGGCGCGTTTTCCGCGCGTGCGCATATTCTATTATAATTAATCAATCTTATGATATTAATTGAATACCCCTCGCGCAAGGGGGTGTGCCAGATTGGCACATTTTTTTCTCCGCCGGTCTTGCATCCGTCCCTCCCGTTGCGTATGATGGTAAAAGCACAACAAAGCACATCGGAAGGGAGCGGGGAGAATGGACATTGTCTTTGGGGAGCTGCTGCGGCGGCTGAGAACGGAGCGGGGGCTTTCCCAGCAGCAGCTGGCGGATCAGTTGCACATAGACCGGTCCAGCATCGCGCGCTGGGAGACGGGGGCACGCCAGCCGGACATCTCCCTGATCTCGCGCCTCTCCGACTGCCTGAACGCGGATATCGCGGAGCTGCTGCGCGCTACCGAACAGGAGCCCGCCCCGCCGCGGGTCATTGTGGTGGACGACGAGCGCATCATACTCGGCGGCGAGGTCGCGCTGCTCCAAAAGGCGCTCCCCGGGGCCGAGGTTTTAGGCTTCACGAAGTCTGCCGACGCGCTGGCGTATGCGCGGGAAAACCGCGTGTCCCTCGCCGTTCTCGACATTGAGCTGGTCAACGCCAGCGGGCTGGAGCTTTGCCGCGAGCTGAAGGCGCTCGACCCGCAGATGCACGCCGTGTTCCTCACGGCGTATTCCAACTACGCGCTGGACGCATGGGCCACCGGCGCGGAGGGCTTTCTGGTCAAGCCCCTCGCGCGGGAGGACGTGGACAGCCTGCTGGCGCGGCTGCAATTCAACCGGGGCGGAGGCGTCAGATGAACGGGCTTTTTTCCGAGCTGGACGCCGCCATCAGCCTGACCACGATCCTGCTGGGGCTGATCGCCGTCGCGGCGCTGTGGCTGATGCGGGACACGGAGCGGCGGCTCAGGCTGTTCTATTCCGCGATCTTCGGCGTCCTGATCGCGTGTGCGGCGGTCTATTTTTGGGCTTCGCTGCTGCTGAAAAACGGAGAGCTGATCGCGGCGGGGTACATGAACCTCGCGATCAACGTGTTTGGGAGCCTGCTCGCGCCCATGCTGGCGGCGTATGTCCTGCTTGTGTGCGGAGAGCGTTTGCGCGGGAGCTGGCTGATGATTGCCGAGGGCGCGCTGTGTCTTGCGCAGATCGTCATCGTCCTGTTTTTTCACGATCCCGTCGACACGTTGGAGATGGTCGGCAATCTGGTTTCGCCCCTGTCGGAGGCGGTTTTTATCGCCATGTATATCCCGATGGCGGTTTTTCTCATTCTCAGGCGCAGAAAGCTGAAAATGCGCACCTTTGCGCTGTTGCTGTGGTCGCTGTTCGCCTCGGTCTTTCTCCAGACGCTGATCTTTGAGCTGCTGCTGATGCTGGAGCTGGCGGAGCGGTATTTCCGGCAGAAGGACGAGCTTGCCCGGCAGCGGATCAACACGTCGGTCTTGCAGATGCGCCCGCATTTCATCTACAACACGATGATGTGCATTTACTATCTCTGCGAACAGGACCCGAAGAAGGCGCAGCAGGTGACGCTGGATTTCACGCAGTATCTGCGGCGGAATTTTACGGCGGTGGCGCAGGAGGGCGCCGTCCCGTTTTCCGAGGAGCTGGAGCACACCCGCGCCTACCTCGCCGTGGAGCAGGCGCGGCACGAGGAGCTTCTCTCCGTGGCGTTCGACACGCCCGTCACGCTGTTCAAGCTCCCGCCGCTGACCGTCCAGCCCATCGTGGAGAACGCGATCAAGCACGCCATGCGGGAGGACGCCATGCTCCATGTGACGGTGGCGACCGCGGAGCGTCCGGGAGGCTTCGCCGTGACCGTGGAGGACGACGGCCCCGGCTTCGAGCCGTCGGACGACGAGCCGCACCTCGCCCTCGACAACATCCGCGAGCGGCTTCGAACGATGTGCAACGGCACGCTGACCATCGAGCCGCGCGAGGGCGGCGGCACGAAGGTAACGGTGTTCGTGCCGGTGAAGAAGGCGGAATAAACGATGCGCAGAGGTGCTTTTTGACGCTTGTAAGATGCATGCCTTTGTGGTAAACTGAGTTCAACACAGGGAGAGAAGGGCATTGGGTATCCAGCTTCTCTTTGTTTTCAGTTGGGTTATTTTTTCCATGCGGAAACGGAGCGTGAATGAGTTGCGAGAGTTGAAACTCTATGTTTGGAATGCGGATATGTCCGACAGGGTTCCCGTTTCCGTCGCTCCGGCGAGCCAGAGTGATTTTAAGGCGACGAAGGATTGGCAGACGAAATGGACTTCCGCAGCAGCAAAAGAAATGCCCAACAAGGTCGCGCTGCATCGGACGGATGACGGCGAACTGTTGGGGCTGATGTCCTATGAAATTGATCACGGCGCTTTGGCGGTCGAGATCATCTACATTGAGAGCGCCGCGCACAGCAATGCGAACCTGCTGCACGCCGCAGGAGGAAACAAGAAGTATATTGGCGTTGCCAGAGCGTTGATTGCATATGCCGCGAAAGCCTCCGTCGACGCCGGTTTCGATGGCGTTCTGTTTTTCAAGGCAAAGACGGACGAGCTGCGGAAATACTATGCAGGAGTTTGGCGCGATGCCGGTCGGCCGCTATGACCCCTATCGGCTTGTGATTTGGGAAGACGCGGCGGCAAATATACTATCGGACTTTGAGGAGGTGTGAGAACATGACAGAGGAGAAAAAGCAATATCTCAGCGAGATGGAAGCACACGGCACCGAAAATGGTTGGGTGCAGCCTCTTACGGAAGACGACAAGGAGTTCTTTGCCTATTTCCGCTCGGTCTGTAAGCGGTACAATATCACACCGTCCAAGGCGACGCGCATGGAGTACGACTTCGTTACCCGCGTGGCGGAGAGCGAGTTCTATCTCCAGCGCGCCGGCGCGATGTGAGTTTTCCGCGCCTGACCCAAACACAGACCCAATGCGGGAAATGAGCGAGTGGAAGCGGCGGACAACGTAGCAATATTTCAAACTTTTATAGGACATAATATCACGAAAACGACGCATTATTACAGGTTTTTCTAATTTTTGACAGCTCATAACCCGGAGGTCGTAGGTTCAAGTCCTACCTCCGCAACCAGAAAGTAGCGGTTTTCGCCAGAAAACCGCTACTTTTATAACTTTTCTGGCGCGAATGAGTCTTCTGAAAAATGCCCCTGTTCGCCAGACCCAGTATCTGACCCAAACCGCGAATAAATTGTACCCCAAGTCAAGGACAAGTTAAGCTGACCCATTGACAGGCGGCAGCATGTGCGGGGGATAGGCACCCGTGGTGATATAGTCGTAGTATTCGTTTGGCGAGAGCTTTGCCAGCTCCCACTGGCAGCGGTCGTTGTTGTAGTAGTCGATCCAGCTGTCAATCGAGCGTTGTACATCCTCGAACGACGTCCAGCGTTTGATTTCGCCTGCCAGCTCGTCCTTCATGTGCCCGTAGAAGCTCTCCTGCGGCGCGTTGTCCCAGCAGTTTCCCCTGCGGGACATGGATTGCCGCAGGGAGCTGCTTTTTACAAGCTGGATGAACTTGATACAGGTATAGTGGCAGCCCTGATCGGAGTGGATGATGGTTTTGCTGTTGAGCGAGACGCCGTGCTCTGCCACCAGCTTGTTCACGGTTTCCAGCACGAAATCTACCTCCAGAGACTCGCTGAGCACATACGAGAGCACCTGCTTGGTATAGGCGTCGAGGATGGTGGAGAGGTAACAATGTCCGCCGTTGAGCGGAATGTAGGTGATGTCGGTGAGCAGGATCGCTCTGGGACCGTGTTCCTCAAACTCCCGGTTGACGAGGTTATCCGCTGTGTTGTTCGTGCGGATCGCTTTCTGCATCCTGCGATAGGGGTTTGCCTTTCGGACGGGGCATTTCAGCCCGTATTTCTTCATGAGGCGGCGTATTTTCTTCACGTTCATGCGGACGCCCATGTGCAGCAGACGCATATGGATACCTCGCGCACCTTTGGCGTAGCCGCGGTGGCGGTATGCTTCGAGTATCTTTTCAAAGTCCGCCTTATCTTGTGCCTCGCATTCCTGCCGATATTGCTCGGACTTCAGCCAGCCGTAATACCCGGAACGAGAAACGCCGGCAATATCACAAAGCTCCGTCACGGTGAGGACATTGTCTGTCTCTTGCAGTGTGGACTGGATCACGCCGAATTTGAATGCCGCGCTCTCCATGCTCACTCTTCGTCGTTCGGCTGCCGCATAAGTTTTTTTAAGAACGCCATCTGCTGCTGGAGGTAGACGATCTCGTTCTGCATCCGCTGTTCGCTCTCCCGGCGTGACATCTTTTCCAACTCGGCGTTGGAGAAACCCTCGTGGGTGAGCTTCATCCGGCTCTTGCTGAGCGCACGTATCCCCTCCGGCGATTTCCCTTCACGACGGACGCGCTTCGTGATATTGTGAACACGCTCAAAGCCAAGGATGTCCGGATCATAGCCGAGCTTACGAAATGCCTGGTTGCCCGTGCAGCCCTCCGCGCTCAGGCGCCAGAACTCCTTTTTGAACTCCAGCGTAAAGCGGATGATGGCGGGCGTAACGGACGCGGTATACGGATTGGCGCGCAGCGCCTCGACTTCTTCGGTTGTGAAGGTTTTCTTCGTGCTCATAGCGCACCTCCGCTCTGGTATCCTTACTATATCACAGAAGGTGCGCTATGGGTCAAGTTCTTGTCCACTCTTTGGGGTACAGTTTAAGGTGAGAGGCGAGCTAGGGAGCGGACGGGGGAAGATGAGCCACGGCGGACACCAAAACTTATCTCATAGATACAATTCTAGACCGCCAAGAGCGTCAGGGTTGATTTTTGCTGATGTGTGATGTAAAATATTTTGATTTTATATGCCTATAGGAGGGCAGCAATATATGCCCAACGTAATCGACCTTTTTTCTGGGGCAGGCGGGCTAAGCTTAGGCGCTGCAAGGGCAGGGTTTAACGTTTCTGCAGCCGTCGAGATCGAGCCACATGCAATGGCTTCGCATCGGGCTAATTTTCCACATACCGTACACGTTCAGCAGGACATAATGACTTTAAATCCCCAGACGTTGCTCGACTTGGCAGCCATAGAGCAAAATGATCTGACAGGGATAATTGGCGGTCCCCCTTGTCAAGGGTTCAGCGACATGGGACGCGGAGATGTGGATGACATTCGCAATAAACTCTTTGTTAGATTTTTCGAATTTGTTGAAGCACTGCAGCCAGCGTTCTTTTTAGCCGAGAACGTACCAGGTATTATGAAAGAAAAATACTTGATAATCCGGGACGAAGCGTTTCGACATGTTCAGAATTACCACATTTTGCCACCAATTTGTATAAATGCAAGCGAGTATGGTGCACCAACGACCAGAACACGGTATTTCTTTATTGGATACCGCAATGATGGCCCTATTGATGAGCTGATCGCTGAAGATTTTGAACAAATGAAAGTGCCAGAGGATCAGCGGACTACCGTAAGAAAGGCTCTTGAAGGACTACCAAGCGATATTAGATATCGCGGACAAACGCATTCCGATTTAAGACAATTACTTCCGAATTATTATGATGTAGGTCAAATACATGCGCAGTCTGAATTTTTTTACCAACGAGTGACCGGTATTATCCCAGAAGGAATCGGAAATACAAACTATATTAACCGATATACAACAAAGCATCAAGTAAATGGATGTATTCCTACCCTGCATACGCAAGAAGTAAGGCTGCGATATATGAAACTGAATTACGGGGAACGAGATGCTATCTCAAAGGCGAAGCGATTGGCCCCCAATGGATATTGCCCAACACTTAGAGCGGGAACCGGCCCTGAAAAAGGCAGTTATCAAGCAGTTAGACCGATTCATTATGATCGCCCGCGCGTAATTACACCACGAGAGGCTGCACGATTGCAAGGATTTCCCGACTGGTACAAACTGCCCGAAACCATTTGGCATGGTTTCAGGCAGATTGGGAATAGTGTTTCTCCAATTGTGGCAGAACGAGTGTTGTCTGCAATCTATCAAAAATTGACTTGATGATAATGAGGATAAAGCTTGTAATACGATATGTAGCTATCTACAATTTCGGGTTCTTTTTCTGAAAAGATGAATGGGAAGTCATTTATAATCTGCTGCCGAACGTCCTGATTCGGCAGCAGTTTGTTTAGTTCTGTGATCTCTCGAACTGTTAATGCGGGAATTTCAATTTTACACGGCTCGTCCCATTTAAATGTGTTATGCGGATAATCCGACAAAGAGTCGATAATATACTTTTCTTCAGCGTGATCGTCCAGCACTATTCCAGTAAAAGTTAACATCTGCTGCCCATCTTCATATATGCTGGAAAAAAGCGGGAACATGAAATTGGGGCTATAAGGCGGTCGGCCTTCTAACAATTTCAAAGAAACAGCCTTTAGTATTCTTAATAGTGTTATGGGATATTCAGCCGTAGTAACAGCACTCGGCTGGATTGAAGACGGCAGATAGGCACTATCGACCCGTTCCTTCAGCTTGTCCAGTCGACGCTCCAATTGTTTATCTGGATCATCACAATTTCCCAGCGCAGCTGGGCTGGCATTTAACGTTATTCGAACAATATCGAGTGGTCGCAAAAGATTGATTAGTGTTGCGTAATCCGACAACTGACTCCCCAAGTCTTTTGGAGAGACAAAATCAAGCCAAAAAATATAGTGTTCTTTGTCTTCCAACTCCAACTCGGAGAGGTAGTCGGTACTATTTGTATTTTCAATGTGAATACAATTATATGGCACGTTGAATTTGGCCCGCTTATATATAAGGGGATCCATCTCGAGCGAGACCATTTTTGAAATATTTAGGCTTTCATGGAGAAGCTTGAAATCGTCAAACAAATACGATCCGAATCCAATATAATGGTAATTCGAAATGGGATAATGTCGACTCAGACCGGTAAGAGTTTGAATAAACAAACTTCTATCAATATTTTTATTTGGGCGCAAGTGATAAAAAGGCTGCTTTGCCACGCTATCCACCCTCTTTTTGATTCCGGGCATCTTTCAGAATTAGATCGAAGCACTTTTCTCCGACCTGAGACGGTGAAACAAGATGCTCTTTATCTTTGTATATGAATTCAATTACTTCGGCAATTTCATCCGTTCCCTTGTTGTAGCATATCCTTCGGTATAAAGTATCGCTCTGCGGCTTGGGAAGCTTTGGACTAAAAACGAGACCCTGCCCGCTTGTGCGAAATTTGATTGTCGGCGTATCCGTTTCAATCTTTTCCTTTGAAGCAGTCAAGTCATTAATGGACACGCTTTTGGCAGTGTTGGAATATGCTCTTTCGTCGTTGTTTCGTCCTTTCCATCTGTTTGTGTAATCCGTAAACATTTTCAGACCTTGCCGCATCTTGTCTTTTGTTGCGGCATAGATGGCGGAAGAGGTGTCGATGCCTCTTTTTGTGGTTGTCATCGGTAAGCTTTTGGGATTGTTGCTCTCAAAAATAACTATTCCTCGAATGCCGATAAACTGAGTATGATACTGCGGCACACCGGCTTCGCCCCATCCAGTTAAATGTGACTTGTCATTGTAAAGTACAACGCGATCATTGCACACAACTGTCCATCCAGCGTCCGAAGAACTCCGCTTTAACTCTGCACTATCATCAAGTTCATCGGGGGATGGGGGCGGAGCATAAAAACCCACTGCCAAACTCATATTCACATCGCCAAATGTTTGCTTATAAAGAAATGGTTGAATGTCGTTTTCCCTACTTTTCCCCACAAGCAAGTTAATGGGGAGCTGCGAGACCTTTTGCCCGTTTATTTGAATCTCAAAACCCCGTTGAATAATGAAAGAGTAGCTTTGCTGAATAGATTTCACCAAATCATCTATAAATTGTTGCAGTTTGTCTTCGGTGTCCCATAATTCTTGAATACTGCTGTTTATGTTTGAAACCTTTATCACTGTTCCACCATTTGCGAAAGACTGCTCAGATGGTAAGTCTGTGATAGGAAAACTCCAATCGTCGCTCGAGTTTGTCCACTCGATGGGAATGCTAACTTCATATTGCTTGTTGTCGTTCTGGGTCGTAATTGTTGCAGATCTTCCAATTTTAAATATGGCTCTTTTCATTCCGATACCATAGATGCCAACAGTGGGCAACTCGTCGTCGATCTTTTCGGAAGAACGCCCCATTCGAAAAGCATATTTCTCTGCAACGTCGCGAGGTATACCACCACAATTATCCTCAATGATAAATGTGTTTTCCCTTATTGTAATATGGGAATAATAGCTCGCATAGTAGTCCGGATCACTTCTCTTCTCGTTTTTACCTTTTTGCCGAACAACACCATCTAAACAGTTATCCAACAAATCTAAGATAGCATCATTCAAATCAATGTCGCGGGTTAGCATTTCCACAAAAAATGCTTTTGTTGGTGTACCGTCTGCAACGTTTCCCATATTATTCCCTCCGCTATAATATATAGTTAGAGTATGAGCAATTACGAGGCCATTATGCTCGCTGATAATAAAGATGACTATTCTTGCAACGGGAAGGATGCCAAATCGCATGGAAGGCTATCGATTATCGTCTGCAAGGAAATACTCTCTATGGTTCTGAGACAACCTTGCAAATCGCGTTTTACCTCTTTTTCCCAAAAGTGTAACGGTGTCCATCCAGCTTTTTCGAGCAGGTTATCGTTTTGAGAATCCCTGACCATATTTGATTCTATTTTATTGATCCAGTATTCACGATTCGATTTAATATGTAGTTTCTGTTCGGACCAGTGATATCCATGCCAAAAGGCACCATCAACAAAAATTGCTATTCTATACTTTGGAATAGCAATATCAGGAGAGCCGGGCAGCAATCTGTAGTTTAAGCAGTAGCGATATCCATCGTGCCAAAGCGCTTTTGCCAATAAACGCTCGGCTTTCCCGCGCTTTTGCGGAACATGCGACATTCTCGCCGATATAGAAGGTGTTGTTTTGAAGCGTTGCCTCATGTTGATCTGTCACCTTTCGCATGTACGACTCCAAACCATTGACTTATTTCATTTTATACAAAAATTTGATTTCTTGCAATACATTTTTTATTATCAACGGCTAAAATGCTGGTTGTCACCCCCCCTCACATCTCCACCGCCAGCACGTTGCCGATCGTCTTTGCCGCCTCGATTTGAGCGGGCGTCGTGACGTGGGTGTAGGTGTCGAGCGTGAAGCCCGCGCTGAAATGCCCGAGCATGCTGCTGACCGTTTTGATGTCCACGCCGTTCTGGAGCGCGAGCGTGGCGAACGTATGCCGCAGGTCGTGCATTCGGAGCATCGGCAGCCCAGCGCGCTTGAGGACGCGGTGGAGCATTTTCAGCATGCTGTCCGGCGCCATGGGGCCGCCGCTCGGCGAGGGGAAGATGTACTCGCTGTCGGATTTCTTCTCCTGCGTTTCCAGCACGCGCATGGCGCCCTCGCCGAGCGAGATCGTGCGGTAGGCGTTCTTCGTTTTGAGCTGCACCTCCGAGATCACGCCGTTGACGCGCGCCACCTGACGGCGAATGCGAATCGTATGGCGATGCCAGTCCACGTCCTCCCATTTCAGCCCCACCAGCTCGCCGCGGCGAAGCCCTGTCGCCAGCTCGAAGTAGTACAGCTCATAAACGCCGGA
>SVKP01000202.1 GCA_015068395.1 Oscillospiraceae bacterium
GATACAGCCCGTCGTATACAGCCTTCGCGGCGTCCGGGCTGGAACCCTTGCCGATGCGCGCGCCCATGACCTCGCTGGTCGAGCAGCCGACGATGAAAATGTCGCCCGGCTCCAGACGCGCCGCCGCCAGCAGCTCGTCCAGCGCGCATCTCACCTGTTCTCTGATCTCGTCAAAGCTCATAGCTCATCCTCCTGAATTGTTTTCATCAAATTACGCCCAGCGGGATCAGAACGATCAGCAGCAGCGCGACAAGACCCCACTCGACGGCAAGAAACGTCTCCTCAGAAAACGAACATGCCGCCCCCTCCTTCAAAAATCAGACTGTTGTCAACCGGCAGGCGGGATCACCGCCAGATACACAATAAATTATAAGCGGCGGCGGGCGTTTTTTCAACCGTTTCGTCACAGACGGGAGGCGTCCGCCCCGGCGTGCGGGAGGAACTGCGCGCTGGACAATTTCGCGCGGATGTGCTATTCTACGCGAAGAAGCGGAGCGAACGGCGCGGCAGGCGCCGACCGACTCAAATCACACGAAAGAGAGAACATTCATGACAGAACAGGAAAGAGAACAGATTGCCGGGACCGTACGACGGGTGATTGGCGACATGCCGACGGACAGCGGGGGCTGGGTGGAATTCGCCCGCCTTGGCGCGCCCCTTGCGGCGGCGGGCGTGGACTATAAGCAGCTCGGCTTTATGAAGCTGCGTCTCTTTCTCAATGCATTCAGCGATATGCTGGCATTCCGCGACGAGCAGGAGGAGGGCAAGCCTCCCGTCTGCTTCGTGCGGCTGCAGCAGGACGTCAAAACGTCCGCCGGCGCGTCGGCAGCACCCGGGCCGGAACCTGCCATCCCCGATGCGGAGAAGGACAGTCTCGCGGAGACGATCCTGCGTGTGATCGGGGAGCAGCCCACGTTCGGCGCGGGCTGGGTGCCGCTCTCGGCGCTCGGAAATGCCCTCGCGGGCGCGGGCGTGGAGTTCAAGTCCTACGGCTTTCCCAAGCTGCGCCCCTTCCTCGACGTGTTCGGGGATCTGCTCGTCCTCCGGGACGAGCCGTGCGAGGGCAATGCGCGCGTGTGCTATGTGCGGGCAGGCGATCGTGCGCCGCGGCGCAGCGAGCCTGCGCCGTCCGCGGGGGCGGAGAAGCGGGACGCCGAGGGTGCCCAGCCGTTTGCCGCGCAGGGGGAAAAGGTCCCCTCGAAGGACGCGCAGCTGCGCAGGTGGGCGACCATTCCCTACGGCAAGTACCGCGAGCTGGCGGACCTTGCGCTGGAGGAGAAGTGGTATTACGGGGATGACGACGAGCAGGCGCGGGAGCGGCTTCCCATCCTGCGGAACTATCTGGAATATACCTTCCGCCGCCTGAGCTTTGAAAAGAAGATCAAAATCGGCACGGACGCTGTCCGCAATGAGGAATATGCCGCCTTCAACACGGGGCTGGTGGACAAGAAGTATGAGTATATCTACGCCCTGTTCAAGCAGAACACGCTCTACCGGGACAGGCCGTACTGGTATCTGCTGGATTTCGTTGTGGCGGGCGAGGACAAGGGAAAGACGCTCGTCGCCGTGTTCAACCCCCTGCCGGAGCGCGCAGACTACTTTGAGGGCAAGATCCAGAATATGCTCTACGACACGTCCACGGGCGATCTGAGCTGCGACTACACGCACATCATTCTTGAGCGCACCTACCGTTTCCCCGTGGACTTTCTCGAGGACAACTGCCCGGTCGACTTTCTGCGCGTGGACGGCGTCGGCATCGAGGACGTCGCCGGAAAGGGCATAAACGATCCGGCGCGGCGGCGCTACTTCCTCGCGCTGGGGGAGAAGATCGGCAATACCCCGCGCGTTCTGAACCGCCTGAAAAACCGCATCGAGGACGCCGTCAATCTGGCGCTCAAGCGCGTGGAGTGGAATTACAAGACGGCGATCCCCACCTATTTCCCAACCCGGAACACCGGCTCGCTGCTGCTGCCGCTGTGTTTGGTGGACGAGGACCGCGTGGACCTTGCGCTGGTCGTGGAGCGCACCGCCTCCGGCGCGTATCAGGGACAGACGGTGCTGCCGCTCAATCAGGCGTACTCGAACAGCCGTCTGGTCTGCCGCCCTGACAGTGACTGGCTGAGAACGGACACCGTCGAGGCATTCGGCTCCGACGATTTGGACGACGACAACCTGTAAAAATAACGCCCGCCGGTTTCCCCGTTCGGGCGGCCTTGGAAGGAAAGGGGGAGGACACTTGCAGCAGCCGAAAAAATGGGAGCGCGGCATGCTGAACGCGCGGAATTGCCAGGTCAGCCTGAATCCGGGGGAGATGGACTATATCCGCTTCGGAAACGGCAGACGCAATCTTGTGATGCTCCCCGGCGTGGGAGACGGGCTGCGAACGGTGAAGGGCCTTGCGCTGCCGTTCGCGGTCCTGTATCGGTCTCTGGCGGAGGACTTCACGGTGTACGTTTTCAGCCGCCGGACGGAGCTTGCGCCGCAGATGAGCACGCGGGACATGGCGGAGGATATGAACCGCGCCATGGAAGCGCTTGGCCTGGCGGACGCGGCGGTCGTCGGCGTGTCTCAGGGCGGAATGATCGCCCAGTGGCTTGCGATCGACCACCCGGACAAGGTCGCCAAGCTTGTGCTGACCGTGACGCTCAGTCGGCCGAACCCGACCGTCCGGGACGTCGTCGGCAGATGGATCGAAATGGCGGAGCGGGGCGATTACAGGGGGATCATGCTGGATACGGCGGAGCGCTCCTATTCCCCCAAGCGCCTCCAAAACGCCCGGTTGACCTATGGGCTGCTGGGAAAAGCAGGAAAGCCGAGAAGCTTTGAGCGCTTCATCATTCAGGCGCGCTCCTGCCTGGCCCACGACGCTTATGACGCCCTGCCCCGCATTGCCTGCCCGACGCTGGTGATCGGCGGGACGGACGATCAGATCGTGACGGGAGAGGCGTCCGAAGAGATCGCGGCGCAAATACCGGGAAGCACGCTGAAGCAGTATGTCGGTCTGGGGCACGGACTGTACGAGGAGGCCCCCGATTATCTCAAACAGGTGGCGGATTTTTGCCGTTGAACAAAGAAACGGAGAGGGGGAAGACCGTGATGCGGCGAAAAGCGGAAGTTCTGGCGCTGCTCCTGTCGGCGTTGATGCTGTGCGGCTGCGTAAAAACACAGTCGGTCTCCTCCTCACAGCCGATTTCCGGCACCGGCGTCCAAACCGGGGAAATACGCGCCAGTTTTTCTCCGGCGTTCAGCGGCTCTTCGGAGGAAGCGCCGGACGAGGCGTCCAATGGGGCGGCGGTCAGCTATCCGCCGTCCCCGCCGGAGGCCCCGGCGCTCAAGCCGTCAGCGCCCTCCGAGCCGACCGATGCACCGAGCGTACCGCTGCTGTATCCGGGCGTCCCGGGCGAGCCCTCCGGCGCGCCGGATGCGCCCGGACTCAAACCCGGAAACCCCTCTGACGCGACGGATGTGCCGTCGATCGCGCCGTGGGCGCCCGCCGACCCCTCCAATGTGCCGAACGCGCCCGCGCTGCACCCCGGCGTCCCGTCCAACGTGCCGAACGCGCCCGGACTCAAGCCCGGAACGCCTGCCGAGCCGTCCGACGCGCCGGAGCTTGTCCCTGCCGACCCGCCGCAGCCGCCGGACAGCGGATTCTCGCAGCCGTCCGAGCCTCCCGAGCCACCCGGACCGCCCTGACCACACAAAGGTAATTATTATTTTTAAGGATTAGCACTCGCAAAGCAAGAGTGCTAATCCTTTACAATTCGTTCATAAAAAGATGTATTTTTGTTCACAGGCTGTGCCTATACTCATAATTGTCCGAAGGGGAAAGAACCCCGGAGGGCAAATAACACATCGACTACCGCGAGAGCGGCATGCCAAAGGAGGTTTTCAAAATGTTTGAACTCGTACCTTTTGTGCATGGAAATCATCTCCGCACATACGACCCCTTCCGCGAGATGGAGGAACTGGAGAACCGGTTCTTTGGCGGGACAGCCAGTGACCTGGCCGGTATCCGCACCGACATCCAGGACAAGGGCGACCATTACCTGCTGGAAGCCGATTTGCCCGGCTTCAAGAAGGAGGACATCCACATCGACGTCAACGACGGCATGATGACGATCACAGCGGAACGTCACAGCGAGCACGAGGAGAAGGACAAGAAGAACAACTACGTGCGCTGTGAGCGCAGCTATGGCAGCTATCAGCGGTCGTTCGACCTCAGCGGCATCGACGAGAATGGCTTGCAGGCGGCGTATGCCGACGGTGTGCTGAAGCTGACGCTGCCGAAGACAAAGGAGCAGAAGCCGGAAACCCATCAGGTGAAGATCGCCTGAACGATACCGGCAAAACATCCCGTCAGGAACGCAAAGCGCGCAGAGAATGTCCGGGCAAACCGCACTCCCTGCGCGCTTTCCCTAAAAATGAAAAGGAAGTGAGACATCATGTTGACTTTGATTTTGCTGACGATCCTCGGGTCCGTGCTGGCGCTTGGCACACTCTACATCTTTGGGATGCTGTTCTGGTATCTGCTGCTCGCACTCGGCAGGTGGCAGATGTTCGAGAAGATGGGGCAGCCCGGCTGGAAAGGCTTCATCCCCATCTATTCCGACTATGTGCTCTACGGCTCGTGCTGGGAAACCGGCGTTTTCTGGGTCGCCCTGGCCGCTTCCGCGATTTGCGCCCTTGGCGGGGCGGATTCCCGGAGCCTGCTGATCTCCCTTGCCGGCATGATCGGCGCGGCGCTGGAGTTCCTGCTTTCCCTGCGTGTTTCGCGCGCGTTCGGCCACGGCATTCCCTTTGCCATTGGCCTGACGCTCTTCCATCCGCTCTTTGTTCTATATCTGGGCTTCGGGCCGGATCGGTACAGAAGGCTCGATTGGAGCGGCAGTCTTTTTTAACTCCTTACGGCGTTCTTCCGTAATTCGATCCCGTTGATTCCCAAGCAGCAGATACTCGTTGAACAAAATGCCCCGGAGCAAACGGACGGTTAAAGCTCCCGCAATGCCTGCTCATAGTCATCGTCGATCAGCGTTACCGGCAAATCAAACCGCTTGCATCCTTCGCGCACCATGCGGTTGTCGTGCTTCAGCCCCTCGATCGTGCAGTCCTCGCAGAGCCGCGCCTCAATGTCCGAGGCGTGGCGCACGATGTCGTCAAAATGTTCGTCAATATAGGCGTCGGTCATGGCAAGGCAAAGAAACCGTATCTCGGCAAGGCAGGTCTTGTCAAAGTCCCTGCGCCAGTCAAGCGGAATGTAGCAGCCCTCGACGATCAGGTTCTGACGGTTCTCGATCACGGTTTTCACCATCTCGCGCACGATCGGCCAGAGATACGCCGTCAGCGCCTCGTCGTCTTCGACAGTCAGCGCCGTGTTGCCGCTGCGGATCAATCCCATCTTCAGATGGTCGATGGAAAGATACGGATAGTGATACCGCTCCAACAGCTTTTGCGCGAGCAGGGTCTTACCCGTATGCGTCGCGCCGGTAATCAGAATAACCATGTCAGCACCTCTGAGCCGTGCTTTCCATTCGTCTTCCTTGAACCCGACCGGCACAAAACCGTCGCCAAAGGCAGTCGCCCAATCATGGCTTTTTTGTCGTTCGGCTGTTCGCCGCGTCCAGAAAACGGCGCAGCATTTCGTTTGCCATCAACTGTTCGCGCAGGCGTTTGGGGAAATTGTTCGCAAATTGCTCCATGGTGCAGCCGACGTAAAAATCCTCCGGCAGCTCCTTCGCATATTCACCGCCGCCGTAGCTGCCGGCGGAGCTCCCCGGCGTAAAGCAGTTGTAGTGAATATCCGCAAGGCCGTTTTCATGAAAGCGGAGCGTAATGATGTCGTGTTCGTGGGCTATTTCGATATCGTCCTCGGCAAGCGGAATGTCGCAGTGAAGGAACTGCAGTCCCTTCTCCTGCGCAAACTTCTCAGCGAACGTGTTGTACTCCCCACGGATCAGGACTTTGTTTTTGCGCATTTTTTTGTCAAGCTCCGGCGCAGTGGCGACCGATTCCACCGTCCTGCTGAGAATCAGGCAGCCGATATTGGAAAACGAAGCAAGATATCCTTCCCCGAGCCCTGTGATACCTTCTCGGACGCTCAGAGTGTCATATCCCCTTTGCCAGTGTTCCCCCTCTGTCGGCCAGACTTCGGCGTCTTCTTTCAGGAGAAGGCCTTTTCCCTCGACTTCCAGCAGTCCGCTGTAGTGGTTACTATACGTTATACTTTCATCGCGTTTTGAAAAGTACATATCAAGTATCCCTCCGCATTCAGAAAGCTCCTGCGCGTATACGATCAGTTCGTCTTTGGTCATTCGTTTCATCCTTTACCGGGCGGTTTTTCCATCAGTTAATTCGTTTGATGTCCTTCGGTTCCATGCCGACGCGCTTGCAGAACGCGTCCACGTCGTCCTGACTGCGCGCCAGCTCGTATTCGCGGAACTTGCCCGTCTTGCGTTCTATGAATCCCACGGTCATTTCGCCCGTGCAGATGCTCGATCGCACGGCGGGCTCCTGCGTTTCGGGATCATAGGGAATGGCGGGCGGGGATTTCCTGTGAAACAGGCTCATGTCGGCGCCTCCGTCTCCTGTAAAAAAGCTTGTCCGCCACAGCGGGATCGGGTTGATGACCGGCTCCTCATGAGGATGCCGTCTTTTGCTCTTCCTTTTAGTTACTCCTTAAAAATCGTACCGCACGATGGCGCAGTTCTGTACGCCGAAAGCGGAAAACGCTTCGTTGTCCATCTCACGGAAACAGGACTCGACGATGCGCGCGATGCCGCCGAGTCAGTTCGGCTTTTCGTAGATGATACCATGTCATTTAAGAACAAGTCAAGCCGGCGAAGGCCATTCTCCCCGCACGATTTTGGGCGAATCGGCGCAAAGCCTTTGTTCATGCGGGTTTTGCCGAAATAATCTCCATCATCGTCTTCTTGATTTTTCCGTGCATACGGCAACATCAAAACCGCAAACCACTGCTTCCCGACCGGCATCCTGCACTGCGACGGCGAGCCGCTGTTCGGCGCGGACACGCTTGTGTAGCCCTTTACCGATTTTTACAAGCATAACTTGCTGAAGACGCTCGTCATATGACACGAGATCACTCCCTCGCCTCAGATGATAACCACCAGATAACCGGCCGTGTCGTTACGGTTGGTTATCTCCCGTACGGCGTTAGACGAGCCGGAAGGAACAACCTTCCAGCTCGTCTTGTTGGTGGGCAGGGTGGGTGTCGAGCCCACTACCCCCGAAGGGAGCGGATTTACAGTCCGCCGCCCTCGACCAACTAGGCATACCGACCCATATGGTGATGCCACCGGGGCTTGAACCCGGAATCTCCAGCTTGAGAGGCTGGCTTCTTAGCCAGTTCGACTATGGCACCATGCTCCGCCCGTCGCCGGGCGGATTTGCTTTTGCTGCGCAAAACAATCTCATGCGCCAAGTCCTCGCCCCTGCGGGGCAACCGGACTTGATGCTCGAGCTTCACGCGCTGATCAGAAGCTGCAATCGCTCCCGATAAACCAATATCTCATCGACGGTCACGCCGAAGATCGCAGCAAGCGCCACGATGTTGTCGAGCGTCGGCATGGCGTCGCCGCGCTGCCACTTGTAGATGGCCTGC
>SVKP01000203.1 GCA_015068395.1 Oscillospiraceae bacterium
CCTGTTTGGTGGAACCGTATTTTTTGTCCTTCAGCCGGATTTCCTCCAGCTCATCCAATTCCCGGTGCCAGAGAAGCAGCAACGATGCCCGGTCACTGATCTTGAGGTTGTCGGGGGTAATGGAAACACCTTTGCTGCGAACATCCTCAATTTCGTTCCAGAGATTTTCCGGGTCCAGCGCAACACCGTTACCCAGAATATTGATGACACCCTTGCGGAAAATGCCGGAGGGAAGAAGATGCAGGGCGAATTTTCCGTATTCGTTGATGACCGTATGACCCGCGTTGCCGCCGCCCTGGTAGCGAACGACGATATCATATTCTTCTGTCAAAAGGTCGACCATCCGGCCCTTTCCTTCGTCACCCCAGTTGATGCCGACGATTGCTGTATTTGCCATAGTGGTTCTCCTTACAGATGTTCTTCTAAACGGCGCATGATTTCGGCATAGGCTTCCTCTATGCCGCCAAGATCCCGACGGAAGCGGTCCTTGTCCAGCTTTTCGCCGGTACTCGAATCCCACAGGCGGCAGGTGTCGGGGCTGATCTCATCTGCCAGAACAATGGAGCCGTCTGCGAGCTTGCCAAACTCCATCTTGAAATCCACCAGCGTTACGCCGCACTCTGCCCAGAAGGCGCGCAGCAGCTCGTCGATCCGGAGCGCGTAGGCCCGGATCTGCCCGATCTCCTCCGCCGTGGCAAGACCGAGGACGGGAATGTGCGTGGCGTCGATGAGCGGGTCGCCCAAATCGTCGTTTTTATAGGAAAACTCAACCGTCGGCGTCTCAAAGGGGCGTCCCTCCTCCACGCCGTAGCGCTTGGAGAACGAACCCGCCGCGATGTTGCGGACGATCACCTCCAGGGGAACGATCTCGACGCGCCTGACCAGTGTTTCACGCTCGGAGAGCTCACGCACGTAGTGGGTGGGGATGCCCTCGCGCTCCAGACGCTGCATCAGACGGTTGCTCATCTGGTTGTTGATGACGCCCTTGCCGCGGATGGTGCCCTTTTTTTGCCCGTTGAAGGCCGTCGCGTCGTCCTTGTAATCCACGATCAAAAGGGACTCGTCGTCAGTTCTGTAAACGCGTTTTGCCTTACCCTCATAAATTTGCTCCAGCTTCTGCATCTTTGTTTCCTCCCTGCCCTCATCGAAGCGCCGGACCTATGTGACAGCACAGCTCGACTTGAGGCATTCTCCTCCTTTTTTCTCAACAAAAGGCGTTCATTTGGGGGCACTTGTCCCACAAATGAACGCCTTTGTTCAACGAATAAAAGATACTACGAGAAGCCACGGTTGTCAATAGGTCCAGCCGATATTCTTCGCGATTGAAGGGGGAGACAGGCCACCGATCCGATCGTTGATGACGCCTGCACCGCGGCCCGAGAAAAAATGATTCACCAAAAATGCGGTGGAAAAACAGGTAAAATAAACAAAAAGCAAGTGCATAGAAAAGAAAGCATTGACAAATTCGGGTGATGCATCTATACTGTCCCCGTTGAACAAAGGCGTTCATCTGGGTTAACTGTGCCCGGATGAACGCTTTTTTGTTCGCCTTTTTAATTATGTGCGTAAAGGAGAAAGATGAAATGAAGAAACTGACTGCGCTGGTTCTTGCCCTTTGCATGGTGCTTGCCCTCGCCGCCTGCGGCGGCGGTGCGAGCACGTCGTCCCCCTCAAGCAGCACGCCCGCGTCAACGACCGCTCCCGCCTCCACGGGCGGCGGCACTGCCGCCGCGCCCGCCGAGAACAAGGGGCTGACTGAGGCGGAACGCAAAAACGAGTTCATCACCGTCGGCACGGGCCCGACCTCCGGCATCTACTATCCCATTGGCGGCGCGTTTGCCACGGCGCTCCAGAACTACGGTTATTCCACGTCCGCCGAGGCGACCAACGCCACCGGCCAGAACATCCAGAACATCCTCAACGGCGACTGCGAGATCGCCATCGCCATGCAGGACGCCGTCATGCAGGCCTACACCGCCACCGGCGCGTATGAGGGCAAGGAGCCCGCAAGCGACCTGCGCGCGCTGATGCGCCTGTGGCCGAACTACGTTCAGCTTGTCACCACCAAAAACACCGGCATCACGAAGGTCGAGGACCTGCGCGGCAAGCGCGTGGGCGTCGGCGCGGCGAATTCCGGCGTGGAGATCAACGCACGCATGATCCTTGCCGCCTACGGCATGACCTATGACGACATTCAGCCGGATTACCTCGCCTACGGCGAAGCCATCGACAACATGAAGAACGGCCAGTGCGACGCGGTGTTCGTCACCTCGGGCCTTCCCAATGCGACGGTCATGGAGCTGGGCGTGCAGTATGACATGGTGGTCGTTCCCATCGACGGCGCAGGCCGCGATAAGCTGGTCAGCGAGTATCCCTACTATGCAAAGTCTGTCATTCCCGCCAATACCTACAACAACACGGAGGACGTCGAGGGCGTTTTCGTCTACAACATCATGCTCGTCCGCAAGGACTTGAGCGACGAGATGGTCTACGACGTGCTGACGGGCATCTTTGAGAACATCTCCACCATCAAGGCGTCCCATAACGCCGCGGACAAGAATATCGACATCACCTTCGGCATCGACGATATCCAGCTCCCGCTGCATCCCGGCGCGCAGGCATTCTGGGCTGACAACGGCTACACCAAGTAATCACCCCGCGAGGCGGCGCGGGAATGCTCCTGTTTCCCGCGCCGCCTCGTCATTTCATTTTGAACACATGATGCGTAAATCACAACGAGTGCTGCTGACCGGCGCTCTTGTGCTCGCTGTGCTCGGCGCTTTTGCCTGGTGGGCGTTTTTCGCGCCGGCGGGCAAGGCGTTCCGGCTCTATGACCGCGAGCGGGAGACGGTCGTGTTTTCCGTGCCGATCCATGTCGGAGACAAGCTCCGGCTGGAGATCGAGCACTCCTTTGAGCATATCCCGTGGTACGAGTTCTATACCGTGCGCGAGGACGGGGCGTTCAACCTGGACGCCATCGCTGTGGCCGGGTATGGCGCGGGCATTCCTGCGGAGATGGATGTACCGACCCGCGTCGAGGACGGGCTGGTGTGGATGGAGAACATCAACAGCGTCTTCCCGTACTTTTCGTGGATCACGTCCGCGACCTACATGAAAGGGCTTACGCTCAACGGAGAAGAGGTATTTGATTTCCGGACCCTGCCGGACGCCAGCAGGATACGCGGAGAAATCATCACAGTAAGGGGGAATCTCACAGGTGTCCGATCTTGAGAAAAACACCGCCGCAGCGACGGCGGCTGTGACCGCGCCGGAGGGTGACAAGGGCGCGGAGATCATGGAGAAATTCGAAAAGGAATCCCGCACCCGCGTCTTTGACGCACAGTGGCTGAAAAAGCTGATCTACTTCCTTTGCCTCGCGTTTACGCTCTATCACCTTGCCTATGCCTCCGGTATCCGCGCGCTGCAGATGGTCAACATCAAGCACCACGCCATCCATGTGGGGCTGATCCTGGTGCTGGGCTTTGCCCTGTATCCCGCCTTCAAGAAGGCGAGCCGCAAAAAGATCGCGTGGTATGACTGGGCCTTTGTCGCCGCCTCGGCGGTGATGCCCGTATATGTCTTTGTTCGGTATCCGACGTTTATTTCCACGGGCTTTCAGGGCGAGACCATCGACATCATTTTCGGTACGATCCTGATCCTGCTGGTTTTGGAATGCTCCCGCCGCCTGAGCGGCTGGGCGCTTCCGATCCTGTCGATCATCTTTCTGATCTATGCGCTCTACGGACGCTCCTTCCCAGGCATCTTCCGGCACCGCGGTTACACCTGGCACCGCATCGTCACCTACCTGACCACCGATGTGTACGGTATCTATGGCACGTCAATCAAGGTGGCGGCGACCTATATCGTCCTGTTCATCATTTTCGGCGAGGTCATGAACAAGTGCGGCATGGGCCAGTTCTTCAACGACATCGCCAACGCGCTTGCCGGACATACCAAGGGCGGTCCCGCCAAGGTGGCGGTGCTCGCCTCGGGCTTCCTCGGCTCCATCAATGGCTCGGCGGTGGCAAACGTCGTCACCACGGGTACGTTTACGATCCCGCTGATGAAAAAGACCGGCTATTCCAAGGAGTTTGCCGGCGCGGTGGAGGCGACCGCCTCGGTCGGCGGACAGCTTTTGCCGCCGATCATGGGCGCAGCCGCCTTCGTCATGGCGGAGACGCTGGGCGTCAAATACGGCGTGATCATCAAGGCCGCGGTCATCCCTGCGCTTATCTATTATCTCGGCATCATCGTTCAGGTGCAGATGCGCGCCACAAAGGACAACCTCAACGGCCTGCCTAAGGACCAGATGCCCAAGGTCAGGGAGGTCATGAAGGCGCGCGGGCATCTGCTCATTCCCATCGTGTTCCTGCTCTATATGCTGATCTTCAGCGGCGTGACCGTCATCCGCGGGGCGTTCTGGACGATCATCGTCACCATCGTTGTGGCGGAGCTGCGTCCCATCAGCCGCATGAGCGTCAAGGATATCTGCGACGCATTTGTCGCCGGCGCAAAGTCCACGGTTTCCGTGGCGATGGCGTGCGCCTGCGTTGGTATCATCGTCGGCGTCTGCGGCATGACGGGCTTCGCGCTGAACGTCGCCCATGCCATCATCAGTATCGGCGAGCAGAGCCTGATGCTCACACTGCTCTTCACGATGGTCACCTGCATGATCCTCGGTATGGGCCTTCCGTCCATCCCGTCGTACCTCATCACCGCCACCATTGCCGCGCCCGCGCTCGTCGAGCTCGGCCAGCCGGAGATCGCGGCGCATATGTTCTGTTTCTACTTTGCCATGTTCGCGAACCTGACGCCGCCGGTGGCGCTCGCTTCGTTTGCGGCGGCGGGGCTTTCGGGCGGCAGCCCGATGAAAACAGGCTGGCAGTCGGTGCGCCTCGCGCTGGCGGGCTTCATCGTGCCATTTATGTTCGTCTATAACCCTGCATTGCTGCTGGAAAACGTCACGCTGCTCACAGGTGTTCAGGTCGTGGTCACCGCCTGCATCGGCGTCGTGCTGATCGCCGCGGCAGTAGAGGGCTATCTCTACGGACGGCTGAACGTCGTGCTGCGGCTCATCGCGGGCGCAGGCGCATTCCTTCTCATCGACAGCGGTCTTGTGACCGACCTTGCCGGGATCGCCTGCCTTGCGGTCATTGTGTTGGCGCAGAAGTTTGTGTTCCACAAGAATAAGCCGCAGGTAAAAACGGCGTAGCGGTTCGCCGTCAGATAAAGGGATGTGAAAAATGAGCGAAAATGCCCATTTTCACATCCCTTTTTTCTTGCTGTCAACGGCGGGCGAGGCGGCTTTCGACGTTTTTCGCGCGCTCAGGGGAGACAGACAAAATCCACGTCCGGCGACCTGCTGAGATACGCCATCGCGCCGTAATTCACGTCAAATTCCAAAACGTCGCCGACATGGATCTGATCCCGGACCGCCTCCACGTCGAGGATCGTGTGGTCGCTGGACGCACCGAGGACCTCCACGCCCGGCAGACGGGGCATAAGATCGCAGGGCTCGCCGTAATCCAGCCTGCCGATACCCAGCAGCGCACGGCGGCGGACGCCCCGATCCTCGTATTGCCGCACGCGTCCAAAGGCGTCCACCGTCAGCTCGCCGACCGGGTAGCTCGGCTTATCGCGGCACTCGATGACTTCCGCCTTGAGCGTGAACACATCCTTGTGCGTAAAGGCGGCGGGACAGTCGGAACACCGTCCGCCGAGCAGGGCAAACTCTCCGATGCGCAGCAGATTGATCCCCTTGGGCATGGTTCCGTCGAGAACCATGTACATCGAAGTGGATGAACCGCCGCCGACATAGTCGAGCGGACGGGCGATCGCGTCCTCCACGGCGCGCGCGGCGCGGAGCAGCGCATCCATCTTCTCCGTCGTGGGCTTCACGGAGCCGTAGCAGCTTAGGTTCACGGCGACGCCCAGCAGGCGCAGCTCGTGCAGCTCCCGCTCGACCGTCAGCGCCGTCTCGACCAGCTCCGATTCATGCCAGAAGCCCTCGCGCAGGTCGCCAAGGTCGAGCATCAGGATCACACCGTGCTTTTTGCCCTGACGCGCCGCCTCCCGGTCCGCCGCGCGCAGCACGGTAAGATCGCTTTGCAGGCTGACGTCGCTCAATGCGATCACAGCCGGCAGCTCTGAGAGCATCGGCACGCGGATCAGCATCAGGGGCTTTTTCGCCCAGCACACAACACGCATAAAACGCAGCTGCTCGACGCGTGAGGTGGCAAGGAACGAAACGCCGCTTTGCTCATACAGCTCGACGATCTCCCTGCGCGCGTAAACGCCCTTGACCACGCCCGCCAGGGTGATTCCCGCCTCGCCGCAGCGCGTCACGACCGAATCCAGATTCTCCCGCAGCTTGTACAGCTCGCACTCGAAGCGGGGATAGGGAGGACGCAGCTCCTCCGGCTTCTGTTTTTCCTTCATGTCTTGTCACAGCCCCCTCCGACGCGGGCGCTCCCCGGATCGTTTTCGACCGCCGACGGTCCCCGATTGCAGGGGGGCGTCAGCGAATAATGAAGGAATTATAGGCCGATTTGTCTCCCTTTGCAACAGGAAAATCGGCGCGGCGGCGAAATTTTCGTGCATCTATACAAGAAATGCGAGCGGCTATTGACAAAATGTACAGACGCGGTTATTATTCGCTTTAAAGTGGCACTGTGAAACTATGAGAAAGCAAAAATAGCCGCTTGAGAAGGAGGAAAGGATATGAAACGCACTTGTATGGCACGTTCCCTTGCTTTGATGCTTTGCCTTTGCATGCTGCTTACCGCATGCGGCGGAGGGGGTAGCTCCGCGAAACCCGCCGGAAGCGGGAGCGCTTCAGCTGGGGGAAGCTCAGCCGCGCTCTCCGGCACGACAGGCGGCGCCACGTCCGCGCAAGCGGTCGGCGGTACGCTGACCATCGCCATTCAGGACGAGGTTGAGGGCTGCGACGTACAGCAGATCACCTGGACCAATGTGGTCCATGAGTTGATTTACGAGCCGCTGGTCGTATTCAACGGCGATCTTTCAGAGATCCAGCCGTCCTTTGCTGAGTCCTACAGCGTTACGGACGACTACATCGAATTTGTTCTGCCGGCTGACGCAAAGTTCAGCAACGGCGACGCGCTGGACGCCAACGCGCTCAAGGCGTCCGTGGACCGCTATCTCGCGGTCAGCGACTATGCCGGCGATCTGGATGCCGTATCCGACGTTGAGGTGATCGACGCGCGTACGGTGCGCTACAACCTGACCGGCCCCGCGCCGTATATGTGGTGCTCCCTCGCCAGCGTATTCGGCGGCATCGTGGACGTGGCGGCGGCGGAAGCCGTCGGCGACGAGGAGTTCAACCGCCTGCCCGTGACCAACGGCCTCTACTATGTGGACGAGTGGGTGCAGGGCTCCCAGATCACACTCAAGCGCAACGAGTACTTTAAGACCGCGAACCCCAACCTCACGAACAAGGGCGTTGCACCGTTCGACACCATCGTGGTTCGCTTTATCCCCGATGAATTTACCCGCGTCAGCGAGCTTGAAAGCGGCGATGTGGACATCATCTACAACGTTCCCACCACCAGCATGGCTGATCTGGAGACGGACCCCAACATCAATGTGTACAGCTACCTGCAGCCCGGCGTGTCCTATCTCAACTTGCAGACCGAAAAGGGCCTGCTTTCGGATATCAACGTGCGCATGGCGCTGAGCTATGCCGTGGACCGCGATGAGCTCAACGCGGCGCTCGACGGCGTCGTCACCCCGACCTACGGCTTCATCTCCGAGGCGCAGGCAGGCTACAGCGCCACAGAGGAGGCGAAGCTTGCCGGTGAGCTTGCCTTTGCGCCTGACAAGGCGAAGTCTCTGCTTGCTGACGCCGGCTGGGCGGACACCGACGGCGACGGCATTGTGGAGAAGGACGGACAGAAGCTGAGCTTTGAGATGCTGCTGCCCTCCGACCGCGCCTCCCTGAAGGCGTCCGGCCCGGTGCTGCAAAAGCAGTTTGCAGCCATCGGCGTGGACGCGCAGATCCGCGAGTATGAGGCGGATTACATCAAGCAGCAGATGCGCGAGGACCAGTATGACATGGGCTCCCGGAACTTTGAGTGGGCGGACGCGGACATTCTGTACTATGTGTTCACGGAGGAGTCCGGCTATCCCTGGGACGATCCCGCCGTCACCGCCGCGCTTGTTGCCGCGCGCCAGGAAAACGACACGGCAAAGCGCGTCGAGGCTTACGCCGTCGCGTCCGAGCTGCTGTCAAAGGACTTTAAGGGCATCTCGTTGTTTGCGGACAACTATATCATCGCCTCCAAGGGCAACATCACAGGACTGGTCGTCACAAATGACGGACGCTCCTGGTTCAGCGACGTGGCAAAGAGCTGAGTATGGACGCTTTGGAGCATCGCATTGACCGTGCGGTCGGCCGCTTTGTGACCGACCGCACGCCCGGTTGCGCGCTGCTGCTGGCCAAGGACGGAAAGGCAGTCCACCGCAAGGGCTACGGCATGGCGGATCCCACGCGCGGCATACCGATGCGCGCGGACGACAATTTCATCATCGCGTCCAATACCAAGCAGTTTACCTGCCTGTCGATCCTGATGCTGCGCGACAGGGGCCTGCTTTCGCTGGACGAGCCGATCGAACGGTTCTTTCCCGATTTCCCGGATTACCGAAGGACCGTTACCGTGCGCATGCTGATGACGCATACCTCGGGTATCCGCGAGTATTTTGAATGCGCGTCGGACGCGGACAGAGAGTTTCTGCGCAGCGCGGATACCACGGCGGTCCTCGGCATGATTAGAAGCTTTGGCGATACGCTCGGCTTTGCGCCGGGAACGGCGTGGTCGTACTGCAACAGCGGCTTCGTGATGCTTGGCGACATCGTCCGCCAGCTCTCCGGCAAGACCTTCGGGCAGTTCGTGGAGACAGAGATCTTCGCGCCGCTGGGCATGACCGCCTCCCGCGCGCCGGACGACGCGCTTGTGCGGGACCCGCGGCAGGTCCCCGGCTTTGTGGAGACGCGCTCCAGCGTCTATGAGCGCCAGCCCTACGACATGCTGCTCGTCGGCTATGCCGACGGAAATATCTCCTCCAATGTGGACGACCTGCTGCGCTGGCATCGGTTTTTGTTTGAGACCGATGGCGCGCCGCTGGTCAGGCCGGGAACGCTGCGCGATATGTTCACGCCGCAGCTGCTTGCGGATGGGCGGGACACGCACTACGCGCTCGGCTGGTTCCTCGGTCCCGCGGAAGCGGAGCAGCGCAGCTATCCGGGACATCGGGAGATCTGGCACACAGGAAGCGTGCCGGGCTTTATTTCCCGTATTTCCCGCTTCCCGGACGACCGTGTCAGCGCGTTTCTGCTGACGAACTGGGAGGGCGTCGCACGCGACGAGCTGTATTTCGCGGTTTTGGACGAATTCTTTCGCGATAAATAAGGGGATGCAAGGAGGCGCATTTTGTGAGCGATATGGCAAAGTACATCGTGAGGCGTCTGCTCACCGGCATCCTGGTGGTGCTCTGCGTCTCCGTCATTATTTTCGGCATCATGCAGGCAATGCCGGGCGACCCGATCGACCTCATGGCGGACGCCCGCATGTCACAGGAGAAGGTCGCGGAGCTCAAGGCGCGCTGGGGACTGGACCGCCCGCCCGTCGTGCAGTATTTCTACTGGCTTTTCAACGTGTTGCACGGCGACTTCGGCACGTCGATCTCCACCAAGCAGGATGTGCTCTACCTTGTCCGGGAGCGGCTGCCCTATACCTTGCAGCTGACCGGCGCGGCGATCCTGGTGGAGTATCTTCTTGCGGTGCCGCTGGGCCTGATGGCAGCCGTACGCAGGGAGAAGGCGTTTGACCGGGTGATGACCGTTGGGATGGTGGTGCTCTGGTCCATGCCGACGTTCTGGCTTGGCGTGCTGTTTATGATGCAGTTCGCCATCAAGCATCCGCTCTTTCCCATCTCCGGCTACAGCGGGTTCCGCTCGCTGATCCTGCCGGCGCTGACGCTGGCGCTTCCGTCGCTTGCGCAGACGTTTCGCCTGACGCGCAGCGAGGTGCTGGACGTCATGGAGGAAAAACATGTCGAAACGGCGTATGCCAAGGGCATTTCGGACCATGCCGTGCTGGTGAAGCACGTGCTGCGCAACGCGCTGATCCCCATCACGGTCACGTTCTTCTTGAGCCTGCCGTGGCTCATCGGCGGCTCGGTGGTCGTGGAAAACGTCTTTGCCTGGCCGGGCATGGGGCAGCTGCTCTGGAAGAGCATCGTCAAGCAGGATTTCCCG
>SVKP01000204.1 GCA_015068395.1 Oscillospiraceae bacterium
CCTTGAGGTCGGCGGCGGTCAGCTCGACGTCGTAGGTGACGCCCTTCTTGGTCTTCATGCGGTCGATCAGCTGCTCGAAATACTTCTTGCCGACCTCCATCACGACGTCGGAGAACATCTGGATGAAGCGGCGATAGGAGTCGTAGACGAAGCGCTCGAACTCGGGGGTGGGGTTCGCCTTAATCATCGCGGCGACGACCTCGTCGTTCAGACCGAGGTTGAGGATTGTGTCCATCATGCCGGGCATGGAAGCGCGCGCACCGGAGCGGACGGAGACCAGCAGCGGGTTCTTGAGGTCGCCGAACTTCTTGCCGTTGAGCTTTTCCATCTTGGCGACGTATTCCATGATCTCCTTCATGATCTCGTCGTTGATCTTGCGGCCGTCCTCATAATACTGGGTGCAGGCCTCGGTGGTGATGGTGAAGCCCTGCGGAACCGGCAGGCCGATGTTGGTCATTTCGGCGAGGTTGGCGCCCTTGCCGCCAAGCAGCTCGCGCATGTTGGCGTTGCCTTCGGTAAACAGGTAGCAATACTTTTTGCTCATTTTTTCTCCTCCGAATAAAGTTGTTCGAGTAGTCTTATGTTGAAAGCATTAATTATTATATTGATATTTTTTCGACTTGCAAGATGTTCTTCTCAGAAAAGAGAAAAAATTTACAAAATTGCAAGAAGAGCGTCAACATCCTCCGCCCGCGTCGCCCAGCTGGTGGCAAAACGGATGACGGTGCGCCCGTCGCCCAGCTTCTCCCAGAAGCTGTAGGCGACCGCGCCCTCAAGCCGCGCGAGCAGGGCGTCGTCCGCGGCGATGAACTGCTGGTTCGTCGGCGAGTCGACGTAGAGCTCATATCCCTTTGCCCGCAGCCCCGCCTTCAGCCGCTCCGCCATCTCGATCGCGTGTGCGCCCAGCTCGAAATACAGCCCGCCGGTGAACAGCTCGTCAAACTGCAAGCCCACGGACCAGCCCTTTGCCAGCAGCGCGCCGTGCTGCTTGATACGGGTCAGAAGCCGCTCGGGCAGGTTGTTCTTCGTGAACACCAGCGCCTCGCCAAACAGTGCGCCGCACTTGGTCCCGCCGATGTAGAACACGTCCGCGCAGCGGGCGAGCACCGGGAGCGTCACGTCCGTCCCCTTTGCGGCGAGGCCGCTGCCGAGGCGCGCGCCGTCCACATAGAGCGGCAGCGAAAAGTCACGGCACACCGCCGCAAGCGCCTCCAGCTCCGCCCTCGTGTAGAGCGTACCGTACTCCGTCGGGTGTGAGATGTAGAGCATGCCCGGCTCGACGATGTGCTCGCGGCTGCCGTCGCCGTGCCAGAGCTCCATCAGCGTGCGCAGCTCGCCGGGGTCGACCTTGCCCGCGTGGCCCGGCAGCGTCACGACCTTGCGGCCGCTCCACTCGATCGCGCCCGCCTCGTGGGTGTTGACGTGTCCGGTCTCGGCGGTGGCAACGCCCTGCCACGGCTTGAGCAGCACGTCGATGACAAGCTGGTTGGTCTGCGTGCCTCCGGCGAGGAAGCGGACCTCCGCCTCCGGGCACTCGCATGCCGCGCGAATCTTCTCCGCGGCGCTGCGGCAGCAGCGGTCCGAGCCGTAGGCGGTCAGGTGTTCCCCCTGCGTCTCCAGAAAGCGGCGGAAGATCCTCTCGTGCCCGCTCTCCATATAATCGCTCGCAAAATACAACATGTTGTGTCCTCCAAAAAAGTTATTCCAATCCGTAATTTTTTGCTTGACAACGCGAAACCTTTTTATATAATAATAGGGCTTGTTCATTTTGGCAAGCATATCCTTGCTCACATTTTTGTGGGCCATCAGTCCAGAAGGAGGTGCAAAAGCATGGCAAAAGTCACAGCCAATTACGAGGTCGTGTTCATCATTGACCCGGCACAGGGTGAGGAAGGCGTTGCGGCGCTGACCGAAAAGTTTAAGTCCCTGGTCGAGCAGAACGCGAGCGAGGTCGTGGTGGAGGAGTGGGGCAAGCGCAAGCTCGCTTACGCGATCAACTACATCACCGAGGGCTATTACGTTCTCATCTCGTTCACGAGCGCGCCCGAGTTCCCCAAGGAGCTTGACCGTATCCTCGGCATTACCGATGGTATCATCCGCTCCATGATCGTCTGCAAGGACGAGTAAGGGAGGAAGCGCAATGCTCAACCGTATCATCATCATGGGCCGTCTGACCAAGGACCCCGAGCTGCGCCGCACACAGAGCGGAACTCCCGTTTGCACGTTTTCCGTTGCGGTGGACAGGGACCGTCAGTCCCGTGAGAGCCAGGAGAGACAGACGGATTTCTTCGACGTCACCGTATGGCGTCAGACCGCCGAGTTCGTGTGCAAGTACTTCAACAAGGGAAAGATGATTATTGTTGAGGGCAGCATGCAGTCCCGCAAGTGGACGGACAAGGCGGGCCAAAACCGCATCTCCTGGGAGGTCGCGGCAACGAACGTGATGTTCGGCGAGACCAAGTCCGCCGGTCAGGGCAGCGAATATGGCGCGCCCGCCTACGCAGGCGCACCGTCGGCCTACGGCGGAGCCCCCGCGGAGAGCTACACCGCTCCCGCGAGCGGCAGTTTTTCCGAAATCGAGGAGGACGGCGAGCTGCCGTTCTGAGGGTAGATACCCAATTCTGAAAAGGAGGAAGCATCCATGGCTATGGAGCATGAGAATAAGGCCCCTCGCGCCGGCGGTCCCAACCGCAAGCGCAGGAAGGTCTGCCAGTTCTGCGTGGATAAGTGCGAATATATCGACTACAAGGATTCAGCGAAGCTCAGACGCTACATTTCCGAGCGTTCGAAGATCCTGCCCCGCAGGACCACCGGCACCTGTGCGATGCATCAGCGCCAGCTGACGACCGCGATCAAGCGCGCTCGTCAGATCGCTCTGCTGCCCTTCGTCACCGAGTAATTCAAAATGTGCATACGCGCCGCGGACTTGCTCCGCGGCGCGTTATTTATCCGCCAAAAACGGCCCCCACGATCGTGGGAGCCGTTTTGTAACAGGTTGTTGTTATTCCGCGTCCTGCATTGCCTTCGCGGCGGCGATCGCCTTCTCCTGCGCGTCGCCCGGGCACTGCTCGTAGCGCACAAAGTGCATCACGAAGCTGCCGCGGGACTGCGTCATGGAGCGCAGGTCGATCGCGTAGCTCATCAGCTCCGCCTCGGGGCACTCGGCGGAGATGACCTGCTCGCCGTCGCCGGTGGGGTCCATACCCATCACGCGGCCGCGGCGCTTGTTGAGGTCGCCGAGGATATCGCCCATGTACTGGTCGGGCACCGTGACCTTCAGCTCGCACACCGGCTC
>SVKP01000019.1 GCA_015068395.1 Oscillospiraceae bacterium
CACTGCTCCGCGAACACGGATATGAACGGTGAAAACACCGCCGTCTTCTTCGGCCTTTCCGGAACCGGCAAGACCACGCTGTCCACAGATCCGAAGCGTCTTCTGATCGGCGATGACGAGCACGGCTGGGACGACAACGGCGTGTTTAACTTCGAAGGCGGCTGCTACGCCAAGGTTATTAACCTGGACAAGGATTCCGAGCCCGACATCTACAACGCGATCCGCCGGGATGCCCTGCTGGAGAACGTGACTGTGGATGAGAACGGCAAGATCGACTTTGCCGACAAGAGCGTGACCGAGAACACCCGCGTGAGCTATCCGATCGATCATATCGAGAAGATCGTGAAGCCCATCTCCGCCGGCCCCGCCGCCAAGAACGTGATCTTCCTGAGCGCGGACGCCTTCGGCGTGCTGCCCCCGGTCAGCATCCTGACGCCGGACCAGTGCAAGTACTACTTCCTCTCCGGCTTCACCGCGAAGCTCGCGGGCACCGAGCGCGGCATCACCGAGCCGCAGCCCACCTTCTCCGCCTGCTTCGGCCAGGCGTTTCTGGAGCTGCACCCCACCAAGTACGGCGAGGAGCTGGTCAAGCGCATGGAGAAGTCCGGCGCGAAGGCGTATCTGGTCAACACCGGCTGGAACGGTACGGGCAAGCGCATCTCCATCAAGGACACCCGCGGCATCATCGACGCGATCCTCAACGGCGACGTGCTCAAGGCGCCGACCAAGAAGATTCCCATTTTCGGTCTTGAGGTTCCGACCGCGCTGCCCGGCGTCGACCCCGGCATCCTCGATCCGCGCGACACCTACGCCAATCCCGCCGAGTGGGACGAGAAGGCAAAGGACCTCGCCGCCCGCTTCATCAAGAACTTCAATAAGTACACCTACAACGAAGCCGGCAAGGCGCTCGTCCCCGCCGGTCCGCAGCTGTAAAACGCATAATCAAAAATCAGCCTCCCGAAGCAATCGGGAGGCTGATTTTTTGCGGAAATCATAGTAAACGCAAATGGTATTTGCATTTACTATAACTTTTTGATCGCCATTTCGCTCGCCGCGAACTGCGGCAACCGCGAAATATGGCTGATATAGTAAGTGCATTTGATAAATGCGCTTACTATATCTTGCCGCTCACGCGCCGAGTCCCAGCGCGTCGAGCGTTTTTTGTGTGGGGGCGAAGAACTTCCGGTCCATGAACGTGAACGTTGCGCCGACCGAGGCGGGGACGTCCGTGCGCACGACGCGGAGGCCGCCCGCGCAGTCCACGGAGATGGTCTTCGCCGCGCCGTCCTCGACTGAAAGACGAATCGAGCCTTCGGTGAAGGAGACGCCCATCGACCGGGTCTCCGGCGCGATCACAGCGGCAAGCTCCGACATCGCGCCTTCGTCCAGCCGGATCGTGTAGAGCGCGGCGTCGCCCTGCCGCGCGCACTCCGCCTCGCCGAACAGGAACGCCTCGTAGGCGAGGTGCAGCAGCTTCGCCGTGTCGCGGAACTGCGAGCCGCTGCGGTCCACGACGGCTCCGCTGCCTGTGCAGGCGGCGTCGTCGGTGAAGTAGATGCGCGCGCCGCGCTGCGAGACGCACGAGAGCTTCGACCCGTTCCACTGCGTGCGCTGCCAGGTGAGATTGTCATTCACCAGCAGCGGCCCGCAGTCTGCGCGCAGCGCCACGCCCGCGCTCAGCGGGTCGCGGGTGGCAAGCTCGGTCCAGACCAGGATCAGCTCTCTGAGCTCGTCTCCGAGCTGTCCGGCGTTGGCGTACTCGCCGGTGGTGATGGCGGAGCGGACCGCCTGCGGCAGCGTGTGCTCGCGGGAGCGGCCGGTCAGTCGCAGCGACGCGCTTGCATCGCCGGATTCGCCGTTCCAGCCGATGCGCAGGTCCTTGGGCTCGCCGTCGGCGAGCGTCAGATCCAGCTGCACCGCCTCCGTCTCGGAGACGGCGGACAGCCCGCCGGGCAACAGGACCGTGAGCAGCTGCTTCGCCGCCTCGTCCCGCGCCTCGACGTGATAGGTCTTCACGCCGTTGCTCTCCGAGGTCGTGACCTCCACCGCGCGGTAGAGCCCCGCGACGTGGGAGAGCAGCTTGGAGTAATCCGGCAGCATGCCCTCGGCGCGGTAGGCTTTGCCGTTTTCCAGCAGCATCATCCCGTCGCAGTAGTACAGCGGGATGTCCTCCCACATCACGCAGGACACGCGCTTGTCGGCGCAGTCGGTCGTGAAGTATTCCACGTCCGCGTCAAAGGTCTTGCCGTTCACGTGCGCCACGACGGACAGCTCCATATCGAGGTTCCTGCGCTCGGCGTAGTTGTGCAGGAGCATATACAGGTTCATGCTGTCCGTCAGCCCCGGCGCAAAGTGCAGTACAGCGAACGCCGCGCCGCCCAGCAGCAGCGCAACAGTGAGCAGCACGATGCGCACCGTCGTGCGGCGGCGCCTGCGCGCCTTCTCCTTCGCCTTTTCCTCGTCGGTCAGCACGTGCTTTGGCTTCTTGCCGCGGATTGAGAGCGCGATGACAAGCGCGAGCGCAAAGAACGCCGCGCCGCCCACAAGCGCCCAGACCCACCACGGGGTCGCGGTGGAGACCACGGTGAGTTCCAGCTCCTCCGCGTCGGTTTCGAAGGTCAGATAGCTGCCCATCTTCTCCGTTTCCAGCAGGCGCCACGCGCCGTTTTCTGGGACATAGAGCGCGATGTGGTCCGCCACGCCCTCGGGGGGCAGATAGCGCACGACGTGCGTCGCCGCGCCGTCGGACGGAAGCGTGAGCTGCCACTGCTCAAGCAGGGTCTTGCGATAGGAGCGCAGGCGGGCAAGGAGCCCGGACGGCGTGTCCGTAAAGTCAAAGATTGCAGGGGAGGCTTCCAGCGCCGTCGCGTCGTCGAAGGCGCCCTCGACCAGGAAGGTCGGGCGCGCCGCGCTGCGCGTGACGTCGCTGGCCAGCGCGCTGACGCAGGGCTCGTAGACGGCGTTGACCGTCGTGTCAAAGCAGAGATTGTCCAGCTCCGTGCGATCCCAGCGGCCAAACTGCCCCTCCCGAGCCGGGATATTGGGGAAGATCGAGGCGTCGAAGCTCTCGCCGTAGTTGAACGGGACCGAGCGGACCACCTCGCCGTCCGCGAGGAAGGTGAGGGTGAAGCCGCGGAACGCCATTGGCACCGAGCCGAGCGCAAGCAGCTGGTCGTAGGTGATCGGCTCCGCCTTGCCGCGCACGCTCACGCAGTCAATGCCGGAGAGCGTGTCGCTGACGAAGAGGTTGCCGGAGAGGCTGCCCGTGTCGGCGCCGAGGATCGCGCCGACATACTGGGTGCTGCGCGTGACCTCCACCAGAGAGCGGCAGTCCTCGACGCGCAGGCCGGAGCGCTCCGCCTTGCCGGAGCCGACGACGCCGCCGACGTTCTTTCCGCCCGCGAGCGTGCAGCGGGACCAGCATTGGAGCACGGTGTTGTCCGCGTATCCGGCGACGCCGCCGACGCAGTCGCCGCCGTCGCTGGCGGCGGAGCCGTACGCCTCGCAGCCGCTGATGGCGCCGAGCATCGCGCTGCCGCACACAGAGCCGACGTTGTCGCGCTTTCCCGTGACCGCGCCGCGGTTGATGCAGTCCTGCAAAACGCACTTGAGCTCATAGCTCTTGTGAAACGCGGAGGTCAGCGTGTCGTCGTCGCTCTCCGGGTCCAGCTCGTTGTAGATCATCATCGCGCCGGCGACGCCGCCGACGTCGATATCTCCGCTCACCTCGCCCTCGTTGCGACACAGCAGAAGCTTGCCCTGCATGACCGCCTCGAGGTCTTCATCGGATGTGTCCTCGACCACCGTGGAGAGGGAGGCGTCCTCCGATTCCGTCACCACGTCGAGCAGCGTGTTCATCATCGACGTAAACTGGCGGTTGATCTGGCGCACGTCCTCAAGCACCCGGTCCGCGGAGCTTTTTGCCTCCTGATTGAGCAGCTCCAGATTGCTGGAAATCTCGTGCATCGCGTCGTAGAGCGCGTCCGCCGAGGCGTCGGTCTCCTCGCCGAGGGTCTGGAAGTTCAGCTTTTCCTGACTGTTCAGATAGTCAAGCAGCTTACGCGTGCTGTCCAGCGCGCCCGTCAGCTTGTTCGCGGCGTCGCGGAGCTTCCCGACCGCGCTTTGCAGGTCGTCCAGCGGCTGCTGCGCCCGGTTGAGCGCGTCCTGCAGCTGATCCATCGCATTTGCCGCGGCGTCGGAGGCGTTCTGCATGTGTACGAGCGCCTCCGCCAGATGGTCGAACACGCCGCCCGCGCCGTTGCCGTCCGCCATGGTGCGCAGCCCCGCGCGGATGGCGGCGACGCCGTCGGCGACGTTCTCCGGGCGTATCTGTGTGTTTTCCTCAATCGCGGCAAGCGCGTCCGCCGTTTTGCGCATGCCCTCGCCCGCCGCGCTCAGCGGCTCGCCCAGCGGATGCTCGGCGATGTACGCGGGAATGCCGCGCAGCAGCAGCGCCGCCGCCTCGCGTGCCAGATACGCCGCCTTTTCCAGCGGCGCGTTGGGATAGAGCGCCTCGGCGTTCTGCCTTGCCTCCTCGCGCGTCTCAGAGATCATTGCGCTGAGCCCGCCGATTGTGGAGGCGATCTCGCCCATGGCGGAGACCGTCTCGTGCAGGCCCGCATTGACCTCTGAGAGCGCGCCGCCGGAGCGCTTTCCGTCCGCGCCGCGCGTTCCGTAGATCAGATCGCGCCACTCCGCTTCGCTCATGCCATCTCTGGGGCCGACGGTCCGCTCAAGCGTCGAAAGCCCGCGCTCCAGCTGATTGGCGCCTGCGCGGAGGACGTCCGCCGCCGCGCGCAGCTCGCCCAGCATGGCGGAGAGCTCGTCGAACGCCGTTCCGTCCACGCCGTCGGGCAGCTCGGTTTCCGCGAGCACCTGTTCCAGAAGACCGAGCGCGAGCGTCATCGCGTCGCTCGTGTCGGTCAGCTCGCGCGCAACGTCGCGCAGCTGGGGCAGCACGACGTCCACGACGCCGCTGCCGCGGTCGATCTCCTCGACGACGCCGTCCCAGTAGTCGCCCATCTGGTCGGTCAGCGCCTTCGCGCTTCGCTCCGCGTCGTCCACGCTGTCGTTGATCGCGTTCAGACGGGCGGACACCGCGTCGGAGGCGTTTTCCGCGTCGCTGACCGTTCGGTCGATCAGCGCGCTGAGCGAGTTCAGCTCGCGCCGCACCCGGTCGATCGAGCTCTCGCGGACGTTGAGCTTCACATACGGCTCCGCCATGCCGGCGACGCCGCCGACCTCCCGGCGGCCGTAGACGCTGCCCTCGTTGACGCAGGCGGCGACGTGCCCGCTGCTGCGGCCCACGATGCCGCCGACGTTGTAGCCGATGTGCTGATAGCCGACGCTGCCGTCGTTGCGGCAGCTGAGTAGCACGCCGTCGGAGAAGCCCGCGACGCCGCCGCTGTCCACCGTGACATTGTAGACGTCCGGGCTCGTCAGGTTTGCAAGCCCGGTCGTCAGGTTCAGATCGAGCTTGTCAAAAGAGACGGACGGGTCGATGCTGCCGGTGTTGACGTAGGCGTGGTTCTCACACTTCGTCGCCGTGCCGTGGTTGACGCCGATGACGCCGCCGGTCATGTTCTTGCCGAAGACACCGCCGGTCGCCTTGCAGCCGCTGACCGTCCCGCTTGCCGCGTTTTCACCCACGACGCCGCCCGTGCGGCGCTCACCGTTGACGTTCCCGACAAACGAGCAGTTTTCCAGCGTGCCGCGGTTGACGCCCGCGACGCCGCCGACGATATCGGCGCTTCCGGCGGGGGAGACGCTGCCCGAGACCGTCAGGCCGCGCACGACGCCGCCCTCCGCGACGGTGCCGAAGAGCCCGGCGGGAGAGACGCTCGCGGAGATGCTGAGGCCCGAGATCGTGTGCCCGTTGCCCTCAAAAACGCCGCCGAAGCTCGCCGCCGGGGAAAACTCCACGCCGCCGAGCGCGATGTCGCACTGCAAGACGACCGTCTTGCCCTCGGACCACGCGTCGTAGGAGCAGTGCTCCGCGAACGCGCGCAGCGCGTTCGCGTTGTTCAGATAAACCGTGTCGGGATCACCCGCCGCCGCGGCGGCAGCGCCGAACTGGCAGAGCATTGCCAGCAGCAGCGCAAGGCTCAGCGCGCGGGAGAGAAGCTTATTTTTCATGGCTGTCCGCCTCCTCCACGCTGCCGGAAAGCAGCTCCAGCTTTGCCTCGCCCTCCACCGTGGCGTGCAGAATGCCCGTGACCGTGCCGGAGATCTCGCCGCGCACCATGCCGTCGACCGCGATGCGCCCGCGCGCCTCATGGTGGCGCAGCGGCGTGGGCACGGAGAACGAGGTCTTTTCGATGACCCGTCCGCCGAGCAGCAGGATCTGCGGCAGGCAGAACATGACAAGGATGATGGAGATGACCGTGCCGCGCCCAAGACTCTGCCCGATGCCGACGATCGTGCCCTCGGAGCTGATCTGCCCGAGGATGAAGCCCGCGCTCGCGAGGATCGAGCCGGAGGTCAGAATGGTGGGGAAGGCGAAGTTCATCGTCTCGATGATCGCCTCCC
>SVKP01000205.1 GCA_015068395.1 Oscillospiraceae bacterium
ATCTGGGGCCCGGTCGTGTTCCTTTGGATCACCTTCGGTACCGTCTTCGCAGGCGCCGTCCATGATTACTTCGCCGGCATGCTCTCCGAGCGCAACAACGGCGCCTCGATCTCCGAGGTCACCGGCATTTACCTCGGCGGCACGATGAAGAACATCATGCGCGTCTTCGCCGTCATCCTGCTCGTCATGGTCGGCACCGTGTTTGCCGTCGGCCCCGCGGGCCTGCTGGTCAAGCTGATCGGCACGAGCGGCGCCACCGGCATTCTGGTCGACAAGGTGTTCTGGCTCGCGATCATCCTGATCTACTACTTCATCGCGACCTTCATTTCCGTCGACAAGATCATCGGCAAGATCTACCCGGTGTTCGGCGCCTGCCTTATCATCATGGCGGTCGGCGTCGCCTTCGGTACGCTCACCAGCGGCAAGCCCATGCCGGAGCTGTGGAACAACTTCACCAACATGCATCCCGACGGGACCCCGATCTGGGCGTTCATGTTCGTCACCGTCGCCTGCGGCGCGATCTCCGGCTTCCATGCCACGCAGTCCCCGCTGATGGCGCGCTGCCTCAAGAATGAGCATCAGGGCCGCTTCGTGTTCTACGGCGCGATGGTCGCCGAGGGCATCATCGCTCTGATTTGGGCGTCCGCGGCGTGCACGCTGCTCGGCGGCGCCACGATTAAGGAGCTCGGCGGCGGCGGCGCCAACACGGTCTTCGAGATCAGCACCATCACCATGAAGGGCGTCGGCATGGTTCTGGCGGTCCTCGGCGTCATTGCCTGCCCGATCACCTCCGGCGATACGGCGTTCCGTTCCGCGCGTCTGACCATTGCCGACTGGTTCAAGATCGACCAGGGCAAGTGGCAGAACCGTCTGATGCTCTGCGTGCCCGTTCTGGGCGTCGGCGCGATCCTCGGCTTCGGCAACGCGCTGGGCAAGATCGACTACAACATTATCTGGCGTTACTTCAGCTGGTCCAACCAGACGCTGGCGATGATCGTCCTGTGGGCGGGCGCGATGTTCCTCTTCCAGAACAAGCGCAACTTCTGGATCTGCGCCGTCCCGGCGACCTTTATGAGCGCCGTCTCCATGACCTACTTCATGATGGCGGGCGAGTGCATGGGCCTCATCCCGTTCTTCAAGAACAACAAGGCTGTCGGCTATCCCGTCGGCATCGTCTTTGCGGTTGCCATGCTCGCTCTGTTCCTGAGCGCGACCAAGAAGAACGCGGGCGCCAAGAGCACCGTTGCTACGAAGTAAAATCCAATACCACAAAAAAGGACGGGAGACTTGTTCTCCCGTCTTTTTATGGTTATAATGGCATTGGCTATCATCCAAGATCAAAGGAGTTATCATCATGCTGTTTGCACCCAAACTCGTCGGCACGACGGCGCTGGACGCCGAAACGCTCGCCGCGGACAGGAAGGACTGCCGGAAATTCGGTCCCTGCGGGCTGGGCAAAAAGGCGGTCTATCTGGGCGGGCGCTATGCCGACCGCGGCTTTTACACCGTCTACGGCGATATCCGGCGCATCTTCAAGCGCATTGCCATGAGCAAGGGCGGATTCACCGGCAAGGGAATGTTCGGAGCCATGGCGTATCTGGTCGTCCAGTTTGCCGACGGGCGCGAAAAGCAGAGCTATTTCAAGCGCGAGGACGAGGTCGACCAGCTGCTCGCCGTCATCGAGCGCGAGCACCCGGAGCTGCCCACCCACAGCGAGGAGGCGGAGCGCAAGCTGCGCGAGGCGGAGCAGGCGGAGCAGGCGCGCTATTGCAAGGAGCTGACGCCCGCCGCGGAGTCCGCCGTCGCGGAGCTGCGCGCGGCGCTGGAAACGCTCAAGCGCCGCCGCGACCTGACCGACGCGCTTGCCTTCGCCGCAAAGCAGAAGCGCACGATCGACGCCATCAACCCGAACTACCGCCTCGCGGCGGTGGCGATCTTCCTGCTGGCGCTTGCCGCGGCAGGGCTTGGCGTCTATATGCTTTTGAACCACCGCGACCATGCGGAGCTTCTCGCCGTGTTCGGCTTCGCGGCGATCTTCCTCGTCTCGTCCACCCGCGTGCTGCCCACGGGGCGCAACAACAAGCGCTACGCGCAGGAGCAGTGGGACAAGGCGCTCGCCAATATGCGCTCGCTGCTTCAGGAGGAGCGAGGCATCCCCGTCCCGGCGCAGTACGCGCACCCGATCGTGCTCGAGCGCATGATCCGCGTGCTGCGCGAGGGGCGCGCCCAGAGCGTCGGCGAGGCGTACGAGACCATGAAGGCGGACCTCAAGGCGCTCAACGCGAGCGTCACGGTCACGCAGAAGGAATATGACGAGGTCGTCGCCGTCAAGCCGTTGTTCCTGCTGTGCAATTACGCGGACGAGGTATAACATCCGCCATGAACGATCACGCCCATTATCTGCGGCTCTGGCGCATATTGATCCGTCTGGTCCGATTCTGGCTCATTCCGAAATTCCGTCTGGACGCCGAGCCGATCCGCGCGGAGGGACCGATCCTTCTGGTGTCCAACCACGTGACCGCCTGGGACCCCCTGCTGATCGGCATGGCGCTGGGGGACAGGCAGGCATACTATGTGGCAAGCGAGCATATTTTCCGGCAGGGCTTCGTCTCGCGCGCCTTGCAATGGCTGGTCGCGCCGATCCCGCGCCGAAAGGGCGCGGCAAGCCTGGAAACGGTGCGGGACTGCCTGAAGCATCTGCGCGCCGGGCACTCCGTGGTCCTGTTCGCCGAGGGGGAGCAGAGCTGGGACGGGCGAAGCGTTCCCGCCGTGAAGGGAACCGGCAGCCTTGCCCGCTCCGGCGGCGCGACGCTCGTCACCTACCGGCTGGAGGGCGGCTATCTGTCCCTCCCGCGCTGGGGCCGCGGGCTGCGCCGGGGACATGTGCGCGGCAGGGTCGTCGGCGTCTATCCGCCGGAAACACTCAAGGGCATGCGCGCCGGAGAGGTCAACGCGCTGATCGACCGGGACATCCGCGAGGACGCGTGGGAGCGGCAGCGGGAAAACCCGGACGTCTACCGTGGCAGGCATCCCGCCGAGTATCTGGAGCGGATGCTGTACCTCTGCCCCGGCTGCCGACGGATCGGCACGCTGCACAGCAGGGGGGACCGCCTTCGCTGTGCCTGCGGGCTGGACCTGCGCTTCACCGAGACGGGCTGCTTCGACCCGGCGGAGCCCTTTCCCACCCCCGCGGAGTGGGAGGACTGGCAGCGCGAGAAGCTGTACGCCCTGGACTTTGTGCGGGACGCGGCGGACGGCGCCCTGTTCCGGGACGAGGGGCTGGCGCTCTCGCGCATCAACGCGGAACACCGGCAGAAGGAGCTGAACCGCGGCGCGCTAACGCTGTATGCGGACCGGCTGGTCTGCGCGGAGCACAGCTTTGCGCTCTCCGACATCAGCGACATGGCGATGACGCAGCACGACAGGCTGCTGTTCACGGTCGGGGACGCCTATTATCAGATCCGCTCCCGCTCCGTCGCCAATCTGCGCAAGTATCTGGAGCTTTGGAAACGCGATTATCAATGATTGGAGACTTTTGCCATGGATTATTCCGCCGCAAACACCGTACTCTGGGGGATCGTGATCCAGCTGGGGCTGATTGCGGGCGCGATCCTGTTCTCCCAATTCCTCTACCGGGTCTTTCCGCCTCTGCAAAAGGCGATGCTGCCCGCGGCGGTGCTGGCAGGCTTTCTGCTGCTCGCGGCAAAGCTGCTCGGCTTGCCGCTGGACGACGAGCTGATGGAGATGCTGGTCTTTCACGGCATCGCGCTCGGGTTCATCGCAATGAGCCTGCGCGTCCCGGCGCACCCGCGGGACAGGACCGAAAAGCTGACCGGACTCAAGTCCGGCGCGGTAATCGTCAGCACCTATCTGGTGCAGGGCGCGGCGGGCCTGCTGATCTCACTGCTGCTCTCCCACACGCTGATGCCCGGGCTGTTTCACGCGGCGGGCATGCTCCTGCCGATGGGCTACGGGCAGGGTCCCGGGCAGGCAAACAACGTCGGCTCCGCCTATGAGGCGCTGGGCTTCGTCGGCGGCCGCAGCTACGGCATGGCGATCGCCGCCGCGGGCTATCTGGTCGCCTGCACCGTAGGCGTGGTGATTTTGAACATCCTCCGCCACCGCGGCCTGCTCACCCCGGCGCAAAACGTCGCACCGGCGCAGGAGCGGGCAAGGGACTACTTCGCCTCCGAGGAAGGCGGCTCCGTCTCCGCGTCCATAGACGCGATGTCCGTGCAGGCGGCGATGGTGCTTCTGGTCTATCTTGCCACCTTCCTTGTCACCCGCGCGCTGACCGCCGGTCTCGCCGCCGCTGCCCCCGGAGTCGCCGCGACGGTCTCACCGCTGCTGTGGGGCTTCAACTTCATCATCGGCTCCGCGCTCGCCATCGCGCTGCGCGTTCTGCTGGGACAGCGGAAAACGCAGCGCCCCTCCCGCGCGCTGCAATACCAGAACAACTATCTGCTCGGGCGCATCTCCGGCTTTTTCTTCGACCTGATGATCGTCGCGGGCATCGCGTCCATTGAGCCCTCGGACGTGCGCGCGCTCCTGCTCCCCTTCCTGCTCATGGCCGTGGTCGGCGGCGTGGTCACGTGGCTGCACCTGCGCTTTGTCTGCGCCGCCGTCTACCCGGAGTACCGCTATCAGGGGCTGATCTCCATGTTCGGCATGCTGACCGGGACCATCAGCTCCGGCATTTTGCTGCTGCGTGAGATCGACCCGGAGCTGTCCACCCCCGCCGCAAACAATCTGGTCACGGGCAGCAGCTTCGGCATCATCCTCGGCGCGCCGATCCTCGTGCTCGTCAGCCTCGCGGCAAAGAGCGAGCCGCTGTGCTGGCTCACGCTGGGGCTGGTGCTCGTCTACCTGTGCCTGCTCCTTCTCATCATCTTCCGCCTCGGAAATCGGCGCGACAGGAAAGCATAATGAAGCGCTCCCCCTCAGTCCCGATTGGAACTGGGAGGGAGCGGTTTTTTGTCTGTTTTTTTATCACTGGGCGCTCTGTCCGGCAAGCGCGCGCTCGATTGCCTCGATAAGCTTCGCGGGCACGGCGGGCTTGAGCATGTACCCGGCGGGCAAAAGCTTGATGACCGCCTGAATGTGCTCCTTGTCGTTCACGCTGGTGAGGAAGATCACCGGGATGGTGGTCAGGTCCTCGTCCGCGCGGATCATCTCCAGCGTCTGCCTGCCGTCGCACACCGGCATTTCGTAGTCCAGCAGGATCACGTCCGGGCGGCACTTGCCGATGGAGGTCATCGCCTTCATGCCGGAGTTGGCAAGCATGACGTTGTAATTCTTCTCCAGCATACCCTTGATGCTGCGCAGCGTGTTGGCGTTGTCGTCCACCACAAGGACCTTCTTGCGTGTGTCCTCCTGCGCCTCGCTCATCATCGCCTGCTCGCTGATGCCGAGCCTGCGGCAGATCGTGGAGAGCACGACGGACTTTTCCACCGGGCGCGTCAGGTTCTCGAACTGCCGGTCCGCGTAGAAGGAGGAAAACGGCGCCCACTCGGCGTCCGTACCGATGGACAGCACGGGGATGCCGGGAAAATCCCTCTGGATCGCGGTGAACAGCACCTTGTCCGCCTCGTAAAAGCCGACGAGGCTGAGCACGATCAGGTCCGGCTTGACCACGCGGACCATCCCCAGCGCGCTCTGCGGGTTCTCCGTGCAAAGCTGCACGCGGAAATACTTGTGCAGGAGCTCGTTGATGCTCTCCATCCACTCGTTCATTTTGCCGATCAGCACGATCTTCTTCATCGCCATCGTCCTTCCTTGCGTGTCCGTTTGTTCCGTCGGCGTCTGCGCTATTTATCATAATATCACAAGCAAGGCGTTCCTGCAATCCGTTTTTTATAAAAATTGCCGAAAAAACCGATTGTGCCGCCGCCGGGAACGCGGCGCGCCGTCACAGGCCCTTCTTCGTCCTTGCGACGTGGCGAAAGACCTCCTCAAAGCGGTTAAGCGCGTCGTCGATGACCTCCGGCGTGTCGGCGAGCGAGGTGTAGAGCCGGCTGCCGGCGAGCGTGACGATGCCGTTCGCCATGTATGCCGCACCCATGCGCTCCATCGAGTCCTTGCGCCGGTACATCATCTTCTTGTGGCGCAGCAGACCCAACGCCGACTTGGCGAAATTCATCGAGGAGAAGTCAAAGCTCATCGCGCCGGTGCATTCCAGATGCACGATCGAGCCCTGGTTGTACGCCACGAAGGGCAGGCCGTAGCGTTCGAGCAGCGCCTTGAGCCCGTCGCAGAGCTTATCGCCCATCTGCCCCGCGATCTCGCAGGCGTTGGTGCGCTCGATCTCTCGGATCGCCGTGTAGCCCGCGACGCAGGAGAGCGGGTTCGCCGCCAGCGTGCCGCCGACGTAGGCGCGGTGCTTGCCCGTGGCGAGGCCCGCCGCCATCAGCTGCGCGTACTCGCGCTTGCCGCCGACGCCGCCCGCCGCGGGATAGCCCCCGGCGACGATCTTGCCGAAGACCGTGAGGTCCGGCACGACGCCGAAGAAGCTCTGCGCGCCGCCGAGCGCCACGCGGAAGCCGGTAACGACCTCGTCGAAGATGAACAGCGCGCCATATTTGTCGCACAGCGCGCGCACGCCCGCGTTGTAGTCGCGCGCGACGGGGCGCGTGCCGCTCTCGGGTCCGACCGGCTCGACGATGACCGCGGCGGTGCCGCCGGTGAGCTTGTTGCGCCGGAGCATGTCCTCTAGCATCTCCAAATCGTTTGGGCGCACCTCGTCGGTCAGCTCAAAGGCGCCGCCGGGGATACCGTGGGATTCCAGCAGGGCGCGGCTGCCGGGGATCTTGAGCCCGTAGACCATCTGGTCCGACCAGCCGTGGTACGCGCCGCCGAGCTTGATGATGTGCTTGTGCCCCGTGGCGATCCGCGCGATGCGCAGCGACGCCATCACCGCCTCGGTGCCGCTGCCGAGCATGCGGAACATCTCGACGTTCGGCATATGACGGTTGATCTCGCGGGCAATCATCAGCTCGGACTCGTGCAGCAGGCCGGTCACGGGGCCGCACTCATTCAGCAGCTCAATGACCTTCTCGCGGATGGGGGCATAGTTGCTGCCGAGGATCGTCGGGCCGCCCGCCTGCAAAAAGTCGATGTAGCGGTTGCCGTCCTTGTCGTAGAGGTAAGCGCCCTCGGCGCGCGCCATGCACATGGGGAAGGGCTTGTTGAAGGCGAGGTTGTGCTGGACGCCGCCGGGGATATAGTTCTTCGACTCCTCGTAGACCGCGCGGGAGGCGGTGCACTTCTCGTCGTAGTATTTGAGGATCGTATTCTGATAGTAGTCGTCCGTGACCTCCCAGATGGGCTGGCTCGTGAGCGCGGCGAGGCGCGCATTGATCTCCGCCGGGTCGTCCCAGCGGCTGATGCCGCAGTTGTTCATAGCTGTTTTTCCTCCTTCATGGCTTTCTTTTGGGCGATATCATTGGTGTCGATGCTGTCGCGGAAT
>SVKP01000206.1 GCA_015068395.1 Oscillospiraceae bacterium
ACTTAATGGCGGCGACGGCGGCCTCGACAGCCTTCGCCATGCCCTTCTTCATCACGATGGGGTTCGCACCGGCGGCGAGGTTCTTCAGGCCCTCGCGGATCATCGCCTGCGCCAGCAGCGTGGCGGTGGGGGTGCCGTCGCCCGCGACGTCGTTGGTCTTGGTGGAGAGCTCGCGCACGAGCTGCGCGCCCATGTTCTCAAACGGATCGTCCAGCTCGATCTCCTTGGCGATGGTCACGCCGTCGTTGGTGATGAGCGGGGCGCCGAACTTCTTGTCGAGCACCACGTTGCGACCCTTGGGCCCCAGAGTGATCTTAACGGTATCGGCGAGGGTGTTGACGCCGATTTCAAGCGCCTTGCGCGCCTCTTCGCCGGACTTGATAAGCTTAGCCATGTTGATTGCCTCCCTTGATTATTCTACGATCGCGAGGATGTCGTTCTGACGCACGATGGTATACTCGACGTCGTCGACCTTGACCTCGGTGCCGGAGTACTTGCTGGTGATGACCTTGTCGCCGGGCTTGACGGTCATCACGACATCGTGACCGTCGACCGTGCCGCCGGGGCCGACCGAAATGACCTCCGCGACGGAGGGCTTCTCCTGCGCCTTTGCCGTGAGGATGATGCCGCCCTTGGTGGTCTCTTCGGCTTCAATGAGCTTGAGCACGACGCGGTCGGCAAGCGGGGTGAGTTTCATGGGTAGTGCCTCCTTATATCAATTTATAAAAAAACAAGCTTCGTGGTTAGCACTCATTTTGTTCGAGTGCTAACCGACGATGCTTATATTAGCGCACAGGTCGTGCAAATGCAAGAGGTATTTTGGAATTTTTTTGAGCTTTTTCAAAAATTCACATTTCGTTAAAAAAGCGCCGCGAGCGCTCAGCGCTTCTCCCGCAGGGCGCGGAAGGCGACGACGATGCTGATCCCGGCGGCGATGGCGAGCGCGTAGAGCAGGGTCTTTGTGCCGAAGGCGCGCGCCTCGTCCAGCTCGCCGCGCACGGCGTGGCTCATGGCGTAGTACAGCGAGCCGCCGGGCAGTAGCGGCAGCACGGAGGGGATGGCAAAGAGTGTCGCCGGAGTCTTGAGACGGCGCGCCATCAGTTCGGAGTAGAGCACGGCGAAGGCGGAGGCGATCAGGCAGGGCAGGAAGTCCGTGCCCAGCCACGCCTGCGCCGCAAGGAACACGCCCCACGCCATCGCGCCGCCCGCCGACGCCGCAAACAGGTATCTCCGATGCAGCCCGAACACCAGCGAAAAGCCCAGTGAGCCGAGGAATGCCGCCGTAAGCTGGACAGCGATCTCTTTCACGGTATTCCCCTCCCCTCAGTGCAGCGCGTTGACGATGGTGAGCGCGACCATGAAGCCGCCCGCCAGCGCCACCGCCCAAATCAGGCTCTCGGTCAGGCGCACGACGCCGGAGATGGTGTCGCCCAGCAGGATGTTGCGGATGGCGTTGGTCATCGCAAGGCCGGGGATGAGCAGCATGATGTCCCCGATGAGGATCTTGTCCATGTGCAGCACGGGGAGCACGGCGGAGACAAGCCCCACGCCCAGCCCGACGAGCAGCGAGATGATGAGGTTGGAGGCGACGGCGTTGACGCGCGTGCGGCCCAGCCTGTACTGCAAATGGCAGATCAGCGCGGCGAAGAACGCGGCGGCGAGCGCGTCATAGAGCGTGCCGCCGAAGAACACGGCATAGCTCCCGCCGCCCAGCACGCTGCCCGCCAGAAGCGCGGCGAAGGGCTTGTGCCCCGCGGCGACGGCGTCGAGCTGCGCGCGCAGCTCCGCAATGGGCATCGGCTCGGCACAGCAGCGGCGGCTGATCGTGTTGAGCTTGTCCACGCGGTAAAAGTCCGTCTGGCCGTTGGAGCGGATGCGCCGCGTCTCGGTCATCGCCTCGCTCTCGGGGAACTCCATCGTGACGCTCAAAAGCGAAGTGATGGCGAACACGTCCACGCGCCTCGCCCCGTAGGTCGCGCCCACGCGGGAGAGCGTGTCCTCCACGCGGCTGATCTCCGCGCCCGCGTCCATCAGCAGCTCCCCCATGTCCAGCATGCAGTCCATCAGACGCACCTGTTCTTCCCTTGTGACAATCATAGCGTTTTTCTCCGTTTTTTGCTTCTTTTTCAGAAATCCAGTATATAGAGGCGAAAAATGTTTGTCAATCGCGTTTTCCCCGTTTCCGCCCTTGCGCTTTACCGCGGTACATGGTAATATGGATAAAGGCGGTTTACCATCGCCAAAAAACAACAAAGAAGGGACATCACATGGAGAAAACCAAGACACTGGCAAAAAAAGTCTCCGCTCTTCTGCTGACGCTGAGTCTGCTGCTCTCGCTCGCTCCGGCGGCGCTGGCAGCCGAACCCGCTCTGCCGAAGGTCGGCGACACGGTCAACGGATTTACCGTCAAGGAGATCCGAGACTTTCCGCTCATCGGCGCCGAGCTGATCCTGTTTGAACACGGGAAGACCGGCGCAAAGCTCATGTATATCGCGAACGACGACACCAACCGCGTCTTCGACCTGACCTTCCTGACCGAGGCGATCGACAACACGGGCCTTCCGCATGTTTTTGAGCACAGCACGCTGGACGGCTCGGAGAAGTACCCCTCCAAGAGCCTGTTCTTCAACCTGATCTATCAGACCTACCAGACCTACATGAACGCCGCCACGTACCAGTGGATGACGACCTATCCGGTCGGCAGCCTCTCGGAGGCGCAGCTGCTCAAGCTCGCCGATTATTACACCGACAGCTGCCTCCACCCGATGATCCTTGAGGATGAGAGCATCTACCGCGAGGAGGCGTGGCGCTATCGCCTGCCCAGCGCCGACGCCGAGCTGACCATCGAGGGGACTGTGTACTCCGAGATGCTCGGCGCGATGACCATCGGCGCCACCGCCTCGAACAACAACCTGCGCACCGCGTTCCCCGGCTCCCGCGCGGGCAACGTCTCCGGCGGCGACCCTGCCTTCATCCCCGACATGACCTGGCAGTCGCTCAAGGACTACCACGACACGTTCTATCATCCCTCCAACTGCCTCGCGTTCCTCTACGGCAAGTTCGAGGATTACACCGCCTTCCTGAAGCTGCTTGACGACGCGTTCTCCCCCTACGAGAAGCAGGAGTTCGTCTCCCGCGCCGACGTGGACTACAAGCCCATCACCGCGCCGCAGACCGCGACCTTCGCCTACCCGGTCGAAGCGGGCAGCGACACTGCGAACGGCTCGATCATCTACTACACCTTCGTGTGCCACGACCTCCCGACGCAGGACAAGCTGGTGCTCAACACGCTCACCGACCTGCTGGTCTCCGACGCCTCCTCCATGCAGCAGAGCCTGAAGAAGGCGCTGCCCTCCGGAAGCTTCGCCGCGTACATTGATTCCACGGGCCCGGAGCCTGCGATCACCTTCGTCGCGCAGAACGTCAACAAGGAGGACGCGCCCGTCTTCCAGAAGACCGTGGACGCCGCGCTCGCCGACGTCGCCAAAAACGGCTTCCCCGCCGATCTCGTGGACGCCGTCATGGTACAGTCGTCCATCAGCACGCTGCTGGTGGGCGAGGACAAGAGCTCGCTGGGCGTGAACGTGCTCTCCAGCATCGCTTACTACTATTCCTTCTCCGAGGACATGTGGGAGTATCCCGAATATGTGGATGCTCTGGGCAAGATGGAGGACTGGAACGCGCAGGGCCTCTATGCCAAGGCAGTCTCCCAGTATCTGCTCAACAGCAAGACCACCGCGCTGACGACCACCTATCCCGAGCCCGGTCTGAAGGAGAAAAACGACGCCGCTGAGGCGGAGCGCCTCGCCGCCGTGAAGGCGTCCATGTCCGCTGCAGAGATCGAGGCGCTGGTCGCCGCGAGCAACGCCGCGGACGAGGAGGACGACGCGTCGAAGTACGTCGCCCAGCTCAAGGCGGTCGACGTGAAGTCCCTGCCCGAGGAGATCCGCACCTATGACGTGACCGACAAGACCGAGGGCGGCGTCCGTTATATCGACGCCGTCGCGGGCGTGGACAACATCGGCCAGACGACGGTCCTGCTCGACGCGTCCGGCGTCGCACAGGACGATCTGCATTGGCTCAAGCTGTTCACCGATCTGGTCGGCGAGGTCGACACCGCGAAATACACGCGCGAGGAGCTTGCCACCCTGTCGGCACGCTATCTCTACAGCGGAAACGTCTACGTCTCCCTGCTGGAGGAGAACGAGACGTTCCATCCCTACCTGCGCATGAGCTGGATCTCGCTGGACGACGACCTCGCTCCCGGCTATGAGCTGATGCGCGAAATGGTCTTCAACGCGAAGGTCGACGACGCGCAGACTGTGCTTGAAAAGGTGCAGTCGCTCAAGGCGGCGCTGCGCAGCACGATCAACGGTACGCCGTATAACGTCCAGCTGCGCCGCGCGCTCGGCATCGACAGCGAGCTGTACCGTTACAGCGATTATTTGAACTATCTCGCCTACTACCAGTTCCTCACCGAGGTCGAGCAGAAGCTCGCCGACGCCCCCGCGGAGACGGTCGCCAATCTCGTGCGTGTGCGCGACCAGCTGGCGAACCGCACGAACGCCGTGGTGATTTTTGCTGGCAACGAGACCAGCATCGCTCTCAACCGCGCGCAGGCGGACAAATTCCTCGCCTCCCTCGGCAGCAGCCCCATCACCCCCGTGACCTATCAGCTCCCCGCCGCGGCGCGCGCCGAGGCTCTTGTGGTCGACTCCAACGTGCAGTTCAACGCCCTGGTCGCGAGCTATGAGGATCTGGGGCTTGAGGGCTTTGACGGCGGCATGGGCGCCGTGACCTCTCTGGTTTCGGACACGTTCCTCTATCCGCTTCTGCGCGACCAGTACGGCGCTTACGGCGTGTTCCACGGCAGCTATGGCGAGGATGGCGTGTACATCATCTCCTACCGCGACCCCAACATCGCCGAGACCTTTGCGGTCTATGACTCCCTGCCCGAGCTGGTCGCCTCCATGTCCCCGGATCAGGACACGCTGGACGGCTACATTCTCTCGTCCTATGTGGGCTACGCCATGCCGAGCGGCGAGCTCAGCGGCGCGATCAGCGCGGCGTTTGATACGCTCGAGGGCCTGGCGCAGGACGCCAATCTCACCTACATGAAGCAGCTCAAATCCGTTACGCCGGAGACCTTTGCCAAATACGTCGATCTTTATAAGAAGCTCGTCGAGGTCGGCGTCCGCTCCACCTCCGGCCCCGCCGCGAAGATCAACGCGAATGAGGAGCTCTACACCGACATCCTCGATCCGTTCGGCGTCAAGGACATCCCCGCGCCCGAATTCTCCTACGCCGACGTGGGCGAGGAGGGCTGGCCCCGCGAGGAGATCGAGTTCGTCTGGGAGAACAAGCTGATGGACGGCGTGAGCGAGACCGAGTTTGCGCCCGGCAGGACCCTGACGAAGGGCGAGCTGAGCGCCGCGGTCTACAGCATGTATTCCCTCCTCGCTTCCGGCAGCGGCGAGATCGTTGCGCCGGAGGAGGCGATGGAGTGGCTTCTGTCCACCGGCCTCATCAGCGGCGCTGCGGACGATACGGTCACGCGCGCCGAGCTTGCGCTGACGCTCTGCGGCTTCTGCGAGGCGATCGGCATGGATGTGACGGCTGACGGCGACCTCTCCGCGTTCACGGACGTCGGCGAGCTCAGCGGCGCCGAGCTTGCCGCGATGACCTGGGGCGTGTCCAACGGGCTGTTCAACGGCGTTGGAGACGGCGCTCTCGCGCCTCTCGCCCCGGCGACCCGCGCGCAGGCCGCCTCCGTGCTGCAACGCCTGCTCACCGTCATTTTCTCCTGAGCTTTTCCCGTCAAATCGCGCGCCCCGGTCCTTCACCGACCGGGGCGCGCTGCATTCATGCAAAAAACGGAAAGAAATAATTCTTTCCATTTTTAAATTCATGTGTTATGATAAATGCTAATCAACGGGGCGGCCGCCCCGAAATCGGAGGTAAATCTATGAAAAAGCTCCTGTCCACCCTGCTGGCGCTGACGATGCTGATCGTCTGCGCCGTGCCCGCACTTGCTGCTGACGACAGCAGCGGCGACGTGCGTGACACCGAATTCTTCACCGATCAGCCGCACACCGACCTCAACTACAGCGACATTCAGTATGAGTATATCGACCCCGCGCCCTTCCTGGACGAGGTCGCCGCGCTCAAGGAGCTCGCCAAGGACCCGGCAAACGCCGCCGAGTTCGAGACCCGCTTCCTCACGCTCAAGGACACGCTCTACAAGATGTACGCCATGTACGTCCTGCTGGACAACATGACCTATCATGACGCGCTGGACGAGTGGGCCGCGGATGAGCTCGCCAAGGTCGACGACAATACCAACGTTGTCGGCGACGCGTTCAACGGTCTGGTGCGCGACGTGCTCCTGCTTGAGAACGCCTGCTCCGAGGTCCTCAGCTCCAAGCTCACCGAGGAGGACATTCAGGACTACCTCGACTACGAGGACATGACCGATGAGGAGCGCGAGCTCGCCAACCGCGAGACCACGCTCGAGAGCAAGTACCGCGCCACCGTCGTCGAGAACTACACCACGGTCATCGACGGCGAGGAGTATGACGCCGACGGCCTGTACTACGCCTTCTATCGCGACCACACCATCAGCCTCGAGGACTACCTCAAGGGCAACCACGAGGTCTACAAGCCGCTCGCTGACATCTATCTGGAGATGATCGACGTCCGCAACCAGATCGCCAAGCTCAACGGCTACGACAACTATGCCGACTACGCCTATGCCGAGACCTATCGCCGCGACTACACGGTGGAGGAGATCACGGCGTTCCGCGAGGCGGTCAAGAAGTATGTCGCCCCCGCGCTCATGGAGCACACGAGCTGGCTGCCCGACGTGGACGCCGATGCGCTTCCGCTCGACGCCTCCGCGTACACCGGCGAGAAGGTGTTCGACACGCTGGCCCCGTACTTCGGCAAGCTCTCCGACGAGCTGCTGGAATCCATGACGTACGTCAAGGAGCACGGCTCCTATGACCTCGAGCCCGCGCCGAACAAGACCGGCACCGCGTTCTCCAGAAACGTCTATTACTACAACATGCCGTACTATTTCAGCAACGCCTCCGGCACCTATCAGGATCTGCTCACCACGATCCATGAGATGGGCCACAACAACAACACCTACTGGTCCGGCCAGGACTGGACCGACACCAGCTCCAACATCGACACCGCCGAGGTCCACTCTCAGGGCCTTGAGCTGCTGATGACCCGGTACTATCCCGAGCTGTTCGGCACGCAGGCGGACGCGGTCGCCCAGAACAACGCGATCGACATCCTCTACTCCGTCGTTCAGGGCTGCATCCACGACGAGCTCCAGTGCTATGCCTACACCACGCCCAACGTCACGGCGGAAATGCTCAACCAGAAGTATCGCCAGATCGCCGAGGACTACAGCCTCGTCGATTCCTCCGACGTGCGTCCCGAGATGTACGGCTGGTACGGCATCCCCCACACCTTCACCAGCCCCATGTACTACATCAGCTACGCCGTCTCCGCCGCGGGCGCGTTCGCGTTCTGGGAGGAGGCGCAGGACGATTACTTCAAGGCGGTCGACCACTATCTTGAGTTTGTCGCGATGCCCGGCACCGTCGGCTTCCAGGATTGCTTCCTGGAGACCGGCATGGAGTCCCCGCTCTCCCCGAGCTACATTGAGGCGCTCGGCAAGACCACGCACGACAAGCTTATGTTCTATTATCCGTACACCGACGTGTACACCGATTCCTGGTATATCATGGGCGTCTACGCCATCGACATGCTCGGCCTGATGGACGGCACCAGCGACACCACCTTCAGCCCCGCCGTCAACGCCACCCGCGCGGAGATCCTGACGGCTCTCGCCCGTCTGTTCGACGAGCGCGAGGACGCCGAGGAGCCCTACACCCTCGAGCAGGGCGCTGCCTGGGCTGTCGAGAACGGAGTGTCCGACGGCAAGGACCTCGCCGCCCCCATGACCCGCGTTGAGCTCGCCGCCACGCTGCGCGCTCTCGTGGAGTCCCTCGGCGTTGACGTGACCGCGTCCGGCGACCTGAGCGATTACACTGACGTTGCAGGCCTCTCCGCCGACGAGGCAGATGCGATGTCCTGGGTTGTCGACAACGGCATTCTGGGCGGCAGCGAGGACCTGGACGGCAATTGGGTCCTCAATCCGCAGGGCAACGTGACCCGCGCCCAGATCGCGACGGTCATGTACCGCTACTATCTGTATCTGGTCAGCTGATTGCAGCGTCACCTGACAAAAAACCGCTTCGGGCTTTGCCCGGAGCGGTTTTTTCAGACTGTCAAAAAAGTGGCTCCGCCACTTTTTTGAGAAGGTTTCGCTGCGCTTCCCGCACGCCTTCGGCGCACGGACGCTCCGCGCAAGGTGTGTTTTCCCCCGCGCATGTCGGCGGAAAACACGATCAAATTCATTTCGCGCCTGCGGGCGCGAAACTATGCGAGGCTTTTGCCACGCTAAAAAACCGCTTCGGGCTTTGCCCGGAGCGGTTTTTCCATGCCGTGCGGCATGGCGTTATGGTTGTATCCCTGTGTTGATCTCATTGAGGTAAAGCGTCCTGCCCAGCAGGTTGGCGACGAACTCGCCCCTGTCGTAGACGCTGCCCGCCAGCTCGCAGGCGAGGAAGCCGTAAATCGTGCGGGCGCAGAAAACCGGGAAGGCGAGGTAGCTCTTGCATTTTGCCGGCATGTCCTCGCGCAGAAACGCCACGTTGACCGGGCCCTTCTGCCGGTCCGAGGAGGGAAGGTACGCCTCGCCGTCCTTGAGGATGCAGCGCAGGCGGATAGTCCCGGAGAGTCTTGTCCCGGTCCCCGGCACAAAGACGGCAGGCTTGTCGTAGAGAAAGAGCGCGGCGTTGCGCAGGCCCAGCATGGCAAGGTGCTCCACGATGGCGTCCAGCTTGTCCTCGCCGCGGCATGTATAGTCCGTGCACAGGTTCAGGTACTCCTGCAGGTCCCCGCGCCGCTCGTTGGTCTGCCTCGTGTCGCGCGCCTTCTGCTCGGCGTAAGCGAGGAGCAGCTTGTCCTTCGTTCGCAGAAACAGTCGGTTGATCGCCACGTTCGCCGCGACGGAGCGCTGGAGCGAGTTGACGCTCGCCTGCACTCTTTGGATGCCGCGCATCAGGCGGTGGATGTCCGTGTACTCCATCGCCCCGTTGTCGACAAAGACGTCCACCATTTTTGTGACCTCGTCGAACTCCTCAAGGCTCATGTACCGCCGAGCCATCGTTGCCTGCATCCGATGGGCAAGCTCAAGGAACAGCCGCCGCAGATCAACGCCCTCCCTGCCGCGGTGCTCGCTGCGATAGCGGTAGAAGCAGTCGTCAAACATGCGGTTGATCCCCGCGTCGTTCATCGTTTGCAGCGCCAGCGGCGTGAGGTCAAAGCGCTCATAGTCCAGCGAGGCTCTGGCAAACAGCTTCGTCGGGACGGACTCCGAGGCGGTCTCTTTCCCGGCGAGAATATCCAGCAGCAGCTCCACCGCCTTTTCGCCGATGCTCTGCCCGCTGGGGCCGATGGAGGCGAGCGGCGGGTCCATCTCGGCGGACATCCTCGTGTTGTCGAAGCCAAAGACCATCAGGTCCCGCCCCGGGACCAGTCCCCGGGCGTCCATCGCCTCGTACAGCCCGCGGGCGACCGCGTCGTTCACGCAGAAAACCGCCTGCGCGTCCGGGTTCGCGTCCAGAAGCCTGCCCGCCTCCGCCGCGCAGCCGTCGGACATGTCCGTGGCGACATAGGCGCGCGCGGGGAATTCCAGTCCCTTTTCCTTCAAATACGCCGCAAAGATCGCACGGCGCTCCGCGGCGTCGCTGTTGTCTTCCCTGCCGCCAAGCATGCAAAGGCGCGTATAGCCGTACACATTCGTCAGCAGCTCCAACGCCTCGCGGATACCGCTGGCGTTGTCGTAGCACACGGCGGTGCAGCCGGGGATGTCGGCGGAGATAAAGACCTTGGGCACATTTTGCAGCAGCGCCATGGCGTCCGAGCGCAGCGCGCGCTCGCCCATGTTGCTCAGGCTGCCCAGCGCGACGATCAGCCCGTCGACCTCGCAGGAGGCGCCCAGCTGATAGATCGTGTTGCACACGCTCCGGTACGAGCGGAGGTTCTCGTCCCCGCACAGTCCGTCGTCATGCCGCCCCGCCATCACGATCAGGCGGACGCCGCTGTTTTGGGGGATCGCGAGGTCCACGCTGCGGACGATCTCCTTCGTGTAATCCGCGGAGATATCCTCCACCAGCAGGCCAATGGTTTTCTTATCATTGCTTGTCATTCGTCCACCCGTCCCCTCGTTCAGCACTCCTCCGGAAGAACCGGCGAGGGTCTTGAGAACAGGAAGCCCTGGGAGAAGTCGATCCCGTAGCTGCGCAGCTTGTTCTGGATCTCCTCGTTCTCCACGTACTCCGCGATGATGCCCACGCTGCGCGAGCTGAGGTTCTTAAAGCCGGAGATCAGCGCCAGCAGGTTTTCGGACTCCTGATCCTCGCAGCACTTTTTGATGATCGACCCGTCGATCTTCAGATAGTCCGACGGGATGCTGACCACGTGCTGCAAGTTGGAATACCCGCTGCCGAAGTCGTCGATGGAGATGCGCCCGCCGAGGCTGTGGATCTTCTCCACGAATTGCAGCAGATACTCGTATTCGTCCACGTCCTCGTTTTCGAGTATCTCAAAGACGAAGTTCTCCGGGTGCTTCACAGAGGGCAGGAAGTCGTAGATCAGCTCCACGATCTCCCGGTTTTTGATGTCCCGGATGCCGAGGTTGATGCTCACGCTTCGGTTCTCAAAGCCGCAGAAACGCTCGAACACCTTGCGGATCATGATCTTGGAGATCGTGTCGTACAGCAGGCCGAAGGAGCGCGCCACGTCCAGAAACTGGTCCGGATAGTAGACCCTGCCGTTTTCATCCTCCAGGCGCATCAGGGACTCATAGTGATGGATACGGTTTTCCCGATTGTCGTAGATCCCCTGGAAATAGGGGATGACCTTGTCGTGGGTAATGGCGTAGTTGATGACGTTGACCATGTGGTACTGCTCGCGCAGCATCCCCTCGTCGAGCTGGTCGGAGCGCGCGTCGCGCACGCAGAACTGGATGTTCTTCTGCGCCATTTCCAGGCGCGCGGCGTTATAGGCGTCCTGCAAATTGTCCACGGTGCAGTCGTCGAGCACGCAGAAGATGGGCACAAGCGCGATGAAGCCCTCCGCGGTGTGGAACAGCCGACGCTGCAGCGCCTCCATGTCCGCGCGGAAAACCGGGAAGGAAACCAGATAGGACGGCGCGGCAATCGCGATCCGCCACCCGTCGAGGATGTAGAGCCGGTAGTCCTTCTCGCGCGCGAAGGCGGTACTCCGGGCGATGAAGTCCCGGTAGGTGAGCTGGACCGCCCGCTCCGGGAACACCGCCTTCATGCCCGCGTTGTTCGCCACGTTTATGATGCAGATGCGGTCGAAGCCGCGCAGCTTCATGTCCATGTTCAGCGCCGCCGCGTTGGGAACCTCCTCGTTCTCGGAGTACAGCAGCTTCATCTCGCAGTCGCGCACAAAGGTCCGCAGACTGTTTGCGGCGGTGCGGCGGCTGCCGTCCTTCTCCAGCCCGCTCTCGATGTCCATGAGATAGCTCAAAAGCTCGCGGTTGTCCGCCGCCAGCGTATCCGTGTGGGAAAAGACGTAGGCGTTGTAGGTCGGCGTTGCCGGCTCCTCGCCCACGGCGGAGACGACAAAGGCGCAGTTGGCGAAGGTGTTTCTGCCGTTCGTCCAGACGATCTCGCCATTTGTGACGCAGCCGCAGGCATTCGTGTTCTCATAGGCGGAAAGCTCCCACTTCACGCAGTTGGCATAGAGCGTGGCGCGGGCAATGGAGGAATAGGCGAGCAGCGTCTCCGCCTTTTCAAAATTCTCGATGCGCTGGAAGAGGTTGCGGTTGTCCGCGATGATCTTTCGGTCATAGATAAAGGCGCGGCGCAGCTTCTTGCCGACCTCCACGTTGTGGTTGGCGCACAGCAGCTCCCGGGGCGCGTTTCGATCGAGGTCCGGGCGCGCGGCGTATGCCCGGCGGTACGCGGGGTCGCTCTCCGGAAACGCCTTGGCAAGGCTGTCGCTCTCGTGGAACTGCACGTCCGCCGGAATGTCGCTTGCCTCGGCGTAGACATAGGGAAAGAGCCTCGTGAGCTCCGGCTTCTCGCGCACCATGTCGCCGATGCCCGCGCGGTACTCCGTCGCGGCGTCCTTGCCGTCCACGGAGAGGATGCAGGGGCCAAAGGTGTCCGTCACCTCGACCTCCTTGCCGATCGCCTGCGCGCCGGTGGCGCAGCCCGTGAAGCAGTCCAGCTCCTCTCCGCCGAAGGAGGCGAGGATCACCGCCTTGTCGGACCAGCCGTTCTCGTTGAACACAAAGCCGTCATAGGCTCGCTGCCCGGGGACGATCTCCGGGCTGTTGGCAACGCCGCCGAGCATCTGCACGCCGGGGAAGCAGCTGTTGCAGCGCTCCACAAAACCGTACACATCCAGATAGCTGCCCGTCAGGAAGGTCAGCAGGAGCTTGGTGTCGCCGTCCAGCGCGGCGGCCTTCACCCGCTGGCAGAGCGTCTCCGGCGGGATCGGTTCCCCCGTCGTCTTGTCGAAGGTCGGCAGCATCGCCGAGCGGAAATGCCCGTGCGCCATCTGCGTCACGCCAAGGATGCACTGGTTCTGCATGAGGCGCCCGCCGCCGATGACCGCGGAGGCGCTGGTGCCGAAGATGTGCGCGCCCGGCACAAGCCCCTTGATGAAGCGCGCGAGGTCGACCGCCTCCTCCTGCAAATGAAGCGCGGTGTGGATACGGATCAGGATATCCCCCTGCTGCGAATTGAGCATCAGTTGATTAAAAATCTCCGCGAGCCTTGCCTTGGAGATGTATTGAAAATTCCATGTAAACATATTTTCAGCTCCCTCTTTTGACACATCCGACCGGCTTCCCTTCCGATCGTGCCTTTTTCATAAATGAGTATTTTATCACAAGCCAGTCTCGACGACAAGTGCGCAAATAGCACAAAATAGGGATGTGAAAAATAAGCAAACGCTCATTTTTTCACATCCCTGTGATTATTTATTGTATTTTTACCACGCCTCGTCGTCCGGCAGGGTCTCGATGCTGGGGTCCAGCGGCTCCTCGCGCATGACCGTGCGCATGTAGGCGTTGAGCTGGTCGCGGATCGCCTGACGCGTGTAGACGCGCGGGTCGCAGAGGTCGTGGCAGACCCAGACGAGGTGGATGCCGCGCGCACGCGCCTGCTCCTCGAACTGGCCGTGCATGCCGTCGAGCGCCTTGCAGCTCATGTGCTCCCACATAATGACCATGTCGGCGTTCAGCTCCTCGCAGAACTCCCACAGCTCGTCCACGAGGACCTTGTAGCCGCCGTGGGTGCGGTTGCGCATAATCATGTTCTCGTTGAGCCACGCCATGTCGTAGTACGCCTGCTCGCGGTTCTCGGGCGTGTCCTCCTCGGCGATCATCCTGGTGTTCACGAGCGAGAGCATGTCCGTCAGCGGCACGATGCCCCAGCAGTGGACCATCCAGTTGAGCATGTCGATGCAGTATTGCGGCTGCACGCCCCAGACGATCGCGCGGTGGCGGTACTCCGGCGCCATCATGCGCTTCGCCGCGTAGCCGCGCTCGGCATACCGCGTGATCTTGCGGTCGATGGGCGGGAAGTCGGGCGAGCGCCCGCAGTTGCCCATATAGTTCG
>SVKP01000207.1 GCA_015068395.1 Oscillospiraceae bacterium
CTATGCGCCCGCCGGCAACGCCAACGCTGTCGCCGAGCACGTGATCCTTCTGATGCTCGCCTGCGCCAAGCGCTTCAACTATGTCGACAAGCAGTTCCGCGGCGGCAACTTCCTCGTCCGCATGAACATGACCGACACCTTCGAGCTTGAGGGCAAGACGCTGGGCATGATCGGCTGCGGCCGCATTTCCCAGCTCGCCATGCATAAGGCAAAGTACGGCTTCGGCATGAAGATCATCGGTTACGATCCCTATCTCACGCAGGACAAGGTCGGCGATCTGTGCGAGCTCAAGGCGACCGCGAAGGAGGTCTGGGAGCAGGCGGACTTCGTCAGCGTCCATCTGCCCGAGGTCGAGTCCACGCACCACTCCATCGGCCGCGAGCAGTTCAGCTGGATGAAGCGCAACGCGTCGTTTATCAACTGCGCGCGCGGCGGTCTCATCAAGGAGAACGAGCTCATTGACTGCCTCAAGGACGGCACGCTCTTCCAGGCGGGCCTCGACGTGTTCGAGTTCGAGCCGATCCAGGAGTCCAGCCGCGAGCTGTTCGACCTTGACAACGTGATTATGACCCCGCACATGGCGGCGACCACCGAGCAGTCCGTGCTCAACTGCTGCACCAGCGTGGCGAACGACATCGTCGCCGTGTGCAACGGCGAAGCCCCCAAGTGCCCCGCCAACAAGCCCAAGTTCTGAGAAAAACTCTCCAAAGCCGCCGCCCGAAGAGCGTTTCGGGCGGCGTTTTTTTGCGCTTGCATATCCCGCGCTTGTGTGGTATGATTAAAACATTCCAAACAACATGAGGAAAAGGAAGAACGACGTCATGGCAGAGAGTCCTATTTTAAACGGCAAGCTCCTGGTCGACAGTGAGATGCCGCTCTATACACAGCTCATTGGTATCATCAAGCGCAGCATCACCACCGGCGAAGCGGGCGTGGGGCAGCTGCTCCCCTCCGAGGCGGAGCTCTGCGCCGCCTACGGCATCAGCCGCAACACCGTGCGCCAGGCGATCGGCGCGCTGGAGGAGGACGGCTTTGTCGTGCGCAAGCGCGGCAAGGGCACCTTTGTCGCCGACCCGACTGCGCGGCGCAAGAGCGTGCAGTACTCCTTCACCACCGAGATCTCCCAACTGGGCAAGGCGCCGTCCTCGACGCTGGTGAATTTTGACGTCATCCCCGCCTCGCCGCGCATCCGCGAGATCATGGACCTCACCGGCGACGAGAAGGTCTACTGCTTCACCCGCGTGCGCAACGTCGACGGGCGGCCCCTGATCGTGGAGACCTCGTACTATCCGCAGTACATCTATCCCAACCTCACGCGCGAGATGCTCCAGACCCACAGCTTTTACAGCCTGCTCTATCACGTCGGCGTCGTGCCGTTTTCGGCGGAGGACAGCTATGAGGCGGTGCTGCTGGGCGACCGCGAGGCGGCGCTGCTCGACTGCCGCAGCGGCGCGCCTGCCTTTTCGCACACAAGGCGCACCACCGGCGAAAACGGGCGCATCTACGAGTACACGACGAGCTATATGCGCGCCGACCGCATGAAGCTCAACGTCCGCTTCCAGAAGGGCTCGACCGAGTTTGCCCGTCTGGTGGATCAATAAAAACTTCTCTCGGCTGCCACGGCAGCCGAGAGATTCTTTTATAACGGGCGAGCTCCCTCACCAAATTTGGTGAGGGAGCTGCCTATCCGCAACACCGCGAAAAGCCGCGGCGTATTGCTTCGGTATTTTATTTCTCCTCGGTGGTCTCGATCAGGCCGTAGCCCTCGTCGTTGCGTTATACACGACATCGACGGAGTCGCTCTCGGTATTGCGGAAGACGAAGAAGCTGTGGCCCAGCAGGTTCATCTGAAGGATGGCCTCCTCCACGCTCATGGGCTTGACCGCGAAGCGCTTGGTACGCACGACGTCGAAATCGCGCTCCTCCTGCACGTCGAACTCCTCGGGCACCTCTGCCTTGATGGAGCCCTCACGCAGGCTCTTGGCGAGACGGGTCTTGTTCTTGCGGATCTTGCGGTCGATCTGCGCCTCGCAGGAGTCGATTGCGCCGCGCATATCGCCATCCGGGTCCTCCGCGACCGCGCGGAACATCGTACCGTCGGGGCTTCTGAGCATGACCTCGACCACGCAGCGGTTCTTTTTCTCCACCGCGAAGGTGACGGTCGCGTCCGGCTCGCTCCGGAAGTACTTGTCCAGCTTGCCGATCTTCTTTTCGGCATAGGCCTTGACGGAGTCATTGAGGGAAATTTTCTTGCAGGCAAATGTGAATTTCATAGCGCTGCGCTCCTTTCCGGTAGTTGCTTTTTCAGGAGCAAAAAGGAAGTCTGCATCGACTCCCTCTTCACTTTAATCAATTATAGCATACTTTAGCGAAATGTCAAACACGAGAGAGAAAAAAATCCCGTCGTTGTATAAAATGCCGATTCTCTGCGCAGCGGCACCTTTCGACGCGTTATTCCGAACAAGCCGGGTATACTGTTCCCCGGAAGCTTTCCAATATCCCACCCGACTTTTGGGCCGCTGTCTGAGGACGGCGGCTCCTTTTTTGTGAAAAACGCCCATTGCCGCATACAAAAAGAGATCGCAGCATTCCCTCTGCGATCCCCTTACGGTCCCGTCCGCTGAGCCGTCTGACGGCTGACGTCATAGAAGTCCTTCTCGCCGGGCGAAACCATGCCCAGCTTCTCGCGGGCGAGCTGCTGCAAATACTCCGGGTCCTCCGCCCGGTCCAGCGCCGCCTCAAGCGAGCGGTTCTCCTGCCGCGCCTTTGCGACGCGCTCGGTGAGCATCTCCCGCTCCGCCTGCGCGCTGGCGAGCTTTTCGCGCATGCCCATCAGGCGCATGCCCACCACGAAGATCATCAGCAGGACGAGCGCCAAAGCGAATATGCCGGTTTGTTTTTTTGCCTTTGCCGCCACAGCGTGCGCTCCCCCTTCCTCCGGCGGCGCGCCTTGCATGCAGGGCGTAGCGCCGATACGTCCTTATTATAAGGGAACGGCGCAGAAAAAGGAAGTCCCTTTTCATAATTTTATGTAAATTTCTATGAAATTTTTTCAACGTTTTTCCCGGAAGCCGCAGCAGGCGCGCCAGCTCGAAAAACGTCCCCGCCCAAAAGCCCCAGAGCGGACGCAGCAGCGGCGAGAACACGCCGAAGTAAAGCGCCGCGCCGACGCCGGCGGCGGCAAGCGCGTAAAGCCGCAGCTCCCCGCCGCCGACGCGCAGCGTGAACACGCACAGCGATAGGGCGAGTGCCGCACAGTAGGCCGCGTCGAGCGCGCCGGTCAGCCCCGGGCGCTCCCGCCGCGCGCGCAGGGCGCGCAGCAGGTCGTAGAGCAGCGCCAGCGCCATGCCGAGCAGCAGCGCGGCGGCAAGCAGGCGGAGCTGGCTGTCAATGGCAACCTCCATGCTCAGCCGCCGAACAGGCGCGAGAGCAGCCCGCCCCCACGGCCGACGCCGGCGTCCTCATAGCTCAGCGTGTCCACGCGCCCGTCGACGTGCAGCTCGCCCCCATCCAGGCTGAGCTTGTCGATATGCAGGTTTTCGCCGGTGACGACCAGCGTCCCCTCGGCGGTGTTCATGACGATCTCGTTTTCGTCGAAGCGGTCCACGTCCTCCACGCCGGATACGGTCAGATGCCCGCGCCCGTCGAGCGTGACGCGGTGCGCCGCGGCGGCAAAATCGCTTTCGTAGGTCATAGCTGCGCTCCCCTCCACAAAAAATATTCTCCATACAGGGTATGGAGAATAGGTGGGGGATATGACAGGTTATTGCGGGGGCAGTTCGCGGTACATCTCCACCGCCTCCGCCTTGCCGGCGTTCTCCCGGACGCTGACGACCTCGACGGTCAGCGCGCGTTCGCCGAAGCGGAGCGTGATGCGGTCGCCCTCCTTCACCTCGTAGGAGGCGCGGGCGATTTTTCCGTTGACCTCGACGCGGCCCGTGTCGCACGCCTCGTTGGCGACGGTGCGCCGCTTGATGAGGCGCGACACCTTCAAATACTTGTCCAGTCTCATTCTGTTTTTTCCTTTCTCTTTGCCTCGCTCCACAGCGCAGCCAGGTCCTCGTCCGGCAGCGCGTCGATGCTCCCGCCGCGCGCGGCGGCGGCATTCTCGACAAAGCGGAAGCGGCGGATGAATTTCTCGCAGGCGGCGTTGAGCGCGTTCTCGGGGTCGACGCCGCGATGGCGTCCGGCGTTCACCGCCGCAAACAGCACGTCGCCCAGCTCCTCCTCCACGTTCGTGCCGCGCGCCATCGCCTCGCGCAGCTCGCGGACCTCCTCCTCAAGCTTGTCCAGCGAGCCGTCGCTGTCGCGGAAGCGGAAGCCCGTTTTCTCCGCCTTGGCTTGCAGCTTGTCCGCCCGCCAGAGCGCGGGCAGTGAGCGCGCCACGGCGTCTAGCGCGGCGGCAGTGGTCTGCTGGCCCTTTTCGGCGCGCTTGAGCTGCTCCCAGTTTTGCAGCACCTCGCCGCTGCTTCGCACCGTCACGTCCCCAAACACATGGGGGTGGCGAAAGATCAGCTTGCGCACGACGTGGTCGGTCACGTCGTCGGTGGTGAAGCGTCCGGCGTCCTCCTCGATGTGGATGTTGAAGAGCACCTGCATCAGCATGTCGCCCAGCTCCTCGCACATCGACTCCGGGTCGTCGCGGTCGAACGCCTCCGCCGCCTCGTAGGCTTCCTCAAGGAAGTTGCGGCGGTTGCTCTCATGCGTCTGCTCGCGGTCCCACGGGCAGCCGCCCGGCGCGCGCAGAATGCGGAGCAGGCGGACCAGATCATCCATGTCGTAGACAGGTTTTTCAGGGAAGGGTACCATGGCATGTTCCTCTCATTTGACGTGCAGCAGCCGGGCAAGCTTTTCGCCCTTGGGCAACAGCGCGAGATCGTCCTTCGTGATGATGCGCAGCGCGACGACCAGCACGCCGTAGACGACGACTGCCAGCGCGACCGAAACGCCCACGTTGACGATGCGCGTCAGCGTTCCGCCGGAGAGCGCGAGGCGCGCGGCGAGCAGCGCATAGGTCCCCTTCGCGCATGCCGCCATCAGCAGCGAGGCGAGCAGGGGCTTGGTGAACAGCGCGAAATAATTTGGCTTATCCTCGACCACGCGGTAAACGAGCGCCAGATTCAAAATCGCCGTCACGGAAAAGCACGCCAGCGTGCCGATGGGCGCGGCGTGGATGTTGATGGAGGGGACGGCGGTCAGCCGGTAATTGAGCAGCACCTTGATTACGCCGCCGATGAACATTGTCAGCACCGGCATGCGGACGTGTCCGTGCGCCTGCAGGATCGAGTTGGCGACCAGCATCAGGCACACGAAGATCGACGCGAGCCCAAGCACCGCGAGCAGCTGCCCGCCGAGCACGCTGTCATACTTGGGATAGCACAGCTTCATGATCGGCTCGGAGAGCGCCCAGAGTCCGAGACCCATCGGAAACGCGAGCAGGCCCGTGACGCGCAGGGAGGAATTGACCAGCCGCGCCGTGCCCACCCGGTCCTTTCCGGCAAGCGCCGTCGAGACCGCGGGGATGACGGAGATCGTCAGCGCCGTCATCATCGAGGGCGGCAGATTGTAGAGGTTCATGCCGGAGGAATAGGTGCCGTAGAGGCGGCGCGTCTCGTCGAGCGTGTAGTGCAGCGCGTTTTGCAGCTGCCCCTGCACAAGCGAGGTGTCGACGATCGTGAAGATCGAGACCATCGAGCTCGAGAGCGTGATGGGAACGGCAATGGCGATCAGATGCCCCAGAATGGCGGCGTTGCTGTCCGGCACGTCGTTGGAGACGATGGGCACGCGGTGGCGCACGTAATCGAGCGCCATATACGCCAGAGCGAGCAGGGTACCGACCGTAACGCCCGCGATCGCGCCGCCGGCGGCGACGGACACGTTTTCGCCGACGCCAAGCAGATACCGTGCCAGCGCAAGGCCGACCACCAGCTTGCACACCGCCTCGATGATCTGGCTGACGGCGGTGGGCGTCATGCGGAAGCTGCCCTGCGCACAGCCGCGGAACGCGGACAGCCCGCCCACGCAGATGACCGCCGGCGCGAGCACACGGATGCCGAACGCGGCGCGCGGGTTGTGCAAAAGCCCCGCGCAGAAGTCGTTTCCAAACCACATCAGCGCGAACGAAAGCGCGCCGAGCGTCAAAAACGTCACCGCGCTGACGCGGAACACGCGCCGCGCCTGATGCGCGCGCCCGAGGGTGTTTGCCTCGGAGACCATTTTGGACAGCGCCACGGGCAGGCCCGTCGTCGAAACGGTCAAAAGCGCCGCGTAAATATTGTACGCATTGTAAAAGTCCGCCGTGCCCATCTCGCCGAGGATATTGTAAAGCGGGATCTTGTAGAGCGCGCCGATGATCTTGACTGCGATCACGCCGGCGGCGAGGACTGCCGCGCCGCCGAAGAAGGATTGTTTTTTGGTGGCCTGTGCCATGTGTGTGATTCTGCCTTTCTCGCCCCGTCTCAGGGAGCATAAAATGCCCGGAACGCGTCCAGATTCGCGCGGCGCTTCTCGGCGAGCTCGATGTACTCCTTCGGGTAATTCGCGTTGAATACCCGGCGGATGACCGGGGCGTCGCCGTCCCGGCCGACCATCTTGGTCGAGCCGCCCGCGCCGAGGGCGAGGATGCCGTGCAGCTCCTCCATGATATAGATGTTGTAGAGGCTCTCCGCGCCCGGAAGCGTCCAGCCGACGTTTTCAAAGCTGCCGGACATGTACTTCTGGCGATAGAGGTAATAGGGCGCATACCCATGCTTACGCAGCGCCGCGTCCGCATAGTCCAGCATCCGTGCGACAGCCTCCGCGTCGGGGAGGCGCCCCTCCGGCGCGTCCTGCGAAAGCGTGATGCGGCTGCCCCGCTTGCGGGAGAGCGTGTGCACCGTGATGTTGTCCGCGCCCATGGAAAGGCACTCGTCCAGCGAGGCGGCAAAGCTCTCGGGCGTGTCCTCGCTCAGCCCCGCGATCAGGTCCATGTTGACGTGCGCGAAGCCCGCGCTTTTGACCAGCGCCATCGCGCGGCGGATGTCCTCCGCCGTGTGGCGGCGGCCGATCGCGCGCAGCACCGCGTCGTTCATCGACTGGGGGTTGACGCTCAGCCGCGTGACGCCGTGGGCGCGCAGCGCGGCGAGCTTATCCGCCTCGATCGTGTCGGGACGCCCCGCCTCGATCGTCAGCTCTGCGAGGGAGGCAAAGTCGAAATGCGCTTCCAGCGCGGTAAGCAGCCGGTCCAGCTGCGCGGCGGTCAGCGTCGTCGGCGTGCCGCCGCCCATGTAGAACGAGCGGACGTGCAGCCCCAGCGCGCGCACCATCTCGCCCGCCTCCGCGATCTCGCCGCACAGCGCGTCCAGATAGGGCTCCACCAGCGCGAAGCTCTTCTCCACGCTCTGGGAGACAAAGCTGCAATAGGCGCAGCGCGTCGGGCAGAACGGGATGCCGACGTAGAGCGAAATGTCGTTGGGCGCGAGCTCGCGCGCCGCGCGAAGTCCCGCCTCCGCCGCCTCGATTGCAAGTCGCCGCCGCGCGGGCGTGACGTGATAGGTCTCGGCAAGCTCCCGCTCGGCATGCTCGCGCCCACCCTCGCGAAGCAGCGCGAGGGCAACCTTTGTCGGGCGCACGCCCGTGAGGCTGCCCCAGGGCGGCTCGACGCCGAGCACGTCCCTTGCCGCGGCAAAAAAGCTCAGCCCCAGCGCGTGGCGGCGCTGGCCCTCGCGCGCGTATTCGTCGCCCGAGAGCGGGTAGGCGTAGGCGCTGCGCGCCGTCTTGCCGTCATAGCCCAGCTCGGTGACGAATTTGACCCGCTCCGCGTCCTCGTGCATGGTGACGACCGCCCAGCGCGTGTCCTCCGCGCCGACGGTTCCATAGACAGGCCGCTCGTCCGGCAGAAGCGCCAGGAGGCTCTGTTCGAGCGCATATTTTTCCTCGTGTCCGACCAGTTGGAGCTTCATAGCATCCTCAAATACATATTATACTTTCGCTCATGCGCGAGCGTTGTCGTTTCCATGTGCCCGGGCAGGACCTCAAAGTCCCCCTCGAGCTTTGCAAGGCGCGCGAGCGAGTCCATCATCTTCTCCGGCACCGCGCCGGGCAGGTCGATGCGTCCCATCGAACTGGCAAACAGCGTGTCGCCGGTGAACAGGACGTTCCCGCATTTGAGGCAGACCGAGCCGCCCGTGTGTCCGGGCGTGTGCAGCACCTCGATCGTGAGCGAGCCGAGCGCCAGCGTGTCGCCGTCCTCGTAAAAGCGCAGCGCGGGACCGATCAGCTCCTCCATCGGATAGCGATAGATGCCCACCTGTCCCTTGTCCGCCGGGTGGATATAGACCGCCGCGTCGGGAAACAGCTTGTGCAGCTCCGGCGCGGCGAGCGTGTGGTCGCGATGCCCGTGCGTGAGCAGGATGTACCGCAGCGTCGCCCCGGCGTCCTCCACGGCGCGGCGCAGCGTCTCCGCCTCGTCGGCGGGGTCGATGACCGCCGCCTCCTTCGTCTCCTCGTCCAGCAGAAAATAGCAGTTGGTGGCAAGCTCGCCAAGCACAAAGTGCGTGATTTTCATGAAAATGACCTCATTTGCAAAATTACCCCATTCCCACCCTCGTCGGCGGTCAATGCAAGGTGATGCGCAGTGCGCCGTGTCGATGCGCGTATGCGCGATCGGGGGCGTAACGATTCCCAAGGGATTCGAACCCTCCACCGTGCCCCAGTCGGCGTCCAGCTAGATGCTTTTTCAAGCGGCGCGGCTCACATCTCAGCCGCAGAGCCTGCATTCGCCCCGCCGACGTACAACCAAAAATTTCTTTACAGCAGCTCCGTTTTCCAGTTCAGCTCCTGAATGCGGTTGTCGATCCGGCGCAGCTCCTGCGCCAGACGGTCGGTTTTCTTCTGGAGCTCGCGCACGTCCACGGCGGAGAGGACCTTGATCTCCGTGCCGCGGGCGCGGTGCCCGGTCTGGCTCGCCCAGTTGACGACGCTGCGGTAGGTGCGCACCTGCTGGCCCAGCGCGTCCTTGCGGGCGATGAGCGCGGTGATGGTCCTGCCCTCGTCCACGGTGGCGGCATTGGTGGCGTTGATGCGCGCCATCAGCTCCTCAAGCCGCTCAACGGCGCGGTCATACTGCTCCAGCAGCTCGTCCGGGTCCTCCAGGGGCTTTTCCCCCTCCTGCACGATGACGTTGTTGGAAAGACGGTCGCGCAGCTCGTCCAGCTTGCGGTTGAGGTCCGCGCGCTCCTGCAAGGCTTCCGCCAGTTTCATAGCGATCCCTCCTATTTCAGATCATTTGTATCCACGATCAGGGTGAACGGCCCGTCGTTGACGGACTCCACCTCCATGTGCGCGCCGAACTCGCCGGTCTCCACATGATAGCCCTTCTCGCGGCACAGCTCGACAAAGCGCTCGTAAAGGGGGATCGCGGTCTCGGGCCGGGCGGCGCTCAAAAACTCAGGGCGGCGGCCCTTGCGGCAGTTGCCGTAGAGCGTGAACTGCGACACGACCAGCAGCTCGCCGCCGACGTCGTCGAGCGAGAGGTTGATCTTGCCCTCCTCGTCGTCAAAGATGCGCAGGGAGCAGAGCTTGTCCGCCAGCTTCCGGCACTGGACCTCGGTGTCCTCATGCGTGATGCCGAGCAGAATAAGATAGCCCGTGCCGATCGCGCCGACGGTCTTACCGTCCACGCGCACCGACGCGCTTTTCACTTTGGATAAAACAGCTCTCATAAATACCTCGTTTTCCCCTCTTTACTCAGCCTGCCGGGCGTTCCACGCGCGTGACGCCGCTGATCTGGTTGAGCTTGCGCATCAGCGCGGCAAGCTGCACGCTGTCCGAGACCATGATGCTCAGGCGGATCAGCGCGGTGCTGTCGGGCAGGATGTTGGCGTTGAGCGACTGCACGCGGATGTTGCTCGTTGAGAGCGCGGAGGAGACGTCCAGCACCAGATTGATGCGGTCCTTGGCGTAGACCTCCAACGACGTGACGTAGGACTCGCGCACGTCGTCGCCCCACGAAACATGGATCCAGCGCGACTCCTCGTCCGGCCTGCGGCGGGAGGGCGCGGCGTTCGGGCAGTCCGCGCGGTGCACCGACACGCCGTAGCCGCGGGTGATAAAGCCCACGATCTCGTCGCCGGGGACGGGCGTGCAGCACTTGGAAAACTTGACCAGGCAGTTGGAAAGCCCCTCGACCACAATGCCCTGTTCGCTTTTCGAACGCTGGGGCTTGGGGATCGGCGCGGGCTTGGCAGGCTCGGGGGCGGGCTCCTTCTCCTGCTGGAGCCGCTTGAGCCGCGTGAGCTCCTCGCTGATGCGCGTGACCGCCTTCTGCGCGGTGAAGCCGCCGTAACCGATAGCGGCATACATGTCGTCGATGGCATTGTAGGGCAGCTTCTTCAAAAGCGCCGTTTCCAGCTCCGTGCCCTGCACCGCCGAGAGCGGCACGCCGACGTGGCGCAGCTCCGATTCAAAGGCGCTGCGGCCGTTAACGATGTTCTCCTCGCGTTTTTCCTTCTTGAACCACTGGCGGATCTTGCTGCGCGCCTCGCTGGACTGCGCGATGCGCAGCCAGTCGCGGCTGGGGCCGCGCGCGGTCTTGGAGGTCAGGATTTCAACGATCTCGCCGTTTTGCAGCTGGTAATCCAGCGGCACGATGCGCCCGTTGACCTTCGCGCCGACCATGCGGTTGCCCACGGCGCTGTGGACGCTGTAGGCAAAGTCGATGGGCGTCGCGCCGGCGGGCAGATTCGTCACGTCGCCGGCGGGGGAGAAGACAAACACCTCGTCGGCGAACATGTCGACCTTGAGCGTGTGGATGAACTCCTCGGCGTCGGTGTTCTCCTGATTTTCCAGCAGCTTGCGCATCCACTCGTAGGTGCCCTCGCTCGCCTCGCCGGAGATGCCGCTTTTATATTTCCAGTGCGCCGCGATGCCGTACTCCGCGACCTCGTGCATCTCCTGCGTGCGGATCTGCACCTCGAAGGGGATGCCGCTCTTGCCGATGACCGTCGTGTGCAGGGACTGGTACATGTTGGGCTTGGGCGTGCCGATATAGTCCTTGAACCGTCCCAGCAGCGGGCGGTAGAGGTCGTGGATGATGCCCAGCACATTGTAGCAGTCCGCCACGGTGTCCACGATCACGCGGAAGGCGAAGAGATCCAGCACCTCCGACATGGTCTTTTGCTGGACGTACATCTTGCGATAGATGGAATAGGGGTGCTTCATGCGTCCGTACACGCGGCGGAAGGGAACGTGCATGTCGCGCAGACGGTCCTCGATCTGCCGGGTGACGCGCTCGATAAAGGCGTCGTACTCCTCGCGCTTGCTCTCCAGCGAGGTCTCGATCTCGTTATACGCCACGGGGTCGAGGTACTTCAGCGAGGTGTCCTCCAGCTCCCACTTGATGCGCTGCATACCGAGCCGGTGGGCGATGGGCGCGTAGATCTCCATCGTCTCCAGCGACTTCTGCCGCTGTTTTTCCTTCGACTGGTACTCCATCGTGCGCATGTTGTGCGTGCGGTCGGCGATCTTGATGAGAATGACGCGGATGTCCTTTGACATCGCCATGAGCATCTTGCGCAGATTCTCCATCTGCTCCTCTTCCTTGGTGGTGTAGACCACGCGGGTGAGCTTGCTCACGCCCTCGACCAGATTGGCGATCGTGGTCGAGAATTCCTTGGAGATGTTCTCATAGGTCGCGTCGGTGTCCTCAATGCAGTCGTGCAGCAGCGAGGCGACGATGGACTCCGAATCCAGATGCAGCTCGTCCGCGACGATCTGCGCCACCGCGATCGGATGCGTGACATAGGGCGAGCCGTCCTTTCGCTTCTGCTCGCCGTGATGCACGACGGCATAGCGGTACGCCTTTTCGATCATGGCAAAATCCGCCCCCGGATTGTAGCCGCGGATGGTTTCGACCAGATGCTCGTATTGCTCCTCTACGGTCATGCCCTTCACCTCCCCTTGTCCTGTAGGATATCATGCAGGCGCCGCAGATACGGCGCTTCGTCCAGCTCGACCTTTCTGCCGTTCGCCGTCAGCCGCAGCGAAACCGACTCGCCGCTGCGCTCAAGGGAGATCAGCCCGCGCTCGGCAAACACCTCCAGACAGATCGCCGCGCGCAGAAAGCCGTCCGTTCCGGGCAGCTCCTCGGCGAGGCGCCGCAGAAGCGGCAACTCCGCCTCGCAGAGCGCGCCGTCGGAGGTCTCATGCTCCAGCGTACGCCACACGCGAACGAACTGCTCCCGCGTCGGCAGCAGCCGCGCGGCGTCCCGCGGGGAAAGCTCGCCGCCGGAGACGACCGCGTCGCGCAGCGCGAGCAGCCCTGCCTCCCTCGGTCCCGGCGCGTGGGCGGAGCGCAGGTCCAGAAGCTGAAGCTGTACGGCGCGGCTGCCGCGGAACTCGTTGACTTGCAGATAGAACGCGGCGTCCACCCGGCTTCCGGGCGCCAGGGCGATATCCTCCGCCGTGACGGAGAAGAAGATCCCCTCGAAGGACGCGTGCCCCTTTTGCAGCCGCACCTTCAAATGGCGGTTCTGGCCCACGCTCTGCGCCGCCTCCAGCAGCGCGCCGCGCAGGCAGAAGACCGGACGGTCGTTGCCCGAGCCGTAGGGCTCCAGCTCGCTCAGGCGCTCGACCTCGTCCAGCGTAACAAGGCCGGGGCGCGTGAGCTCTGCGTCGATTGCCAGCGAGGACACCGGGCGCTCGCGTCCCGTGTGCTCGCGGACGTATTTATTCATCCTCTTGCGAAACGCGGGGATGTTCGCCTCCTCGATCGTGAAGCCGGCGGCAAGCTCATGCCCGCCGAAGCCGACCAGCAGATCGGAGCACGCCTCCAGCGCGCCGAACAGGTTGAACCCGCCCGCGCTGCGGCACGAGCCCTTGCCCACGCCGCCGGCGAGGTGGATCATAAAGCTGGGACAGGCGTATTTCTCGCTCAGGCGGGAGGCGACGATGCCCACCACGCCCTGATGCCAGTCCTCGCTTGAGAGCACCAGCGCGTATTTTTCCTCCGGGGGCAGCGTCTCCATCTGCTCCACCGCCCGGGCATAGATCTCCTGCTCGACGCTCTGGCGCTCGCGGTTGAGGTCGCACAGCTCGCGCGCCAGACGCTCCGCCTCCGCCGCGTCGTCCGTCAGCAGCAGCTCCGCCGCCAGCGCGGCACGGCCCATGCGTCCGGCGGCGTTGATGCGCGGCGCGAGCACATAGCCCACCTGCACCGAGGTGATGCTCTTGCCCGCCAGCCCCGCCTCGCGCAGCAGCGCGTGAAGTCCGATAAAATCGCTGTGGTCGATCGCCTCAAGCCCCATGCTGACGATCGTGCGGTTTTCGCCCTCCATGCGCATGACGTCGGCAATGGTGCCGATTGCGGCAAGCGTACAGTAGCGTGCGAAAATCGCGTCCTCGCGCCCGTTGCCGCCCAGCGCCAGCGCGAGCTTGAGCGCGACGCCGACGCCCGCGAGATACTTGAAGGGGTAGGCGCAGTCCGGCCGGTGCGGGTCGACGACCGCAACGGCGGGCGGCAGCGCCTCCTTGCACTCGTGGTGGTCCGTGATGACCACGTCCATGCCCAGAGAATTCGCAAACTCGGTCTCCTCGACGCCGGTGATGCCGCAGTCCACGGTAATCAACAGCCCGACGCCCTCCTCCGCCAGCGCGCGGATCGCGTCGCAGCTCAGGCCGTAGCCCTCGTCGAACCGGCCGGGAATGTGCATGACGACCTCGCCCCCGCGCGAGCGGAGATAGTCGGTCAAAAGGCAGGTGGCGGTGATCCCGTCCACATCGTAATCTCCAAATACGGCGATCTTTTCCCCGGCGGCAAGCGCACTCTGTACGCGCTCGACCGCCTTGTCCATGTCCCGCATCAAAAACGGCGAGTGCGTGAGCGTGCGTTCCCGCTCCAGCGCAACGGCGGCCTGCTCCGGCGAGGCGATCCCGCGCGAGACGAGCACCGAGGCGACCAGATAGGGATAACCCGCATCCATCAGCGTATCAACGCTCGCTGCGTCGATGGAGGGAATACACCATCGCTCATATTTCACGCGCATGCCTCCCTTCTTCTGCGGCAGATATTGCCGCAGCATACTATTTCAAATTAACAGTATAACAAAAAAGCTCCGAAAGAACAAGGGGCAGAGACAGAAAAAAATTGCATCACCTCTCCGCCGCGGCGCGCTTATACTGTCATACGGGCGGCAATACGTCTGAATCTCCTGAAAGGCGCTGATCGGTTATGACGCGTGCGCTTGGTTTTGCCGCGCTCGGCACGCTGTTTACCTTTTCGATGACCACGCTGGGCGCGGCGTGCGTGTTTTTGGGTGCAAAGCCGCGCTCGCGGGAGGGGCTGCTGGGCTTTGCCGCCGGGGTGATGACCGCGGCGTCGGTCTGGAGCCTGCTGCTGCCTGCCATCGAGCAGGCGGAGGCACAGGGCACGCCCGCGTGGCTGCCTGCTGCCGGAGGCGTCGCGCTGGGCGCGGCGTTCCTCGCGGCGCTGGACGCGCTGCTGCTGCGCCTGCGCGGCGGGGACGGCGACGCGCGCGAGCACAGCAACGCGCTTCTGTTCACTGCCATCACGCTGCACAACATCCCGGAGGGCATGGCGGTCGGACTCGCCTTCGCGCTCGCGGTCGACGGGGAGGGGCTGGCCTCCGCGGCGGCGCTGGCGCTGGGCATCGGCGTCCAGAACCTGCCGGAGGGCGCGGCGATCTCACTGCCGCTGCGCGAGATGGGGCAGAGCCGCGCGCGCTCGTTTTGGGGCGGGACGCTCTCCGGCGCGGTGGAGCCGCTCTTCGGCGTCCTGGCGGCGCTGGCGGCGGCGCTGGTGCGCAGCGGGATGCCGTGGCTTCTGAGCTTTGCCGCCGGCGCGATGCTCTACGTCGTCATTGTGGAGCTTGTGCCGCAGTCGAACACGCGCGGCGGCGTCTGCGGCTATATGATGGGCTTTCTCGTGATGATGACGCTGGACGTCGCGCTCGGGTGAGCGCGGCGCAAAGCAGATTTTGGGGGGGGATTATCCATGCTGATCTATATAACGCGTCCCGGCGACACGCTGTATTCCGTCGCGCGCGGTTACTCTCTTTCGCCGCAGATTCTTGCAGGGCTGAACGGGCTGGACGTGCGCGTGCAGCTCGCCGTCGGGCAGGCGCTGGTCGTGCGAACGCCTGCCGTGGTACACACGGCGGCGCCGGGCGACACGCTCTATTCGATCACCCGCCGCTACGGTACGGACGTGCGCACGCTCTACCGCAACAACTATAACCTCGGCGGGCGCGGCGTACTGCGCGCCGGGGAGCCGGTGGTGGTCGAATACGCCGACGACGAGCGCCTTGGCTCGCTGGAGGCGAACGCCTACGCCTATCCGTTTATCGAGGTTACGCTGCTGGACGCGACGCTGCCCTATCTCAGCTATCTGACGCCGTTCACCTATGGAATCGGTGCAGACGGCGGACTGCTCCCGCTGCGGGACGGCGACCTGCTCTCCGCCGCCGCGCGCTACGGCGTGGGGACGCTGATGCACCTCTCGTCGCTCACGGAGGACGGCGGCTTTTCGAACGACCGCTCGTCGCTGCTGCTGAACAGCTTGAGCTTGCAGGAAAAGCTGCTGGAGGACATTTTGGAAACGCTGCGGGGGAAGGGCTTCTCCGGGCTCGACGTGGATTTCGAGTTCGTCTTCCCGCAGGAGCGCACGCTCTACGCCGACTTCATCCGCCGTCTGCGCGACGCGCTGAACCCGCTGGGCTATCCTGTACTCACGGCGCTTGCGCCCAAGACGCGCGGCGACCAGCCGGGCCTTCTGTACGAGGCGCACGACTACCCCCTGCTCGGCGAGGCGGCGAACGCCGTGCTGCTGATGACCTACGAGTGGGGCTACACCTACGGCCCGCCGATGGCGGTCGCGCCGCTGCCGCAGGTGCGGGCGGTGCTCGACTACGCCGTAAGCGTGATCCCGCGCGATAAAATCTTGCTCGGCGTGCCGCTCTACGGCTACGACTGGCCGCTGCCTTACGTGCGGGGCGAGACGCGGGCGGACTCGATCTCGCCGCGCTACGCGCTGGAGCTGGCACTGCAAAACCGCACGGAAATTCTGTACGACGAGGTCGCGCAGTCGCCGTATTTCTACTACACGGACCGCACCGGGCGGCAGCACGCCGTCTGGTTCGAGGACGCGCGCAGCATCGACGCGAAGCTCCGCCTCGTCTCCGCATACCGCCTGCGCGGTGTCGGCTTCTGGAGCCTGACGCGCGACATGCCGCAGGCATGGACCGTGATGAACGCGCTCTACGACGTAAAGTCCCCGTAGACGCCGCAAGCCCCCCGCCGGGTCGTCCGGCGGGGGGCTTGCGTATGGTGAGAGGGATTACTGGATCTCAAGCCGTCTCGCGCTCGAGACGGTCTGCTGCTTCTTGGGCATGGTCAGCTTGAGCACGCCGTCGCTGTACTCCGCCTTGATTGCGCCCTCCTCGATGCCGCTGATATCGAAGGAGCGCTGGTAACTGCCGTAGCTGCGCTCGCAGCGGAGGTAGTTGCCCTCCTTGTCCTTCTGCTCATGCTCGCTGTGGCGCTCGGCGCTGATGGTCATCGTCTCGCCGTCGAGGTCGATATGGATGTCCTCCTTCTTAAAGCCGGGCAGATCCGCCTCCAGCAGATAGCTGTCGCCCTTGTCCTGAATGTCGGTCTTGAACTCGGCAAGGCCGCCGAAGTCGTGCGTCAGGCTGCCGAACGGGCGTCCGCCGAAGAACGCGCGCTCCATCTCTTCCATCTCGCGGAAGGGGTCGTACGGACGCATCCCACGATTGCTTCTGTGCTCATAAGGTCTCAGTTCAAACATGATAAAAACCTCCTTTTATGAATGCCGCAAAGCGGTGGTTTACTCTCTCGCTCCTGCGGGGCTTCTTTCTCCCCCGGAGCAATTATGAGTATACCCACGACCTGTGAATAAAAATACGTCTTTTTATGAACGGACTGTTAACTTTAGCACTCGTCATGCGAGAGTGCTAAAAAATAATTTTACATAATTTATAGCCAAAGCGAAAAAAAGCTGATATAATGCAAAATTGCCGTACAGCGAATGGAAAACCCTTGCGTGCGGAGAAGAAACTGTAAACGAAAGGTCTTGAGGCCCATGAAACGATGGATCGCACTTTTGCTCGCGCTGGCGACGGCGCTGAGCCTGATGACCGGCTGCGGCAAGAAGCAGCCGACCGGCGCGGAGGAGCCTCCGCAGCCGACAAGCGGCACGCAGGCGTCGCAGACAGCACAGCCGACGGGCGACGCTGCCGGAGACAACACGGCGGAACCCGACGCGACGGCGGAGCCGGAGCCCGTGAGCACGGCGTACGTCGACCCCTATGACGCGGTGAAGAACTACTGGAAGCCGGAGCAGCTGACGCAGGCGTGGGGCCCGGACCAGATCGTCGAGCATCTGTTCTTCCACCCCATCATCGCCTATCCCAAGTACGCGTTCCACGAGTGCGCCGCGTCGCAGGATCAGCGCTACGGTCTGGACGACTGGATGTGCACGGTGGACGAGTACAAGAAGATTTTGCAGAGCGTCTATGACCGGGGCTACATCCTCGTCCGCATGGAGGACGTTTGGAGCGAGTACACCACTGACAGCGGCGAGCAGCGCATGAAGCGCAACACGCTGATGCTGCCGGAGGGCAAAAAGCCCCTTATCATCTCTTTTGACGATGTGAACTACTATCCCTACATGCTTGAGGAGGGCTTCACCAGCAAGCTGGTCGTCGGCGACGACGGGGAGATCTGGGCGGAGTGCCGCGACCCCTACACCAACGAGATCTTCAACACCAAGGACCTCGACGCCACGCCGATTCTCGACCAGTTTGTCTATGAGCACCCCGACTTCTCGCTCAACGGCGCGAAGGCGATCTTCTCGCTGACGGGCTACTACGGCATCCTCGGCTATCGCACGCAGGACGACCGCGACATCGCGAAGGACAGCCCCGACCGCCCGGCGTTCGAGAAGTACCGCGCCGCTGAGATCGAGGCGGTCAAGCCCGTCATCCAGCGGCTCAAGGAGACGGGCTGGACGTTTGGCAGCCACACCTGGGGCCACATCCGCCTGAGCAAGCCCCTGCAAACCATCATCAACGACACCGAGCGCTGGGAGGACGAGGTCGGCTCGCTGGTCGGACCGACGCAAATTCTGTTCTACCCGCACGGCGGCCGTCCCGACGGCGACGACTGGCACAACACCGGCGAGAACTTCAAGTATTTGCAGAGCAAGGGCTTCCGCATCTTCGCGAGCGTGGGCATCAACTCGTTCAGCTACATCAAGAAGGACATCTGCGCGGTGATCTGCGACCGTCTGCACCCGGACGGAACGACCTTCCGGCACTCGCGCGAGCGCTATCTGCAATTCTATGACGCAAAGGACATCATGGACGTCGACGTCCGCCCGCCGCTCGGCGTGGATTGGTAAAAATAGGAGGTTTTCTATGGCTACGGAAAAGGAACTGATCGAAAAAGCGGTCGCCATGCTGGACCTGTCCTACTGCCCGTACTCGAAATTCCCCGTCGGCGCGGCGCTGGAGTGCGAGGACGGCGCAGTGTTCACGGGCTGCAACGTTGAAAACGCCAGCTACGGGCTGTCGAACTGCGCCGAGCGCACCGCGGCGTTCAAGGCGGTGAGCGAGGGGCATCGGAAATTCAAGCGCATCGTGATCGCGGGCCGCTGCGAGGATTTCTGCTGGCCCTGCGGCGCGTGCCGCCAGGTCCTCAACGAGTTTGGCCCCGGCATGGAGGTCATCTGCCTCAATGCGAAGGGCGAGGCGGCGCACATGACGCTGCCCGAGCTGATCCCCCACGCGGTCGACTCGATCTGGCTGGGAAACTGAAACTGGTTTGACAAAAAATCTTCCCGGGACACATACCGTCCCAGGAAGATTTTTGCTATTCTTTTTTCCTACGCAGCCGCAGGTACAAAAAGCGGAGCAGGAGCGCCGCGAGGACGCCGAACGCCACGCCCGCCGTGTCCAGCCAGACGTCCGTGATTTGCGCGCCGCGGTTTGAGAGGACCTGAATGCTCTCGTCGCTAAAGGCGGCGAAGAAGCCCAGCTCGGCGGCGCGCGCCGCGGACAGCGGCGTATTCTCCCGGCGCAGCAGCAGGATCTGAAAGCCCAGCGCCGCGAACTCCGTGAAATGCGCAAGCTTGCGCACCAATTGATTGGTCACTTTTCCCTTGCCGACCGCCGCCTCCAGCTGGGGCTTCACATGCTCGGTCACGGTCTTGCTCTGCTCGTCCGAGACTGCGACCGGAATACAGGAATTCCCCCAGATAAACGCCAGCGTCAGCAGCAGAAACAGCCATTGGGCGACACGGATACCCCGTATGAGCCTTGCGTTCATGCTCACTCTCCGGCAAGCACAAGGCGCATGGCGTCGGGATCGGTGCGGACGGCGTAGACCTCGTTGAGCTTTTCAAAGAACGCCTTGCTGTTTTTCTTGAGCTTGATCGGCTTGATGGAATTCGCGTCGCGCTGCGTGAGCATGTTCTGATAGTCCATCAGCTTGTACAGCAGATCACTGCTCCCCAGCAGGGGGGAGTTCTCGCCGGTGTCGATGAACACCTGCTTGAGCACGTCGATACAGTCGTTCCACATGTCGGAATCCGACGCGGACCAGCGCGCGGCGAGCATCGCCTCATCGACCGCCTCGTAATACCTGCCGCCGCTGAGGTAGTAGAGCATCAGAATATACGGGATCGAGTTGGACTGCACCTTCGAAAGCTCCTTCGCGTACGCGTCCGCCTGCGCGGCATAGGTGCCGTCCGTGTCATATTCCATCGCGGCGCGCACATAGGAGAGCTTTTCATCGTTCTTTTCGTAGAGGTCCCACTTCTCCGCCGCGGCGAGGCAGCTCATAAACTCGTCGAGCGAGCTGACCTTCTGGCGCGCGAGCTTATACGCGTGCATGTTGCAGCCCACGCTCACGATGAACAGCAGCGGCAGGATGCAGCAGACGACGCGGACGAGCGGCGACGTCTCCGCCGACGCGGCGCTTGCGCGGGGCTCCGCATAGGGCGGCAGCTCCGCTTCATCCTCCGGCTTTTTCTGAAAGCTCAGCGGCGCGGCGCAGGTCTCCGCGATAACGCCATAGAGCATATAGATCATTGCGGCGAATACCGCCACGAACATCGTCACGTCCCAGAACATTTGCAGCGTGCTCATGGTAAACTCCGCGCAGAGCACCGGGTAGAGCCACGCGTTTTTTCTTTCCTTTTTCCGCGCCTTCACCAGCGAAACGCCAAAAACCACCACGGCGCCGGTGAACAGCACAAAGCCGATGATACCGCCCTCGATCAGAGACTCCAGGAACTGGTTGTGGCTGTGGACGCTCTCGTACTCATAGCTCTGCACGAACGTGATTGCCGACCCGAACGCGCCGTCGCCAAGCCCCACGAGCGGGCTGAGGCGGAAGAGCTTCAGGCTGTCCTGCCAATACATCACACGCTGGAGCACGGAATGGCTGCCGGAGAGATTCACCAGACGGCGTGCGATAAAGTTCGGCAGAATGGTGTAGCCCAGCGGGACCTTCGTGGACCCGGAGACCACCGAACGGATCTCCTGTCCCGCCTTTCCGCTGAACGTGAAGATACACACGACGCTGTCCTGCGAGACGTCGAGCTTTGCGCCGTTGAGCTCCTGCGCGGTGCCTTCATAAACCTTCTGTCTGGAAGACGTCATAACCTGTTCCAGGCTCTGTGACTCAATCGTGACCTTGACGCCCTCGTCCGCGTCCAGCGTGATGGTCTGCTCGCCCGGCTTGAGGACCGCGCTGCGCTGGATGCTCTTGCTCGATTCGGTGAAGGTATGCGGTCCCGTGAGCTGCGCGCCGACGATCAGATACGCCGCGGCAAGCGCCAGCACACAGACGGAGGCGCCGATGGTCGCCTTTTCATGCTTTGAAAGCGCGGACGCAAAGCGCTCGCCGAAAATCATCTCGGCAAATGCGGCAAGCGCGGCAAATGCGAACATCACCAGCCACATGGCAGCAGTGCGCGCATTGTGCAGCGGCCCGATCTCGACGAGCACCGCCGCGATGGACGCCGCCGCGCCGAGCAGCATGCGCGAAAGCACCGCGCCGCGCTCCTTCCCGGCGGCAATCAGGTAAACGACCACGGCGACGGCAAAGCAGCCGATGGCGCCGATGCTGATGCCGAGGATCATCGCGTAGGCATTGCACACCAGCGCGAACATCCAGAACGCGCGAGAAAGCGGTTTTTTCTGATTGGCGCAAATCAGCGCCACGCTCAGCAGGATGCCCAGCGCGTAAAACGAGGCCTCAATGTTGCAGTTGGCAAATACGCCGTACAGGCGGCTGTTGCGCATGCCGATCTCCAGCACGCCCTCGCCAAACAACGAATCGGAAAACGCCTTGAACACGCCCGTGGAGACCGCCTCCACGCCGAGCACGGCATAGATGGTGGATATCCCCACGCTCACCGACATGGCGCGGCGCGCGAACAGCGCGCTGCCCTTGCCGCGGAGCACCGCGTAGAGGAAAAAGAACGAAGCGATGAACGTGGTGGGGTAGCGCCCGAGGAAAAACTTGCCGGAAACCGCCCAGAAGATCGACAGCATGGTGAATGCCGCGTGCGCAAGCAGCAGCAGCGACGGCAGCTTGCCAAGCCGCTTGAGATCGCCCAGCCACAGCAGCGCGAGGATACCGACGCCCGCGAGGATCGTAACGCCCTTGTACCAAACCTCATTATAAGCCAGCCAGCCCAGGGCGGCGAACACGACGGCGAGCACCGCGCAAAGCGCCGAGGAAAGCAGTGTGCCCTCGTTTTTTGTATTTGTGTTTCCCATCGGGAATACGCCTTCTTTCCCATTATAGTGTCGCTCTATTGTAACGGTTTTCGCGGAATCTGTCAAGCGCCGTTTGGAGCTCCTTCCGTCACGCGCTGCGCGCGTGACGGAAGGAGTCGCCGAAAGGAGACCGAAAAACTGGTTGACAATTCCCGCCTTCGGGCGTATCATAAATACGTAGGCAAAGGTGGAGAATTCCTACACGGCAAAGCAAGCGGAACCCCCGGAAGAGCGGCAACTCTTCCGGGGGTTCCTTGCCATTTCACGTCATAACACTATGTACGCGCGGTATGACCGACCGCAGGCTGTTGCTGCCCTACTTTCTGTCCAGCCATTTGCAGATGTAGCAGGCAACTACACCCGCCACGACAGAAAGGATGAAGGTGGAGATTCCGTCCACGGCTTTCGCCTCCTTTCCGGCCGGAGACGCGGCAGCAAAGATAGAATAGCACCGCATCCGACAAAAAGCAACAAAAAGACAGCTTCGACTCCTTCCGTCACGCGCTGCGCGCGTGCCACCTCCCTCATGGAGGGAGGCTAAGAACGCAAAAAACTTCCCCCCGCGCTTTCGCGCGGGGGAAAGTTTTTGAGCTTAGGTTCGATCAGAACCGGTCACATGTGGGAGAAATTACTCTTCCTCAGCCACACCGATGACGATCACGACCGGCGTAGGAGCAGCAACCTCTTCGTCCTTCGCGTTGCCAGTGTTCTTCGCGGAAGCAGCAGTGAATTCAACCTGCGTATCTTCCTTGATCTCTTCCAGGATCTTGAACTCGAAGGTGTTGCCACTCTTCTTGACCAGATCGCTGACGAGCTCGCTCTTGGACTCAAGCTTGTTGCCGTCGATCTCAATGTTGAACTCGATGGTAACAGTGTCGCCCTTGTTGGCATAGACGCTGTGCTTGTCATCGCTGCCGGAGACCTTGTAGGTGACCTTGCCGACGATAGGCTGAGAGGTGGTGCCCTTGCCGTCCTTCTGCTCGACGACAACATTGTTGCCAAGGATCTTGGCCGTGCCCTTCTCGACATGGAGATTGGGGATGGTGGCCAGCTCTTCGACGTCGATGTTGTTCAGGTCGAGCGTGGCGTCGTTCTTGGTGTTCTCGAAGACGACCGAGTCAACGTCGAGCCAGGCATAGACACCAACATAGGTGTTCTCGTCACCAACGAGGATGAGCTCTTCAGCCTTGAGGATGTTGGCGCGCAGATCGCAGCCAACCTTGATCTGGGCGAAGTCGACCAGGTCGATGGTGGCATTCCAGCCGTTCACGGTGTTCTGAACACCGCCAACAGTGGCGCCGTTCGTCATGTTGAGAGCGCTGCCGCGCAGGACCGCGAGATTGTCGATGGAGCCGCCGTCAACGACGACCGCGCCGGAGACCTCGAGGACCGCCTTGCTGGTGGTGCCGATGACCTGAGCGCCCGTCTCAACCGTGAGGTTGCCGTTCGCAATCAGGACAGTGCCGGCGATTTGGAGCGTAGCATTAGCGGGGACAACAACGTTGCCATCGATAATCTCGTTGGTGATCGTAGCAAAGCCGTTCGTCGCGAGAGTGTTGTTCAGCGCAGTGGCATTCGTGTTGGCCTTCTTGGCGGTGTTGATGATGACTTCCTTGGCAAAGCCGTTGGAGCTGTCGATCACAGCGGTGATCTCGGTGATGTAGCGACGCTCACCGTTGCCCGCCTCTCTCGCCATGGCGAGAGCGGAGCTGAGGCTGCCGGAATACTCAGTGTAGCCAGAAGCACCGCGGACCCAGAACTTCGCGTTGGAGTTGACCAGAACGTAGCTCTGGTTGTAGCCATGGTTCTTGTTGATGACGAGGGTGTAGCCATCCTGCATCACGTCGTCAGCGAAGACGACCGTGTAGCTGTAGCCAGCCTTCTTGTTGTCGTCAGTCTTCAGATCCTTGGCGCCGCGCTCGGCAAGACCGGCGCTCTGGAGCCACATGTTGCGAGCGGTATCAAACTCGGCAGTCTCATTGGCAACACGGATCACAACGCCGTCCTTGTCATAGACGACCTGGTGCAGGCGGTCAGCGACGAGCTTGCTGTCCAGATCGGTGGTGCCGGTCTCGAGCGTGTCAACGACCAGGTCGTCAACATACTTGCCGTCCACGATGGCTTCATAGTGGTCGATGTAGCGCTTGTCGTACTGACGGGCATAAGGACCTTTCACGATGTAGACGAAGTTCTTCGCAACACCGGCGTCCTGACCGACGACGACAGCCGCGATGATCATGCCGCTGGACTTGAACAGATAGAAGGTATCAGCATTGCCGACGCCGGGGATGGCGGTGGTCAGGCCGGCAGTGTTGTCGGCGTTGATCGCGGTGTTCTTGATGCCCTTGCTCGCGCCGAGAACCTCGGTGATCGCGTTCGGGCCGGTGCCGACGCCGGAGATGTCGCCCGCTTTAACCGTGACGTAGACGGTCTCATCGTTGCCGTAGACAACGGAGGTGCCGCCGACAGCGGTGTTCTTGATGGGCAGGGTGGTGACGCGGGAGCTGATCTCGGGATCGCTCACGTTGGTGTTGGTGCCGTCGATCACGGAAGCCCACTGCATGGTGCGGGCGCCCTGAGTATCGGACGGATCAACGATGTCGCGCAGCGTGATCGCGCCGTTGTCATCCTTGGAGAAGGAGAACCAGGCGTTGACGTTCGCGTTGCCGCGGTTGCCGGCGCCGCCCGTCAGGGCAGCCTTCGCGAGGTTGCTGGCTCTGCTGCCCAGCTTGACGGTGACGTCCTCGGTGGTGCCGTCCAGATAGATCAGCTTAGCGGTGTAGGAGGTGTTCGCAATGTTGCTGGCCTTGGTGTCGGAGCCAACGACAAAGACGAAGTTGGAGTCGCTGGTGTTCTCCTCAATGCCGAGCACATAACCATAGAGGTCAGTGTAGACATTGTAGGTGAAGCCCTTCAGGGTCTCGAGGTAGTACTCGTGGAGGATCTCTCTCTGCCACAGAGCAAACTTGCCGACCGTCATTTCCTTGCCGTCCGCAACGATGGATTCCATGCAGTCGTCATCAAGCACTTCGTGCTTATCGGTATCAGCAGTGTACTTGCTGATATACACGCCCTCGAGCTTGGGAGCCTTCTCGGTGGCAATGACAGAAACCTTGTTGGAAGCGAACAGATAGGTGTTCGTAGCAGCATTCAGAGCATAGGGACGGACCTCGTTGACGAGGACCATGTCGCCCTGCTTGAGACCCTCGAGCTTGTTCAGCTCGCTGGTGCTCGTCTGAGCCTTGCGGGCAACCTGGGTATCCCACTGAGACTCGTACACGCCGAGCTGAGCGGTCTTGCCGTTGGAGTCCGCGAGGACCTCGCCGAGGTAGGTGTTGATGGCGACGAGACGGACATACTCGTTGCCCGCGCGGTCGTCAACGTACAGCTCGAGCACAGTGCCGTCGCCGCTGCAATCCAGCCAAGTGCCCTTGGAGTTGATCTCATCGTAGTTGACAAGAAGACCAGCCGGGACAGCCGCGTTGATCCATCTCGGGTTCTCATCGTGATATCTGATCACGTTGCCGTTGTTGATGTTGACATCAACAGACTCGATCTCCCAACCGTCTTCCCAGACCTGCTTGTCATAGTACTGATAAGCAACGCCGCCGACGGCCTTGTAGACCACGGAGCCCTTGATCGCCTCGGTCCAAGTGGCGACCAGGAGGTCCTTGTTGGTCCAGCTGCCGAGCTCTTCTCTGGCAAAGGTCCAGATGGTGGTCGGACGGCCGAAGGTGTCCTCACCCTCGCTGCGGATCAGCTGGGGATAATACTGCTCGGCGAACTCAACCACGTAAGCGCCGCCCTGGAGGCCCTGAGCGTTGACCTGCTGGGCGTTGACCTGCGTGTTGTAGATCGTCTGCTTGCCGAGCTCCTCGTTGGTGACGGGCTTGGCATTGCTGTTGCCGACGGAGACGTCCGCGCCGTTGACGCTGACAGCAATCTTGGCGTCGTACTCAACGATGGCGGTCTTCAGGGTGTTGAAGATCATCTGAGCGGTCTGCTCACGGGTGATCTCGTCAGTCGGCTTCACGCCGTCCAGGCCCTTCATCAGACCGGCGCGCTGCGCGCGAGTCATGACGTTGGTCGCCCAGTCGCCGCCGACGTAACCCTCGATCTGAGCGTCATAGCCCAGGGAGGTGAGCATCATCTTCGCGAAAGCAACAACAGTGAGCTTCCCATCGGGATCAAACTTGTTGTCGCCCACGCCGCCGATGATACCGTTGGTGGCGCAGTACTCGACCATGCCGGCAGCCCAGTGGCTGGCAGGCACATCGGTGAACTTGGTGCCAGAACCCTCAAGGCCCTGAGCAACCTTGTTGGTCGCGACGAGGTAAGCGACGATCTTCGCACCCTCGGAGCGCTTCAGGGTGTCGGTGGGACGGAAGCCGTCCTCATCACCCAGCATGACTTCAATGGCGCTGACAACCGCGACGGCTTCCTTGTAGTCGTCACCGATCTTGTCCTCGTCCTTGAACGCGGCGTTGGAGCCAACCGTCGCCAGACCAAGGGTCATGACGAGCGCCAGAACCAACGCGAGTAACTTTTTCATAAGCAGTTACTCTCCTTTCTAAAATTTGTCGAATTCCTTTGAGCTGGCGTCGGGATTTCCGGCTCACTTACCGGGGCTAGCCGTTCCCGTAACTAAACCGGGACGCCCAACACTTCCCCCTCTGGTCTTCGGCAAGCATAAGATAACCGATTGCCCAAAAAAAAGCAAGTGTTTTTGTCCATTCGTAACATAACTGTAATATTACGCGAAATGTAACAAACCGCATGAAACAGGCGTTTTCACAACATCCTGTCCACGCGGCATGTGTTTTGGGGAAGGGTGGCACAATATGTTGGGGGGCTCCCTCTACTTTACGACGTATCGAAAAGTCAGCTTCGATGACAGCTCCCTCTAAGAGGGAGCCCAAGAGAACGTTTTCCTAGCCTCCCTCCTTGAGGGAGGTGGCACGCGCAAAGCGCGTGACGGAAGGAGTGCCCTCAGCCCTTTTCCTCCGCGTAGGCGCGGATCGCCTGTATTGCCTGCTCGTGGCGGGCGCGGAGGGCGTCGACGCGCTCCTGCACCTCGGCGTCGGTGAGCGCGCGCGCGTTGCCGGGGCGGAATTCCTCGGCAAGCTCGCTCGCGAGCGCGCTCAGCGCGTCAAGGCCCAGATTGGCGCAGACGCCCTTCATCGCGTGCGCGCCCTCGAACGTGCCGACGGCGTCGCGTGCGTCCCACGACGCGCGCAGCTTGTCAAACGACGTATCGTTTAAATATTTTAATATGAATTTCTCGATCAGCCTGTCGAGCTGCATCACGCGCTTGGCGCTCTCATAGCTGCCGCCCGCCGCCTCGTATAGCTCCTGCACCGTCATGCTTTCACCTCCGCGCCGCAATGCGCCTTCAAATATTCCTCATACTCCTGCACCGGCAGCGGCTTCGAGAAAAAATAGCCCTGAATGTAGTCGCAGCCGAGCACCTTCAGCGCCGCCACCTGCTCCGCCGTCTCCACGCCCTCGACCACGGTCTTGAGGCGCATGCCGTCCGCCAGCAGGGTCGCAAAGCGCAAAATGCTGTAGTCGTTCGTCGCCGTCGCCTGGCGGATAAGGCTCATGTCGATCTTCATCACGTCCAGCGTCAGCGTGTTGAGGCTCGTCAGGCTCGAATAGCCCGCGCCGAAGTCGTCCAGCTCGATAAAGAACCCGTCGGCGTGCAGCGCCTCCAGCGTCTCGGCGATCTGCGCCGGGTTGTCGGAGTACATCGACTCGGTCAGCTCGATGTGCAGCAGCGCGTGGTCCAGCCCATAGCGGTCCGCCAGCTCCGCGATGCTGCGCGAGAGCTCCGGGGACTCGAAATCGCGCCGGGAAACGTTGACCGACACCGGCACCACGGGCAGCCCCTCGTCAAGGCAGCGGCGCAGCTCGCGGCAGACCTCCTCCCAGATGTAGAAGTCCAGATTGGTGATAAAGCCGTTGCGCTCGAACAGCGGGATGAAGCGCCCCGGGCTGACGAAGCCCATCTCCGGGCTGATCCAGCGCACCAGAGCCTCCGCGCCGCCGGTCAGCCCCGTGTGCAGGTCGTGCTTGGGCTGGTAGTAGACGACAAACTGCCGCTCCGCCAGCGCCGCTTCCATCGTCTGCTCGATCTGGTGGCTGCGCAGCTGGTCGGCGCGCATCTCGTCGTCATAGCGCGCGAAATTGGAGCCGAACGCCTTTTTGATCTTTGAGATGGCAAGCGTCGCCCGGTCGCAGATCGCCGCCGCGGCTAACGAGTGGTCAATGTCGGCGTAAAGCCCCGTCTTGACCACGAACCTGCCAAAGCGCCCATCCTGCCCGCCGGGGGCAAGCCTCGTCTCCGAGGCGTCCTCCATGTGGGGAAGCAGAAAGGCGAATACGTCCGCCCCGATGCGCCCGCCGAACAGAAGCCCCGGCAGGCGGCGCGTATAGTCCTCGCTCAGCGCGCGCAGGAAGCGGTCGCAGTGCTCCGTACCGTAGCGGTCGTTCATCGCGCGGAAGTTCTCCACGTCGCTGCAAACCAGATCGTAGCGCCCGTCCGGGTCCTCGCGCAGCGCCTGCTCGAGCTCATGGTAGAAGAATTCCTTGCTGAGAAGCCCGGTCAGCGCGTCGATCTCCAGCTGGCCCAGCATCGCGGAGGACTCGCGCAGGCGGATAAGCCCCTTCATGCGGTTTTTCATCACCTCGGCGTTGTAGGGCTTGGTGATGAAGTCGCTCGCGCCCAGCTCCAGGCAGCGGATCTCGTCGTCCACGGTGCTGCTCGCCGTCATCATGATGACGGGTATGGTGTCGAAGCGCGGGTCCTCGCGCTTGCGGGTGAGGAATTCAAAGCCGTCGCACTCTGGCATGTACACGTCCAGCATAATCAAAGCGATCTCGCCGCTGTGCGCGTTGAGCTGTTTCAGCCCCACAAGCCCGTTCTCCGCCTCCAACACGGTATAGTCGTCCGCCAGCAGCGCGCAGAGCAGCTCGCGGTTCATTTCGTTGTCCTCCACCACGAGCACCGTGCGCTTTTGCCGCACCTGCGTGTTAGTTCCAGTCTGATCCATACGACCACCTCCGCCATTTATCGCGGTACTATGGTGTATTATAGCAAGAAGCATGTGGAAAATCAACCGCTTTCCCACGCCGCCGCGGGCGCTGCCAATCAGAAAAACCCGAAAAACAGCTCTTGAAAAATGCCTGCGCGCGGCATATAATCTCAACCTGTTATGGATGCTGTATTTATTTTCAACAGTATACTGCTCGGCGTCGGACTTGCGATGGACGCGTTTTCCGTCTCGCTGGCAAACGGGCTGAACGAGACGGACATGAAGCTCGGGCGCGAGTGCGCCATCGCCGGGACCTTCGCGGGGTTCCAGTTCCTCATGCCGATGCTCGGCTGGGTCTGCGTGCATACGCTGGTCGAAAAGTTCACGGCGTTCCAGCGCTTCATCCCGTGGATCGCGCTCGCGCTGCTGGCGTGGATCGGCGGGTCGATGCTGCGCGAGGGCCTGCGCGGCGGCGAAGCGGCGGAGGAACCCTCCGGCGTAGGCTTCGGCGCGCTGATGGTGCAGGGCGTCGCCACCTCCATCGACGCGCTTTCCGTCGGCTTCACGATCGCGGAGTATGATTTTCACGCGGCGCTCGCCTGCTCGCTGATTATCGCCGCCGTCACCTTCGGCATCTGCATGGGCGGACTGCGCATCGGGCGCGCCGCGGGCACAAGGCTCTCCGGCAAGGCGAGCATCCTCGGCGGCGCGATCCTGATCTTTATCGGGCTGGAAATTTTCTTAAAGGGTGTTCTCTGATAACCGTATAATGATGCCGCGGGCAGCTGTTTTCGGCTGTGCCCGCGGCATTTTTTTACTTGTTTTCCTTCGCGCAGTCCGCCTGACCGCCGCGCAGCATCGCAAGCCCGTGGTCGAACAGGGGAAGCGCCGCCTCCAGATTCTCCCGCGCGCCCTTGGGGCTGCCGGGCAGGTTGACAATCAGCGTCCGCTCCAGAATGCCCGCCTGTGCGCGGGAGAGCATAGCGTGGGGCGTAATCTTCGCCGACGCCGCGCGCATCGCCTCCGGGATGCCGGGCGCCAGCTTGTCGCACACGGCAAGCGTCGCCTCCGGGGTCACGTCCCGCGGCGCGAAGCCCGTGCCGCCCGTGGTGATGCACAGCGCCACGCCGCCCTGTGCCGCCTCCACCAGCGCCTGCTCGATCTGCGCCACCTCGTCCGGGACGAGCACGATCTTGTCCACGTTGTAGCCCGCGCTGCGCAGCAGCTCCGCCACGGCGGGGCCGCTCTCGTCGACGCGCTCGCCGCGAAAGCTCCTGTCGCTGACTGTAATGACTCTTGCGGTATACTCCATTGCGTTTTCCTCCGTTTGCTTTTCAAAGCCAATAACGCTCATTTTCGGCGGTAATCTCCCGATTTCCCGCCGGTCTTCTCCAAAAGCCGGACGTCGGAGATCACCATGTCCTTTTGCAGCGCCTTGCACATGTCGTAGACCGTCAGCGCCGCCGCCGTGACCGCGTGCAGCGCCTCCATTTCCACGCCGGTCACGCCCACGCAGCGCACGGTTGCCTCGATGTCGACGCGGTCCTCGCCCAGCTTGAAGCGGACGTCCGCGCCGGTGAGGGGGATCGGGTGGCACATCGGGACGATCTCGCCCGTGCGCTTCGCCGCCATGATGCCCGCGACCTGCGCCACGGACAGCACGTCGCCCTTGGGTACGCCGCCGCTGCGGATCGCCTCCGCGGTCGAGGGCAGCATATACACCGTGCCCGCCGCCGTCGCCGTGCGGAGGGTCGGCTCTTTACCGGACACGTCCACCATCCGGGCGCGCCCCTGCTCATTGAAATGGGTAAAGTCCTCCATTCCGGCCTCCGATCTCATCACAGCTCGCCGGAGAGCGTCATCACGTGCTCCGGCGCGATCCCCAGCAGCAGCATGTCCGGGTTGCGAAGCGACGCCCACTCCTCCTTCGACAGCTCCATGCGCAGCAGCGCGTTGCCGCCGTCGGGTGCAAGCATCAAAATGATGGAAAACGTGTCCTCGATTACGCGCACGACGCGCGCGTCGAAGCGGTTCGGCTCGCCGCTTTTGGCGATGTGCAGCCGGTGGGCGCGTATGCCCGCATAGGTACACACACCGGACACCTCCTGCGAGGTTTCGAGCGTCACGCCCCAGTTGATGCATTGGACGTGCCGTGCGTCGATGCGGCGCACGCGGGAGAAGTTCTTGCACCCGGAGATCAGCGCCGCGCTGACCGTGTGCGGCGCCGCCATCAAATCGCGCACGGCAGCCTGCTCCTCGCTCTTGCCATCGCAGAGGACGCAGACGGTCTCGCAGAGGCGGTAGACCTCGTCGCGGTCGTGGGAGGCAAAGATGATGTCGCCCTCATAGCGCCGCAGCAGCTCGCTGAGCTCCAGCTCGGTCTGCCAGCGCAGATAGGTGTCCAGCGCGGAAAACGGCTCGTCGAGCAGCAGGCAGTCCGGCTTCGCGGCGATCGCGCGCGCCAGCGCGGCGCGCTGCTGCTGACTGCCGGAGAGCTGACGGGGATACAGGCCCTCCAGCCCATCCAGGCGGAAGGTGCGCTCGATCTCGCGCACGGTCTCCCTCCGCTTCTCGCGCGGGAGGCTGTGCACCGCGGCAAGCAGATTCTGCCGCACGGTCATGCCCGGAAACAGCGCGTACTGCCGGAACAGATAGCCCACGCGCCGCTTCTGCGGCGGGAGGTTGATGCGCTTTTCGCTGTCGAAGAGAACGTGGTCGTCCAGCATGATCTGTCCGCGGTCCGGCGTTTCCAGTCCCGCGATGCACCTGAGCGCCATGCTTTTGCCGCAGCCGGACGCGCCCAGCAGCGCCATCACGCCGCCGTTCGTCTCAAACTGCACATTGAGCGTGAATTCCTCCAACTCCTTGTGAATGTTCACCGAAAGCATGGGCTCACCTCCTCCCCTCGCGCTTTTCCAGCAGGTTCATCACCACCAGCAACACCACCGAAATCGCAAGGTTGACCAGCACCCATTTCAGCGCCGCCGCGTCCTCGCCCGTGTTCCAGAGCTGATAGACCTCGGTGGAGATCGTCGCGGTCCTGCCGGGGGCATAGCCCGCCAGCATGCTTGTTGCACCGTATTCGCCCAGCGCGCGGGCAAAGGCGAGCACCGCGCCGGCAAGGACGCCCTTCCGGCAGGAAGGCATGCGGATGTGCCAGAAGATATAGCTGTTGGAAAGCCCCAGCGTGCGTCCGGCGTCGGCGAGCGTGGAGTCAAAGCCCTCAAACGCACCGCGCGCGGTGCGGTACATCAGCGGGAAGGCGACAACGGCGACGGCGAAGACCGCGGACCACCACTGCATGACGAGCCTGACGTTCCATGTCTCCAACACCCATGCCCCCAGCGGGTGGTTCGGACCGAGCAGAAGCAGCAGAAGAAAGCCCACCACCGTCGGCGGCAGGACGAGCGGCAGCATGAGCACCACGTCCAGCACGCCCTTGACGCCGCGTGGCAGCTTTGCGATATAGTACGCCGCCGCAATGCCGAGGAAAAAGACGATCACGGTCGAGATCGCGGCGATGCGCAGCGAGTTGAGCAGAGGAAACCAATCCATTTGCGCGGCTCCTTCCCATTAGATTACGCTTCATCATACCACACAAGGGAAATCGGTGCAAGCCGAAAAAAACGCTTGACAAATACGAAAAAGAATGTATAATCCTGGTTATATAACAATAGTCATAAAACATCGAGAGGGTGAAGCCATGCCGCCCAAGGCGAAGGTGACAAGGGAGATGGTTTTGGACGCCGCGTTCGAGACGGTGCGCGAAAAGGGGCACGAGAGCCTCAACGCGCGCGCGATCGCGCAGCGGCTCGGCTGCTCGACGCAGCCGGTGCTGTACTGCTTCCGAACCGTGGACGAGATCCGCGAGGCGGTCTACCGCCGGGCGGACAAATACCACAGCGCGTACATCCTGCCACGGGAGGGCACGGCGGAAAACCCCATGCTCGCCATGGGGCTGAACTATGTGCGCTTCGGGTATGAGGAAAAGCACCTCTTCCGCCTCCTGTTCCAGACGGACCGCTTCGGCGGCATGGATATGGCGGCGCTGCTGGAAAACCCAGAGCTGCGGAGCGTCCTGGACGTGATGGCGGCGGGCCAGCACATCGGCAGGGAGGAGGCAAAGGAGCGCTTTCTCGCGTTCTTCGCCGTCGTGCACGGACTGGCAAGCCTGCTGGCAAACAATTCGATGGAATATGACGAGAAGCGCAGCGCCAGAGTGCTGGAAACCGTTTTCCACGGCATGGGCGCGCTTCGGAAAGGACAGGAGGATGTATAAGCTGTATCAAAAAAGAGAGGTTCTGTTTGCGGTGGGCTGGATCCTCGTCTACTGCCTGGTGCTCGCCCCGATCCGGGGCCGCTTCGGCGACGCGAGCCCGTGGATGCTGCTCGCGCTCCTTGCCGTCGCCGCGGTCATCACTGTTTTCGTAAAGCGGAACCATTTGGAGAAAAAATACGGTCTAAAGGGCTGGCCGAAGGACGCGAAGCGGTATCTCCACTTCCTTCCGATGCTGCTGCTCGCCACGGGCAACGTGTGGGACGGCTTCGAGCCCTCCGAGCAGGGGCTTGGGCTGGTGTTCGCGGTGCTGTCCATGCTGGTGGTCGGCTACGTTGAGGAGATGATCTTCCGCGGCTTCCTCTTCCGGGCAATGCTGCCGGAAAGCGGCGTAAAGGTCTCGATTATCGTCGTTGCGCTGACCTTCGGTGTCGGGCACTTCGTCAACCTCTTCACAGGGCAGGCGACATGGGTAACTGTGATGCAGGTGCTCTTCGCCGTCGCGTGGGGCTTCCTGTTCACGATGGCGTTTTACAAGAGCGAAAGCATGCTGCCCGGCGTCCTCGCGCACTCGCTGAACAACGCGCTCTCCCTCTTTGGCAGGGACACCACGGCGGGCGACTGGGCGTACATCGGGACGACGATCGTCGTATCCCTCGTTTACTGCCTCTTCCTCGCAAAGCTGCCGGAGCACAAAGCAGTCGCGGCGCAGACGGAATAAAAAAGTAGGGTGGTGTGAAAAAACCGGCGTTTTTTCACACCGCCCATTCTTTTTCAGCGCAGCGGCATAAAAGCAGGGCAAAGCAGCAATATGCCATCCGTCAGGTCAGAAGCTCATAGAGCATTTTCGCGAAGAGAAGCCCCAGCACGACGAACATCATGCCGCGGATCTTCTTGCTGCCGCCCCGGAGCGCGTAGCGCGCGCCGCAGACGTTGCCGAGGATACTGCAAAACACGGCAGGCAGCGCCAGCTTCCAGAGCACGGAGCCGTGCAATATCCACACCACAGCGCTGCCGGCGTTGGAGGCGAGATTTGCCGCCTTTGAGCAGCCCGACGCGGTGAGCAGGTCCATGGAGAGGAACGCCGTGAAGCAGAGGATCATGAAAGTGCCGGTCCCCGGCCCCAGCAGCCCGTCGTAGCAGCCGATGCCCAGCCCGATGAGCGCGGAGACGATGATCTCGCGCCGCGGCTCCGGCTCGGCGGCGGGCGCGTCGTCAAGCCCAAAGTCCCGCTTGACGACGAGAAACACCGCCACGCAGGGAAGCGCGACGAGCATCAGCGTCTTGAGCGCAGTCTCCGGGATCATGGAGGCGAGCTGCGCGCCCAGCGCGGCGCCGAGCAGCGCGCACACCGCCGCGACGACGGCGGGGCGCAGGCGCACCTTGCCGTTGCGGAAGTATTTCACCGTCGCCGTCAGTGTGCCGCAGCCGTTGACGACCTTGTTCGTCCCGGCGGCAAGATGCGCCGGGAGCCCCGCCATCAGATACGCGGGCAGGGAGATGATGCCGCCCCCGCCCGCGACGGAGTCGACAAAGCCCGCGAGAAACACCAGCGGACAGACAATCAGGCAGGTTTTGAGAAATTCATCCATGCTCGGCACACTCCCCAAACGCGGCGCAAAGGCCCTCCGTGAGCAGGTCCTCCGGCGCGGCGCAGTATGCGGTCATCCGCCCGGCGAGGACGTCCCCCGCGCGGGCGTGGAGCCACACGCCGCACGCCGCCGCACGCGCCGCGTCCGCCCCCTGCGCCAGCAGCGAGGCGATCAGCCCGGTGAGCACGTCGCCGCTGCCGCCCTTGGACAGCGCGCTGCCGCCGCAGGTATTTTCAAGCACGCGTCCGTCCGGCAGGGCGACCAGCGTGCGGTGGCCCTTGCGCACGAGCACGCAGCCGTGCGAGAGCGCGAAGTCCCGTGCCGTCTCCACCCGGTCGCGTTCGGCAAGCTCGGCAAGAGAGATACCCAGCAGGCGCGCCAGCTCCCCGTCGTGGGGCGTGAGGATCGTCGTGCGCTCCTTTCTCTCGTCCAGCGTGGACAGGGAGAGCGCGTTGAGCCCGTCGGCGTCCAGCACAACGGGCTGTTCGGCTTCCCGCACGAGCCTGTCGACGAGCGCGCGGACGCCCTCGCCGCGCCCCAGCCCGGGGCCCAGCGCCAGCACGTCGCAACCGCAGAGCCTGTCCATGATCGGGTCAAACGCCGCCTCGGCGAGGCGCGCGCCGTCGTCGGGCAGGGGGAAGGGCATCGCGCTCACGCACTTCGCCGCCTCCACCGCCCAGATGCACGCGGGCACGCCGAGAAACACCAGCCCGCAGCCGGAGCGCACGGCGGCGGCCGCGGCGAGGTATGGCGCGCCGGTGTAGCCCACGGCGCCGCCGACGACCAGCAGCTTGCCAAAATCTCCCTTGTGCCCGTTCTCCCGGCGCTTGGGCAGCGCGGCGCGGACATAGGCGCGGTCGATCGTTTCCGTCATCCTGTTATCCCCGGCCCTTGAGGCGCTTGTCCGCGCGCACGGCGAGGCGCGTGCCGACGGTCTGGAACAGCTGCACCAGCAGGATCA
>SVKP01000020.1 GCA_015068395.1 Oscillospiraceae bacterium
CGCAAGCCGGCTGGGCAAGACCGTGCAGGTCAGCGAGTCGACCGTCGTGCGCTTTGCAACGCAGCTTGGCTATGACGGCTATCCCAGCATGCAGCGCGCGCTGCAGGAGATGATCCGCGGTAAGCTGACGTCGATCCAGCGCATTCAGGCGTCCGACGGCATTCTGGGCGGGTCGGACCTGGTGACAAACGTCCTGCACCGCGACATGGAAAAGATACGTATGGCGATCGACCAGACCGACGCGGCGGAATTTGACCGGGTGGTGGATACCGTCGCCCACGCGCGGCGCATCTATATCATCGGCTTCCGTTCCTCGTCCTTCCTGGCGGGGTATCTCAATTTCTATTTCCGCCTGATTTTCGACAACGTCACGCTGGTCCAGAGCGGCGCGGCGGGGACCTTTGACCAGATTTTCCGCGTGGGCCCCGGCGACGTGGTGTTTGCCATCTGCTTTCCGCGCTATTCCGAGCTCGCGCTGAAAACGGTCCAGTTCGCGCGGGAGCGCGGCGCGACCATCACGGGCCTGACTGACAGCGAGATGTCCCCGATTGCCCGCATTGCCGAATGCGCGCTGCTTGTGCACAATGAGATGATCTCCTTTGTGGATTCCCTCGCCGCGCCGATGAGCATGCTCAACGCGCTGATCCTTGCCTGCGCGGGCAAGAAGGGGACGGACGTCTCGGCGAGCTTTTCCGAGCTGGAGCACGTCTGGGAGCGGTACTCGATTTTCGGGAAGGTGGAAGATGAGTGAGGTCGTAGTGATCGGCGGCGGCGCTGCCGGAATGACGGCGGCGATCTTTGCCGCGCGCGGCGGCGCGTCGGTCACGCTGCTGGAGCCGAACGAACGGCTGGGCAAAAAGCTCAACATCACGGGCAAGGGCCGCTGCAACGTGACGAATGACAGCGAACGCGACGAGCTGATCGCAAACGTCCCGCGTAATGGCAGGTTCCTTTACAGTGCGTTTTCCCACATGTCCGGGCGCGACACGATGGCGTTTTTCGAGTCGCTCGGCGTCCCGCTCAAGGTCGAGCGCGGCAAGCGCGTCTTTCCGGTTTCCGACCGCTCGTTTGACATCAGCGCCGCGCTGGAGCGCGAGCTGAAACGGCTGGGCGTTCGGCTGGTGCGGGACCGTGCCGAGGCGCTGATTCTGAAAGATGGCGGCATTGCGGGCGTCAAGTGCGCGAACGGGCAATTGTCGGCGGACGCCGCCGTCGTTGCGACCGGCGGGGTCTCCTATCCCGCGACGGGGAGCACCGGGGACGGCTACCGTCTGGCAAAGCAGGCGGGGCATACGGTCATTCCGCCGCGCGGCTCGCTGGTCCCGCTGGTATGCGTCGGAACGGACTGCGCGGAAATGCAGGGCCTGTCGCTTCGCAACGTGACGCTGACCGTCCGCGACCCGAAGGGGAAGACGGTTTTCAGCGAGCTTGGCGAGCTTTTGTTCACGCACTTCGGCGTGAGCGGACCGCTGGTCCTCTCGGCAAGCGCGCATATGCGCGATTTTGAAAAGGGCCATTACCGGCTGTCCATTGACTTAAAGCCCGCGCTGGATGAGAAAAAACTGGATGAACGCCTGCTGCGGGACCTTGCGGAGCGGAGCAATCAGGACTTTTACAATGTACTCGGCGGACTGGTGCCGCGCAGCATGGCGCCGGTTTTGATCCGCCGCACGGGGATCGCCGCGGACACGAAGGCAAATTCGATCACGAAGGAGCAGCGCAGGCGCCTGCTGGATACCCTCAAGAGCTTTTCGCTGGAGGCGGAGGGCACGCGCGGCGTCGAGGAGGCGATCATCACCTCGGGCGGCGTCAAGGTCAGCGAGGTGGAGCCGGGGACGATGGCGTCCAAGCTTGTGCGTGGGCTGCTCTTCGCCGGAGAGGTGCTGGACGTGGACGCCTATACGGGCGGATTCAATCTTCAGATCGCATGGGCGACAGGCAGGGCCGCGGGGGAAGCCGCGGCTTCGATATGACGGAGGAAAAAAGATGAAAAAAGAGCATTATTCCGTCGCGGTGGACGGGCCGTCCGGCGCCGGAAAGAGCACGCTGGCGAGAGCCGCCGCGAAGGAATTGGGGATCACCTATGTCGATACGGGCGCGATCTACCGTGTGATCGGGCTTGCCGCCTCGCGCCGCGGCATCGGTACGGAGGATGCCGCCCGGATTATTCCGATACTGCCGGAGCTGGACATCGCGATCCGCTACGGCGGCGACGGCGCGCAGCACATGTTTTTGAACGGCGAGGATGTGAGCGACGTGATCCGTCTCCCGGAGATCTCCATGCTTGCCTCCGCCGTGTCCGCGCTGGGCGAGGTGCGCGCGTTTCTGCTGGAGATGCAGCGTTCGCTTGCGCGGAAGCAGAGCGTCATCATGGACGGGCGCGACATTGGCACGGTCGTGCTCCCGGACGCGGATGTGAAGATCTTTCTCACTGCCGACGCGGAGGTGCGTGCCAGACGGCGCTGCCTCGAGCTTGAGCAGCGCGGCACGCCGAGACCCTTCGAGGAGGTCTGCGAGGAGCTTAAACAGCGCGACTGGAACGACGCCCACCGCGACGTCGCCCCGCTGCGTCAGGCGGAGGACGCCGTTCTGGTGGACACCTCCGGCCTTGATTTTGAGCAGAGCAGGGCTCTGCTGATCCGTACGATCCGGGAGAGAGTGGACGCATGACGAGGTTTTACAGGGTATTCTATTTTTTTGTCAAGCCCTTACTCCGGCTGGTCTATCCGTTTCGGGTCCACGGCCTTGAGAACGTCCCGGAGAACCGCGCCGTCGTGCTGTGCGGGAACCACGCCCACGCAATGGACCCGTTTCTCGTGTGCATGGCGCTGCCGCGGCACGTGCGCGTGCGCATCATGGCGAAGAAGGAGCTGACGGAAAAGCCCCTCGTCTGGTGGCTCTTGCAGAATCTCGGCGCGTTTCCCGTCGACCGGGGGCACAGCGATCTGGCGGCGGTCAAGACCTCAATCCAGACGATCCGCGACGGCGCGCATCTGCTGGTTTTCCCGGAGGGGACCCGTGTGGAGCATGAGGGCGACGTACGCCCCAAGGGCGGGGTCGTGATGATCGCCATGCGCACGGGCGCGCCGCTTGTCCCCGTATACGTGGGTACAAAGAGAAAGCTTTTTCACATGACGCATATCGTGTTCGGCGAGCCCTATGAGCCGAAGACGGAGACGCGCCACGGCACCTCGGAGGAGTATCAGCGATATGCCGAGGAGATCGTCCACCGCGCCTATGCGCTCGGACGTGAATGGGAGGATCGGGCATGAGAGTGATTTTGGCGGAGACGGCGGGCTTTTGCTACGGCGTGAAGCGCGCGGTGGAGCTTGCGGAGCAGACCGCGCGCACCAAGGGCGGGGCGATGCTCGGAAGCCTGATCCACAACGAAAATGTGATCCGCAGCCTTTCCTCGCTCGGCATGCGCCGCATCGAGGACCCGGCGGAGGCGCGCGCGGGGGAGTCGGTGCTCATCCGCTCCCACGGCGAGCCGCGCGAGGTGCTTGAGGCGCTGAATGCGCGCGGGGCGAACCCGGTCGATGCGACGTGCCCGAACGTGCGGCATACGCAGCAGCTTGTCGAAAAAGCCGAGCGGGAGGGATTGCAGGTCGTGATTGTCGGCGAGCCGCATCACCCGGAGGTCGCCGCCATTGCCAGCAGATGCCGCGGCGCGGCGGTCTGCGAGAGCCCGGAAGCGGTCGAAAGCCTTTTGCAAAGCGGCGCGCTGGACACCGCAAAAACTGTTCTGGCGGTCGCGCAGACGACCTGTATTCGGGCGCTATGGGAAAATTGCTTAAAAATTTTGAAAAAAGAGTGTACAAATCTAAAAATATGTGATACAATATGCAAAGCTACGCAGAGACGTCAAGCAGAGGCGGCGGCTTTAGCCGCGGAAGTGGACGTTATGGTGGTAGTCGGAGACCGCAAAAGCGCTAACACGAGACATTTGACAGAGATTTGCAAAGAGGCTTGCCCGCGCGTCGTTTCCATCGAGACGGCGGACGAGCTCTCGCCGGACGTCTTTATTGGTTGCATAACTGCGGGGCTTACTGCCGGCGCTTCAACGCCTGCGAGCATCATTAAGGAGGTATATGCAACCATGACGGAAGAAGTCAAAAACGAAACCATAGCGGCCGAGGGCGAGTCCTTCGAGGAGATGCTGGAAAAGTCTTTTAAGACGCTCAACACCGGCGACAAGGTCAAGGGCATCGTGACCAAGATCGGCGCGACCGAGATCTATGTCGATCTGGGCTGCAAGCAGACCGGCATCATCCCCATTTCCGAGCTCAGCGCCGACCCCAATGCCAAGGTGGAAGACATTGTCAAGATTGGCGACGAGATCGAAACGTACATCCAGCGCGTCAACGACGTCGAGGGCTATGCCAGCCTCTCCAAGAAGCGTCTGGACGCGGTCAAGGTCTGGGAGGACATCGAGAAGGCTGTTGAGGACAAGACCGTTCTCGACGGTATTGTCACCGAGGTCAACAAGGGCGGTATTGTCGTCTCTGTCAAGGGCGTCCGCGTGTTTGTGCCCGCTTCCCAGAGCGGTCAGCCCCGCGAGGCGGACCTCACCGCGATGGTCAAGCAGCCGGTCAAGCTGCGCATCACGGAGGTCAACCGTGCCCGCCGCCGCGTCGTCGGCTCCATCCGCAGCGTCCAGAGCGAGCTGCGCGCCGCCGCTCAGGCCGAGGTGTGGAACAACATCGAGGTCGGCAAGCACTACAACGGCACCGTTAAGTCCATGACCAGCTACGGCGTTTTCGTCGACATCGGCGGCGTGGACGGTATGGTCCATATTTCCGAGCTCTCCTGGAGCCGCATCAAGCACCCCTCCGAGGTGGTGAAGGTCGGCGACCAGCTCGACGTGTATGTCATTTCCTTTGACGCGGAGAAGCACAAGATCTCTCTCGGCGTGAAGGATCGTACCCAGAACCCCTGGGATGTGTTCATGAAGACCTATAAGGTCGGCGACATCGCGAACGTTCGCGTTGTCAAGCTGATGACCTTCGGCGCCTTTGCCGAGGTCGTTCCCGGTGTGGACGGCCTGATCCATATCTCCCAGATCGCCGACCGCCGTATCGGCAAGCCCGGCGACGTGCTCTCCGAGGGCCAGATGGTCGACGCGAAGATCACCGCTATCGACGAGGAGAAGCAGAAGATCTCCCTGAGCATCCGCGCCATCCTCACGCCCGAGGCTGCCGACGAGGAGCCGGAGGAGATTCCCGAAGCGGAATGACCCCATAGCAAAAAACGAAAAGAGGACAGGCATCGCCTGTCCTCTTTCATAAAGATGATTTTTGGAAGGAGACTGTTCCATGGATTACGCTGCGCTCTATCAACAGAAGCTGACCTCTGCCGAGGAGGCCGTAAAGCTCGTCAAGTCCGGCGACTGGGTCGATTACGGCTGGTGCACGAACCATCCCTACACGCTTGACAAGGCGCTTGCCGGGAGAAGGGACGAGCTCACGGACGTGAAGCTCCGCGGCGGCGTGACGCTGTGGATGCCCGCGGTTGCGGAGGCTGAGAACGGCGAGGGGCACTTTACCTGGCATTCCTGGCACTGCACGGGCATTGACCGCAAGATTATCTCTGCGGGAAAGGGCTTTTTCGCCCCCATGCGCTACAGCGAGCTGCCGCGCTTCTACCGCGACGGCAACGCGCAGGTGGACGTCGCCATAATCCAGGTCACGCCGATGGACAAGCACGGCAATTTCAGCTTTGCGCTCGGCGCCTCCCACCTTGCGGACATGCTGGCGCGCGCGAAGAAGATCATTGTTGAGGTGAACAAGAACCAGCCCTGGGTGTTCGGCTTGACCGGTACCGAGATCAATATCAAGGACGTTGACTGCGTGGTGGAGGGCGAGAATCCTCCCGTCGGCGCACTGCCCCCGGCGGCCGACCCCACGCCGGTGGACGTCGCGGTCGCCAACCTTGTCGTGCCCGAGATTCCGAACGGCGCCTGCCTCCAGTTGGGCATCGGCGGTATGCCGAACACCATCGGCTCCGTGCTGGCGACGTCTGACCTCAAGGACCTCTCCGCGCACACCGAGATGTATGTTGACGGCTTCGTCGATCTGGCGCTTGCCGGAAAGATCACCGGAAAGAACAAGGCGCTCGACAAGGGCAGGCAGGTCTACGCGTTCGCGGCGGGCACCCAGAAGATGTATGACTACATGGACCGCAATCCCGACGTGATGGCGGCGCCGGTCGACTACACCAACGACGTGCGCGTGATCGCGCAGATCGACAACTTCATCTCCATCAACAACGCCATCGACTGCGACCTTTTCGGACAGGTCAACGCCGAATCTGCCGGTATCAAACACATTTCGGGAACCGGCGGACAGTTGGACTTCTGCATGGGCGCCTATCTGTCGAAGGGCGGCAAGAGCTTCATCTGCATGTCCTCCACGGTCAAGGGCAAGGACGGCACGGTCAAGAGCCGCATCGTCCCGACGCTTACGCCGGGTTCCATTGCCACCGACCCGCGCTCCTGCACGCAGTACATCGTCACCGAGTACGGCATGGTCAACCTGAAGGGGCTTTCGACCTGGCAGCGCGCCGAGGCGCTGATCTCCGTCGCGCATCCCGATTTCCGCGAGGAGCTGATCGCTGAGGCGGAAAAGATGCACATCTGGCGCAGGAGCAACAAGTGACCGGCGTGCAAACGTGCATCCGCGGGACCTGAATTCCTATCATTCTATCAAAATAGACAAAAATGCCTCCCTCGGTTTGCTGTTTTAACCGACGGGAGGCATTTTTCGCGTTCCGCTGCCCGTGATAAGTCCTTGCGTTTTTCCACAACATGGGGTATAATACGAGAGCTGCCGCAGAATGGAGTGTGTCCCGGTTTCCGAATATACCCTGCGTTCTGCCATGGCGCAACGAAAGAGTTAAATCAACAATTTGATGAGGAGGCGTCCCTATGAACAAGGAAGATTATAAGGTTTATACCGAAAAGATGAAAAAAAGCATAGATTCCGTTGCCGCCGATTTTGCCGCCGTGCGTGCAGGACGTGCGAACGCCGCCGTTCTGGACCGCATCAGCGTCGATTACTACGGCACGCCTACGCCGATCCACCAAATTGCGTCCATCGCCTCGCCCGACCCGCGCCAGCTGGTCATCACGCCCTGGGACGGCCAGGCGCTCAAGCTGATCGAGCGCGCGATCCAGGAGTCCGACCTGGGCATCAACCCGCAGAACGACGGCAAGTCGATCCGTCTTTCCTTCCCACAGCTGACCGAGGAGCGCCGCAAGGATCTGGTCAAGCAGATCCGCAAGTACGCCGAGGGCGGAAAGGTTGCCATCCGCAATATCCGCCGCGACGCGATCGAGACCTTCAAAAAGCAGCAGAAGGCGTCCGAGATCACGGAGGACGACTACAAGATCGCTGAAAAGGACCTGCAGAAGCTCACGGACGATATGTGCAAGGAGCTGGACGAGCTGCTGGAAAAGAAGGAAAAGGAATTGATGGCGGTTTAAGCGCATGGCGATCTTCTCACAAAAGCAAGCGGGGCAGGTTGAGGTGTCCAACCTGCCTCGTCATGTTGCCGTCATTATGGACGGAAACGGCCGCTGGGCGCAGAAGCGCGGCCTTCCGCGCACCGCGGGACACAAGGCGGGGGCGGAGAACTTCCGCACGATCGCGACCTACTGCAAGGACCTTGGCATTGATTACCTGACGGTCTACGCGTTCTCCACCGAGAACTGGAAGCGCCCGCAGGGAGAGGTGGACGCGATCATGGGCCTGCTCGACGAGTATCTGCACGAGAGCATCGAGACCATGGCGCGCGACAACATCCGCCTTCGTTTTCTGGGCGACGTGAGCGTGCTGTCGCCCAGGCTGCGCGCGCTTATTGAGGAGACCGACGAGCTGACGCGGCACATCACGGGCTTTCAGGCGAACATCTGCCTCAATTACGGCGGGCGCGACGAGCTGGTGCGCGCCGCGCGGCGGTTTGCGGTGGAGTGTGTGGAGGGAAAGCGCTCGCCAGAGGAGCTGACGGAGGAGAGCTTTCCCGATTACCTCTGGTCGGCGGGACTGCCGGACCCGGAGCTGCTGATCCGCCCGGGCGGGGAGCTTCGCGTGAGCAATTTCCTGCTGTGGCAGTGCGCCTACAGCGAAATCTACGTCACCGACACGCTCTGGCCGGATTTTGGCAAGGACGAGCTGGACAAGGCGCTCGCGTGGTATCGGACGCGGGATCGGCGCTTTGGCGGCTTGAGTAACAAGAAGTGAGTGTAATCTAATGAAACAACGTTGGCTGGTGGCCGTCGTCGGGCTGCCGTTGCTGCTACTGGTGCTGCTGGCGTGCCCCGATTGGGCGACCATGCTGCTGATGAGCGTCATTTCGGCGCTTGCCGCCTATGAACTGCTGAAGGTGGCTGGGACCAATGTGACCCGGGAGCTGTATTTTTTGGTTCTCCTGTTTGCGGCGGCGCGGGTATTCGTGCTGTACAGATTTGGCGTGCCGGCGGACCCGGTCGCGGGCTTTCTTCGCGGTCCTCTGCCGCTGACCGTATGCCTGTTTGCCGCTTCGGTCTTTACCTTTGGCGGGGAGAACGCCATACCGTTTTCCACCGTGACGGCGGGGATCGTCGGCGGGGCGGTCTTTCCGACCATGTTCGGCTGCATCCTGTTGCTGCGGATGCAGGAGGGCTTCGGAAGGCTCTATGTCCTCGCGCCGTTCTTTATCGCCTTTGCCGGGGATTCGCTCGCGATGTACTTCGGAAAATGGTTCGGCAAAAAGAAAATGGCGCCGCATGTCAGCCCGAACAAGACCTGGGCGGGATTTTACGGCAATGCGCTCGGCTCGGCGCTTGGCATGCTTCTGCTGGGTGTGATCGGAAACCGCTTTTACGGGTATGCGCCCAATTATGGGATGCTTGCGCTTGTCGGGGCGGTCTCCAACCTCTTCGGTCAGCTCGGCGACCTCTCGACCTCGCTCATCAAGCGTGAGCACGGCGTCAAGGACTACAGCCGCCTGTTTCTCACACACGGCGGCGTGCTGGACCGCTTCGACTCGACGCTGTTCATTGCGCCTGTGGTGTATATCTTCGTAAATTGCGGTGTGATTTGATATGACAAGGAATATAGCTTTACTGGGATCGACCGGCTCCATCGGTCGGCAGACGCTTGAGGTCGCGCGGGAATTGGGCCTGAAGGTGTCCGCCTTGACCGCCAATTCCAGCGTGGAGCAGATGGAAAAGCAGGCGCGGGAGTTTTTGCCGCGTCTTGCGGTGCTTTATGAGGAAAACGCGGCGAATGCGCTGCGCGACCGGCTCTCGGACACGGATATTCAAGTCATGAGCGGCATGGAGGGCCTGCTTGCCGCGGCGACGCTGCCCGAGGCGGACACGGTCGTGACCGCTGTGGTCGGGATGATCGGGCTGCGCCCGACGCTTGCGGCGATCGAAGAGAAAAAGCGGATCGCGCTCGCCAATAAGGAGACGCTCGTGTGCGCGGGCGAGCTGGTGATGGACGCCGTGGACCGCTGCGGCGCGGAGCTCGTACCGGTCGACAGCGAGCACAGCGCGATTTTTCAGTGCTTGCAGGGCTGCCGCGACCGCGCCGAGATCAAAAGGCTGCTGTTGACCTGCTCCGGCGGCCCCTTCTATGGCCTGTCCTATGACGAGCTGGCGGGCAAGACGCGCGCGGACGCCTTAAAACACCCCAACTGGACGATGGGCGCGAAGATCACAGTTGACAGCGCGACGCTGATGAACAAGGGGCTTGAGCTCATCGAGGCGATGCGGCTGTATCGGCTCCCGCTCTCCCAGGTCGACGCGGTGATCCACCGTCAGAGCATTGTCCACTCGCTGGTTGAGTTCCGCGACGGCGCGCTGCTGGCGCAGCTGGGGACGCCGGACATGAAGCTGCCCATCCGCTATGCGATGACGTATCCGAACCGCGCGGAGTCGGTCGCGCCGCCGCTCGACCTGCTCTCTTGTCCGCCGCTGACATTTGCCGAGCCGGATGAGCAGGCTTTCCGTTGCCTTGCGCTTGCGAAGGCGTGCGCGAAGGCGGGCGGGACGTCCTGCGCGGTGATGAACGGCGCAAATGAGGCTGCGGTCGGCGCTTTTCTGGCGGAGCGCATCGGCTTCAACGACATTCCGGCGCTCGTCGAGACCGCGCTCAACGAGACGGAGCAGGCGTCCGACCCGTCGCTGGAGGATATTCTGGAGTCGGACAGAAGGGCGCGCGAAAGCGTGCAAAAGCACATATCGTAAGCGAATTTAATAAATGCGCTTACGATATCAGCAATATTTCTTTTTATCTATTCTTGATTCGAGGTCATTATGGTTTATATTCTCATTGCAATTCTGATTTTCGGCATTTTGATCGGCCTGCACGAGTTTGGGCACTTTGCCGTGGCAAAGGCGTGCGGCGTGAAGGTCAACGAGTTCTCCATCGGTATGGGCCCGCTGCTCTTCCAACGGAAGAAGGGAGAGACGGATTACTCCCTGCGCCTGCTTCCCATCGGCGGCTATTGCGCCATGGAGGGCGAGGAGGAGGATTCCCAGGACGAGCGCGCGCTCAACCGGCAGCCGTTCTGGAAGCAGTTTTTGATTTTTGTCGCCGGTGCGGCGATGAATTTTCTCACAGGGCTTTTGATCCTGCTGTGCCTCTATGCAGGCGCGGCGGCTTTCTATACAAACGAGATCGTCGCGCTCAACGATGGCTTCCCCTACGGCGGGGAGGACGGCGTCATGGTGGGCGACGAGATCTATAAAATCAACGGCGAACGCATTTATCTGCGCGGCGACGTTGCCACGATTCTGCAATACAAGTCCCGCGGCGACTCCATGGAGCTGGTCGTTCTGCGAGACGGGAAAAAGCTGACCCGTACGCTGCATAAGCAGAGCTACATCGACGAGAACGGGCAGGAATACCGCGCCTACGGCTTTTCCTACGGCAATATCACGGAGGCGACGCCGCTGCTCAAGCTTAAATATACCTGGTACAACGCGCTGGATTATGTGCGCCTTGTGCGTCTGAGCCTGCAAATGCTGGTGACGGGCGCGGCGGGCGTCAACGACCTCAGCGGTCCGGTCGGCATCGTTTCCACCATCAGCGAGATGGGGCAGGAGACTGAGGCGGAGGCGGGCTTTGCCGCGGCGATGGAGAACGTGCTGTTCTTTGGTGCGATGATTGCGGTGAACCTCGCCGTTATGAATTTGCTGCCGCTTCCCGCGCTGGACGGCGGCAGGGTGCTGATCCTGATCCTCGACGCCATTGCGATGCTGCTCTTCAAAAAGAAGATCCCCCAGAAGTTTGAAACCGTCATCAATGCCGCCGGATTCGTGCTGTTGATGGGGCTGATGCTGTTTGTGACGTTCAATGACGTCGTGAAGCTTGTGAAGTGAGAACGGAGGCGTCGGTTTTGACAAGACAAATCATCGCCGGCGGCGTCCCAATCGGGGGCGGCGCGCCGGTTACGATCCAGTCGATGTGCAACACGCGCACGGCGGACGCGGAGGCGACCGTCGCGCAGATCCACGCTCTGGAGGCGGCGGGCTGCGAGATCGTGCGCGTCACGGTGCCGGATATGGACTCGGCGAAGGCCTTGAGCGCGATCCGGGAGCAGATCCATATCCCGCTCGTCGCGGACATTCACTTTGACTATCGGCTTGCGGTGGAGGCGGCGGCGCGGGGCGTGGACAAGATACGGATCAATCCTGGCAACATCGGGGGTGAGGAAAACGTCCGCGCGGTCGTCGCCGCGTGCCGGGAGCACGGCGTGCCCATCCGCATCGGCGTCAACGGAGGCTCCCTGGAAAAGGAGCTTCTGGCAAAATACGGCCATGTTACGCCGGAGGCGCTGGTCGAGAGCGCGCTGGTCCATATCCGCATGCTGGAAAAATATGATTTTACCGATATCTGCGTTTCCGTCAAGTCGAGCGACGTGCCCTTGAACATCCGCGCCTATCGTCTGCTCAGCGAGACGGTGGACTATCCGCTGCACCTCGGCGTGACCGAGGCGGGGACCCCGACGATGGGGCTCGTGAAATCCGCCGTCGGTATCGGCGCGCTGCTCTGCGACGGTATTGGGGACACGATCCGCGTGTCGCTGACCGCCGACCCCGTGGAGGAGGTCTATGCCGCGAAACGCATCCTGAATGCCTGCGGCCTGCGGCGCACGGGCGTCAACCTGGTCTCCTGCCCGACCTGCGGCAGGACGTCCTATAACATGATCCCGCTGGTCGAGGAGCTGGAGCGCCGCCTTTCGGGCTGTGAAAAGAAGCTCACGGTCGCGGTGATGGGCTGCGTGGTCAACGGCCCGGGGGAAGCCAGCGCCGCGGACGTCGGCATAGCGGGCGGAAAAGGCGAGGGGCTGATCTTCCGGCACGGGGAGATCCTTCGCAAGGTGCCGGAGGAGCATCTTTTGGACGCGCTGATGGATGAGATCGAAAAGCTATAGGTTTAATTGGGATAAGGATATAGAATGAACGAGAATAAGCTGTTTTTTGATCTGTTTAGCGACTTTTCTCCTGATTTTACGCTGCGCCGCTACCTCAACGCCGCCTATGTGACGGACATGGTGCTCGAGCCGGAAAAGCGCATGCTGACGCTGGAGCTTGAAACGGAGGAGGAAATACCGGGATCGGCTTGTTCCGACGTGGAGAAAATGCTCATGCAGCGCTATGAGCTGGATTCCGTGCGCCTGCATTCGCATACTGCGCCGCGGGATACAAAGGAACCGCAGAGCAAGGAAAAAAAGGCAAAGCCCAAGCGCCTCATGGGCGGGGAGATCAAGGGCCGTCCCACGCCGATGCGCGAGCTGACCTCGACCATGGGCCGCGTGGTCGTCGAGGGCAAGGTTTTCAAGCTGGAATTCCGCGATACGCGCCGGCCCGGCGTGTGCGTCGCCATTCTTGAGCTGACGGATTATACAGGCTCCGTCGTCGTGCGGCGAAACATGATGGAGCATGAGGCGAAGCCGCTGCGGGACCACGTCACCGTGGGCATGTGGCTGCGCGTCGCGGGAACGATGGAGCTGACCTACGACGGAAAGGACGTTCAGCTCAATCCGCGCGACGTCAGCGTCGTGCAGCACGAGGGACGCAAGGACAACGCGCCGGTCAAACGCGTGGAGCTGCATCTGCACACCAAGATGTCCAACATGGACGCGCTGACCGATACCAAAAGCGTGGTAAAGCTCGCCGCCTCCTGGGGGATGCCCGCCATCGCCATCACGGATCACGGCGTGGCGCAGGCATTCCCAGATGCCTGGAAAGCGGCAGGAGGTAAAATAAAAGTACTTTACGGCTGCGAAGGATATTATGTAAACAATCTGGACGACCGCATCGCGGTCCACGGCTCACAGGACGGCGCGTTTTCGGACGAGATCGTCTGCTTTGACATTGAGACCACCGGGCTCAAGGTCACGGAGGAGGCAATCACGGAGATCGGCGCGGTGCTGATGCGCGGCGGCGAGATCGTCGACACCTTCCAGACCTTTGTGGACCCGGAGCGCAGGCTTTCGCCGAGCATCGTGGGGCTGACCGGCATTACGGATGAGATGCTCCGCGGCGCGCCGAAGCTCAAGGACGCGCTGGAGGCGTTTTTGGCGTTTGCCGGAGGCCGCATTCTTGCGGCGCACAACGCGGAATTTGACATCAGCTTTATCCGCGCGGGCTGCGAAAAGTGCGGCATCGCGTTTGAACCGACCTATCTGGATTCGCTGATCTTTGCGCAGAATCTGCTGCCCGAGCTGAAAAAATACAAGCTGGATATCGTCGCCGAGGCACTGCATCTTCCAGCGTTCAACCACCATCGCGCCAGCGACGACGCCGTGCCGGTCGCCCAGATGCTGGCAAGGTTTTTCCCCATGCTTGAGCAGCGCGGCGTGACGCGCATCCAGCAGATCAACGACGAAATGCTCAAGCTCCGCCCGCAGGGCGGCAAGACGAACCGGCATCCCAAGCACATCATCCTCATCGCAAAGGACAAGGTCGGACTCAAGCACCTTTACCAGATGATCTCCGCGTCCAACCTCAAGTATTTTGAGCGCAAGCCGATCATTCCCAAGACCGAGCTGGTCGCGCACCGCGAGGGGATCATCGTCGGCTCCGCGTGCGAGGCGGGCGAGCTGTTTCAGGCTGTGACCGAACACAAGGACTGGGACGAGCTCAAGAGGATCGCGTCGTTTTACGACTATCTGGAGATCCAGCCGATCTGCAACAACCGCTTCATGGTGCGCAAGGGCATGGCGAAGGACGACGAGGAGCTGAAGGACTACAACCGCACGATCGTACGCCTCGGTGAGGAGTTGGGCAAGCCGGTCTGCGCCACGGGAGACGTGCATTTTCAGGAGCCGGAGGACGAGGAGTACCGCCATATCATCCTCTCCGCACAGAAATACGACGACGCGACCGCGCCGCTTCCGCTTTACTTCCGCACGACGGAGGAAATGCTCCGGGAATTCAGCTATCTGGGTGAGGAAAAGGCATACGAGGTGGTCGTGACCAACACGCGCGCCATCGCGGACATGGTCCAGGAGATCGAGCTTCTGCCCAAAAACCTATACCCGCCGCGGCTTGAGAACTCTGAGGAGGACCTCAACCGCATGGTCTGGGAGAAGGCGCACGAGTTGTATGGCGATCCGCTGCCGCAGCTGATTACCGACCGACTGAATGTGGAGCTCGGCGGTATCCTCGGCAAGTATGACGTGGTGTACATGAGCGCGCAGAAGCTGGTGCAGCGCTCGCTGGAAAACGGCTATCTCGTCGGTTCGCGCGGAAGCGTCGGCTCGTCGCTCGTCGCGTACATGGCGGGCATCACCGAAGTGAACTCGCTTCCGCCGCACTACCGCTGCCCCAAATGCAAGAACGTGGAGTTTATCCGGGACGGCAGCTACGGCTGCGGCGCGGATATGCCGGACAAGGTCTGCCCCGTGTGCGGGGAGAAATACGTCAAGGACGGCTTCGACATCCCGTTTGAGACCTTTTTGGGCTACGGCGGCGGCAAGGTGCCGGATATCGACCTCAATTTCTCCGGCGAGTACCAGTCCCGCGCGCATCAGCACGCCATTGAGATGTTCGGCAAGACGCAGGTGTTCCGCGCGGGCACGATCGGCACGCTGGCGGATAAGACCGCGTACGGCTTTGTGAAAAAGTATCTGGAGGAAAACGGGCGCGAGATCGGTATGGCGGAGGTCGACCGTCTGGTCGAGGGCTGCGTCGGCGTGCGCCGCACGACCGGGCAGCACCCGGGCGGACTCGTCGTTGTGCCGGACGATATGGATGTGGAGGATTTCTGCCCCGTGCAGCACCCCGCGGACGACCCGGACAGCGATATCATCACGACGCATTTTGAATACCACTGCATGGAGGACAACCTCCTGAAGCTTGACATGCTCGGCCACGATGACCCGACCATGATCCGCATGCTGGAAAACCTTACCGGCGTGAACGCCCGCCAGATCCCGCTCGACGACGCGGAGACGCTGAGCCTTTTCACTTCGTCGAAGGCGCTGGGCTTTGAGGACGACGACCTGCTCGGACCGACGGGCGCAGTGGCGATCCCGGAGTTCAACACGCGTTTCACCCGGCAGATGCTGGTCGACACGCAGCCGAAGGATTTCAACACGCTGCTGCGCCTCTCCGGCTTTTCCCACGGGACCGACGTGTGGCTCGGCAACGCAAAGGATCTGATCCTCAGCGGCACCGCGGGCGTTCTGGAGACCGTCGGCTGCCGCGACGATATCATGCTATACCTCATTTCCAAGGGGCTTGAGCCGAAGATGAGCTTCAAGATCATGGAGTCCGTGCGAAAGGGAAAGGTCAAGAAAAACGGCTTCGAGGAGGGCTGGGTCGAGGCAATGCACGACCACGACGTCCCAGAGTGGTACATCGACTCGCTCTCCAAGATCGGGTATCTGTTCCCGAAGGCGCACGCGGTCGCCTATGTGATGATGGCGTTCCGCATCGCATGGTTCAAGATGCACGAGCCGCTTGCCTTCTATGCGACGTTTTTCTCGGTGCGCGCCAAGGCGTTTGACGCGCAGGAGTGCTGCTTCCCGAACCCGGAGCAGGGCGCCGACACGGTCAAGCGCCGTATCCGCGAGCTGGAGGAGAAAAAGAGCAAGAAGGACATTACAGCCGTGGAGGAGGACCTGATGACCACGCTGGAGGTCTGCTATGAGTTCTATCTGCGCGGCTTCCACTTTGAAAATATTGACGTCTTTCGCTCGGATGCCACAAAGTTCCTCATCGTCGAGAACGGCCTGCTCCCGCCGCTGACCAGCGTCCGGGGGCTTGGCGAGGCGGCGGCGCAGGACACGGTGGAAAAGCGCGTGGGGCAGGACTTTGTCTCCATCGAGGAATTTGCCATGACCTGCAACAAGCTCTCCAAAACCCACATCAAGCAGCTGCAGGAGCTTGGCGCGTTTGCCGGAATGAGCGAGACCAGCCAGATCACGCTGTTCTGATGAGACGTCTGGCAACCTTCTGCTTTGCGTTTGCGTTCGGCATTTTTGCCGCGCAGTATCTGCTGCCCGCCCGGCTCCTGCTTCCCGCCGCGGCGGGCTGCGCGGCGCTCGGCGCGCTCTGGGCGCTTGCGCTGCACGAAAACATGCGGCGGCGCGCGCTGCTGATCGCTCTTGGCCTTACTCTCGCGCTCTGCTGGGACCGGGCGTATGTCCGCCTGGCCTGGGAGCCGTTCGAGGCGCTGGCGGGTACACGGCAGACACTGACGCTGGAGCTGACGGACTATCCGTCCGAAACGGAGAAGGGCAGCCGCGCCGAGGTGCGCGTTCTGGACCGCCGCCTGTACGGGAAGGCGATCCTCTACGGCGGGGAGGAACTGGCGACGCTGGAGCCGGGAGAGCGCGTCACGCTGCCGGTTGATGTGCACTCCGCCGTATTCATCCGCTCGTCGGAGGTCCCGACCCATACCGCCCGCGGCGTCTACGCCCTGCTTTACGCGCGAGGTAAGGCGGAGCTTTCCACGGGGAACGCCGGGACGCTCCGCTATCTGCCGCAGCGGCTTGCCCGCGCGTTGGAGCTTTCCGTCGACCAAAGCTTTCCGGAGCGGACCGCGCCGTTTATGAAGGCGATCCTTTTGGGGGACCGCTATGAGCTAACCACGGCGGACGGCGCAAATCTCAGCGAGGCGGGACTGTACCATGTGACGGCGGTCTCGGGGCTCCACTGTGCGTTTTTGCTTGCAATTTTGAGCTTTCTGATCGGGAAGCACCGCCGCCGCCTGCTCTCCGCCGCGGCGATCCCCGTGCTCATCCTCTATGCGATGACCGTTGGGCTGACGCCGTCGGTCGTGCGGTCCTGCGTGATGCTGATCCTGCTGCTCGTCGCGCCGCTGTTCGGGCGCGAGAGCGATGGACCGACCTCGCTGTCGCTGGCGCTGTTTCTGCTGCTTGCCGCGAATCCCTTCGCCGTGAAGAGCGTGTCGCTTCAGCTTTCGTTTGCCGCCATGCTGGGGCTCATTCTGCTCTCGCCGCGCCTCTACGAGCGGATCGGCGGGGATCGCCGCAGATGGGCGGCGCGGTTTGTGTGCGGCTCGCTTGCGGCGACGGCGGGCGCGCTGGTGTTTACCGTTCCGCTGACCGCGCTATACTTTGACATTCTGGTGCTTGTCGCGCCGGTGAGCAATCTGCTCTGCCTCTGGGCGGCGACGCTGACCTTTGCCCTTGGACTGCTGACCGCGCTGCTCGGCATGGTTTTTCCCGCGGCGGCGCAGCTTGCCGCGTATGTGCCGCACTGGGGCGCGCTGTATCTGCTCACAGTGGCAAGATGGCTTTCCGGGATACCGTACCATGCGGTCTATTTCAGCAACTCCTATCTCAAAGTTTGGCTGGCGTACGTCTACGCGATGTTTCTGGTATGCGTGGTCGCGGGAAAGGGCAGGCTTCGCTATGCCATGGCGTCCGTGCTTGCGGCGCTGACGCTTGCTCTGGTGCTCTGGCTGAACGCCGCGCCGATGCGCTCCGGCGCGCTGCATGTCGTGGCGCTCGACGTCGGGCAGGGCCAGTGCGTCGCGCTGGTCTCGCAGGGCTCCGCCGCGCTGATTGACTGCGGCAGCAAATCCTATCTGGACGCGGGTACGACCGCGGCGGATTATCTGCGCGGCGCCGGTATCCTTTCGCTGGACTATGTCGTGCTCTCGCACTACCACGCCGACCATTGCAACGGGCTCGGGCCGCTGCTCGCGAGGGTGAAGGTGAAGCGGCTTTTGGCCCCGGACGTCGAGCCGGACGACGCGGTGCGCGGCGAGGTGCTGGCGCTGGCGAAGCAATACGGCGTCGCGGTCGAATTTGTCGACGAAAAGACAACGCTGCCGCTGGGCAGCGCGTCCCTGACCGTCTATCCGCCGGTGGCGGAGGGGGACATGAACGAGGAATGCCTTGCCGCGCTCTGCACGGCGGGTTCGTTTGACGCGCTCTTTACCGGCGACATGGACGCGAATACCGAGTACCTGCTTGCGGCGCATTACGATTTGCCCGACGTCGAGGTGCTGATGGCGGGGCATCACGGCTCGCGCTGGTCCACGGGTGACGATCTGCTTGCAGAGGTGCGCCCGGAGACAGCAATTGTCAGCTGCGGCGCGGACAACCGCTACGGGCATCCGCACGCCGAGGCGCTCTTGCGGCTGTACCGCGCGGGCGCGGCGGTCTATCGCACCGATTTGCAGGGAACGATCCACATTACCGTTCGATAAACAGGGAAGCGCCGCGGCGCGGGGAGGGGCTTATGCCGAAGGAAACACCCGACAAGGGATATCAAAAGCTCAAGACCGATCTTGCCTCCGGGGAGATCGGACAGGCCTATCTGTTTTACGGAGAGGAGAGCTATCTGCGCGAATACTATCTCGGCGAGCTGAAAAAGGCGCTGGTCCCTTCGGGCTTCGAGGAATTCAATTACCACAGGCTCGACGGCAAGACCGCGTCGATGGCGGAGCTGATCGAGGCGGTGGAGGCGATGCCGATGATGGCGGAGCGCACGATGGTCGTTTTGACCGACTGCGACCTGTTTAAGCTCGGCGAGGACGCGAGAGGGCTTCTGATCTCGCTGCTGGAGGATTTCCCGGAGTATTGCTGCCTGGTCATCGTCTATGACCTGCTGGAATACAAGCCGAACAAGACCTACAAAAAGCTCTGCGCGGCGCTGGATAAGAACGTGCTCACGGTCAATTTCCGCATCGCGGAGAAAAAGGACCTCATCAACTGGATACGCCGCCGTTTCCGCGCGCTTGACAAGGACATTGACGCACAGGCGTCGGAGCATCTGATCTTCACCTGCGGCGCGCTGATGACCGGGCTGGTGCCGGAAATCGCCAAGATCGGCGCTTATGCGAGAGGAAAGACCGTCACGGTCGAGGACATCAACGCCGTTGCAGACCCGGTGCTGGACGCGGTGGTGTTCAACATGAGCAACGCCATCACACGAGGCGACTACAACAGCGCGTGCGAGATACTCGGCCAGCTGCTCAAAAAGCAGGAGGAGCCGTTCGTGCTGCTTTCCATCATCGGTAAGGAGCTTCGCAAGATACACACCGCCCGCGTCGCGCTTGACGAGGGACGGGACAAGCTCTGGCTCATGGAACAGTGGGGGATGCGTTCGGACTACCCCGCGCGGCTGCTGCTCGACGCGGCGCGGCGCACGACGCGGGCGTGGTGCGAAAACAGCGTGAAGCTATGCCAGAAGCTCGACAGGCGCTATAAGAGCGAGAAGGGGATCGACTACGAGGGGGAGCTCAAGCTTCTTTTGATGGAGCTTGCGCAGAAGTCGTAACGCCATGGAAAAACCAAGGATCAGGGAGGTCATCGTCGTCGAGGGACGATATGACAAGAATACGCTGCTGCAAGTCGTCGACGCGACCGTCATTGACGTCGGCGGCTTTGGCGTGTTTCACGACAAAAAGCTGCTCTCGCTGCTGCGGGGGCTTGCCAGAGAGCGCGGCGTGGTCCTCTTTACGGACCCGGACGGCGCGGGCTTTGTGATCCGGGGCCGCCTCAAGGGCGCGCTGGGAGAGGGTTGCGTCAAAAACGCCTATGTGCCGGACGTCCCCGGAAAGGAAAAGCGCAAGCACAAGGCGGGAAAGGAAGGCAAGCTCGGCGTCGAGGGGATGCGCCCGGAGGTGCTGCTCGACGCCCTGCGGCGCGCGGGCGCGACCTTTGAGGACGAAAACGCGCCGAAAACCGGCGAGCCGATCACCAAGGCGGACCTTCTGGACGCCCGGCTCATCGGAGACGGCAGCGCCTCCAGGCGCGCGGCGTTGATCCGTCGCCTGGACCTGCCCGAGCATCTGAGCGCCAACGCGCTGCTGGAGGTTCTGAACCTGCTGTGGACGCGGCGGGAGTTCTGGCGCAGCTGTGCCGTGGGGCTTTCGGTCTCCGGCAGGGTCGACCGCCCGCTCGGCTCGCGCCATCCGCGCTTTCCCGATACGGTCTATCCCGTCAATTACGGCTATGTCGAGGGTATCGCCGCGCCCGACGGCGCGGAGCAGGATGCCTATGTCCTCGGAACGGACGCGCCGATCGCGGAGTTTTCCGGCGTTGTGATCGCCGTCTACGCTCGCTCGGACGACGTGGAGGACAAGTGGATCGTCTCGCTGGACGGACGGGACTACAACGACGAGGAGATTTTGGAGAAAATACGCTTTCAGGAGCAATACTATCACGGACGCCTGTTTCGAGGCTAGAAGGGAACCGGGCACGAGGCCGTCGGCGCGGTTCGGTACACAGACTGCGTACCACCGCCGAAATTCGACAGATTTCACGGAAAATTCACAATATCTCACGGAAAATTCACCGCTCTCCCGGTTGCTTTTTGCCTCGCTTTATATTAAAATACTATTATCTATAGCGTTTGATTCGATCGGAAATGGAGAGAGAGCGGATGGAGTATATGACGACGCTGATGGAAAACGTTCTGCGCTATGTCGGGACCATCGCGTTGACGGACTGGCTGGACATCATTCTGATGGCGTATCTCCTTTACCGTGCCTTAAAGCTGGTTGGGAGCTCACGCGCAGTGAATCTGGGCAGGGGCGTGCTGATTTTTCTTGCCGCGCTTGCCCTGTCCGACGTCTTTTATCTCAACAGCATCAATTTTATCCTGCGGAACATCGTGACCTGGGGCGTTTTGGCGCTGATCGTCCTCTTCCAGCCGGAGCTGCGCCGCCTGCTTGAGCAGGTCGGCTCCAGTAGGCTGGGGTCCCTGAACCCGTTCGCGCGCGCGCAGCAGGTCAGCACGATGGAGACCACCATCGCGCGCACGGTCGAGGCATGCGTGGAGATGTCCGCCACGCGCACCGGCGTGCTGATCGTTTTCGAGCGCCAGCTTCCGCTGGACGATATCGTGCGCACCGGCACCACCGTGGACGCGCAGGTGTCCTGCGAGCTTCTGAAAAATATCTTCTTTGTGAAAGCCGCGCTGCATGACGGCGCGGTCATTATGCGGAACGGGCGTCTGCTCGCCGCCGGCTGCATCCTGCCCCTGTCGCACAACACCAACATCAGCAGCGACCTCGGCACGCGCCACCGCGCGGGGCTTGGCATGAGCGAGAATTCGGACGCGGTCGTGGTGATCGTCTCCGAGGAGACGGGCGCGATCTCCGTCGCGATCGGGGGCATGCTCAAGCGGCATTTGACCGGGCAGACGCTGGAAAAGCTCCTGACCAACGAGCTGATACCGCAGCCTGAGGAGGAACAGAAGCCTGCGTTCAAGTTCCGCCTGCCCTGGCAGAAGAAGGGCGGAAAGGAGGCGGACGAGCATGCAAATAAGTAACGGCCGCAAGGCGTTTTACATTGTGTTTTCGATCCTGATCGCTTTTGTGGTTTGGTTCTACGTGAATAACTACAAGGAGGTCGAGATCACGATCAGCGATATCCCCGTGGAATTCCTCAACGCCGACTCCGCGCTTGCCAATAAGGGCATGATGCTCATCAACGGCGAGGAAGTGACCACGGTGGACCTCGTGCTCTCAATGCCGCGCAGCATGGTCTTCGGCTTCGACACGGGACGCGTCCGCGCGATCGCAAACCTTGGCTCGGTGACATCGACCGGCACGCAGCTGGTCAGCTATGACATCATCTATCCGCCGAACGTCAGCAGGAGCATGGTTTCGGTGATTTCGCCCTCCGTGCAGAACGTTTCGGTCCGCATCGGCGAGCTGTTCCGAAGAAGCGACATTGAGATCCGCTGCAAGCTCGTCGGCAACGTCGCGGACGGCTATGTTGGCGGGAGCGTACAGCTTCTGCCCAGCTCTCTGGAGATCTGGGGCCAGCAGAGCGACGTGATGCAGGTGAGCTACGCACAGGTGATGCTGAACATCGAAAACACGCGCTCGACGATCGTGGAGCTGCTTGAGTACGAGCTTTACGATTATAACGACAAGCTGATTGAAAACAGAAACATCCACGCCGCCAGCTCCACCGTTCAGGTGACGATGCCGGTCATTTCGGCGACGGACGTTCCGCTTACCATCGGCTTCGTGGAGGAGCCGGGCATCCGTCTGGACAGCTTTGACTATAAGCTTGACGTCAATTCCGTCACGCTCTCGGGAGACGCAAACCTGCTCTCCCAGCTCAGCGAGATCGAACTGGGGAAGGTCGCGCTTGCCGACATCCGCGGCGAACAAACCTTTGTCTATGATATCGTGATCCCCGACGGGCTGAGGAACCTCAGCGGCGTGACCACGGCGACGCTGACGATCACAAACCGGGACGTCGTGACGCGGGACGTGAATATCACAAGCTTTGATTATGAGAACTTCAACGCGGAGGACCGCAGCGTCGAGGTGGTGACCTCGTCGCTGGGCGTGACGCTGCGCGGCGCGTCGGCAACGCTGGATACAATCTCTGAGGATAACGTGAAGGCAATCGCCAATCTCTCGGAGATCAACGACGCGAGCGGCACGTATACCGTACCGGCGAGGGTCCTCATTGAGGGCGACCCGGATGTCGGAACGGTGCAGAACCTTCAGCTGACCGTACGCATTACAAACCGCACGGAGACGGAGGACGAGGAAGAGCCCGGAACGGAAGGCGAGGCCGAAGGCGAGACCGAGGACGAAGGGCAGACCGAACCGGAAAACGGTTCCGACACGCAGACGGACGGACAGGAAGGAACGGAAGAGGGGACGCAGGGATGACGCAAATCGCAACGGTCGAAAAGCTGCTTTCGGATGGGCGCGCCGAAATATCGGTCGCGCGCCAGTCCGCCTGCGCCCACGACTGCCATGAATGCGCCGGCTGCGGCGGCACCGCCGCGCCGGTCCGCGCGGTCGCGGTCAACGCCGTCGGTGCGCAGGCAGGGCAGAAGGTCGTGGTCGAGAGCGACACGCGCAAGGTGTTCGGCGTGATCCTGCTGGTTTACATGCTGCCTGTCGTCCTGTTTTTCCTCGGCTATTTCGCCGCCGCGCCTCTGGGCTTGGACAGCCTCCGCGCCGCGATGGGGATTGCCGCGTTTTTATGCGGCATTGTGCCCGCCGTGCTGTATGACCGCAGGATACGGCGCAGCGGCGGACTGGCGTTTACCATTGTCAGGGTGTTCTGAGGCGGCGTGTTTGGCTATATTCGTCCCGCTGTGCGTCGCCACGCGGAAGAGGACAGCGCACGTTTTCGCGCCGCCTACTGCGCTTTGTGCCATACGCTCGGCAGACGCTACGGCTTTTTGGCAATGTTCCTGCTCAACTATGATTTCGTCCTGTTGGCGATCCTGCTGTCGCTGCCCCGGGAGCCCGGATGCGCGCAGCGCCGCTGCGCGGTCCATCCGCTCAAGGGCTGCCCTGCCTACGAGGAGACGGAGGCGATGCGCACCGCGGCGGATCTCAGCGTGATCCTGACGTGGTGGCAGCTGCAGGACCATATCGCCGACTACGCTTTCGTTTCGGGGCTGAAATACCGTGCCGCGGCTTTTTTCCTGAGGCGCGCCTATCGAAAGGCGAGGTCGTGCTCCGCCGCGTTTGACGAAAGCGTGCGGCTTCATTTGGATGAGCTGCGGCGGCTTGAGCGCGAGCGCTGCGCTTCGCTGGACGCCGCAGCGGAGCCATTTGCCGCGCTGCTTGCTTCGATGGCGGAGGTGGAGGATGACCCGGCGCGGCGGCGTATCCTGCATCAGCTTTTCTATCATCTGGGCCGCTGGATCTACCTTGCCGACGCGGCGGATGATTTCTCGGAGGACGCGAAAACGGGAAACTACAATCCCCTGCGCTACCGCTACGGGCTTGACGGCGGCTCGCTTCCCGAGGATGTGAAGCGCCTGCTTGCCGAGACGCTGGACGCTTCGATCCGGCGCATGGCGGAGGCGTACGCACTGCTGGACGCGGGCATGTGGCAGGGGCTGCTGGACGGCATTTTTTACGAGAGCTTTTACGGGATCGGAAAAGCCGTGCTTGACGGTACATACCATAAGGCCCCGCGGCGGCGGAGATTTGAGAAAAACAGAGAGGAAACGGCATGAGCGACCCCTACAAAGTGCTGAATATCGCGCCGACCGCTTCCGACGAGGAGGTCAAGCACGCCTACCGGGAAATGGCGCGAAAGTATCATCCCGACAATTATCACGACAATCCGCTCGCCGATCTCGCGCAGGAGAAAATGAAGGAGATCAACGAGGCGTATGAGCAGATCCAGAAGCAGCGCAAAAGCGGCTCGTCCTATTCCGCGCACCGCGAGAGCGGCGGCGGAGCCCGGACCTACGCCTCGGGCGGGTCCTCGGAGCTGCTCGAGGTCCGCGCGGCAATCAGCCGCGGGGACATCTCGCAGGCGGAGCGCATTTTGAACATGCTCTCGGACCACGGCGCGGAGTGGAACTTCCTCATGGGCGTCGTTTGCTCCCGGCGCGGCTGGCTGGACGAAGCGAAGCGGTATTTTGAGGTGGCGTGCCGGATGGACCCGGTCAACGAGGAATACCGCAATGCGCTCAATATGTTTGTTCAAAGCGGGTATCACCCGGAGGGGTATCGGAGCATGCGCACGATGGGTGTTGACAACGACATGTGCATGCGCCTTTGCGCCGCGGGCTCCTGCTGTGTGCTCAGCGGCGGAAGATGTTGCATTTGTTGAACGGAGGAGAGAGGAATCACATGGTCAAGAGCATGACCGGCTACGGCCGGGCGAGAGAGGTCAGAAGCAACCGGGATATCACGGTGGAGGTACGCAGCGTCAACAACCGCTACCTCGACACGACGGTCAAGCTGCCGCGCACGTATATTTTCACTGAGGACGCGCTCAAGCAGCAGGTGCAGAAAGCTGTCTCCCGCGGCAAGATCGACGTGTTTGTCACGATCGACGCCACCGCCGCGGATGAGACCGTCGTCACGGTCAACGAGCCGCTTGCCGCGGCGTACTGGGAGGCAGTCCGCAAGATCGACGCGCTGGCGGGCCCCGATGCGGCGAAGGGCGTTTATTCCGCGGTCGATATCGCGCGCTTCCCGGATGTGCTGTCCGTCACCAAGAAGGACGAGGATCTGGAAAGCGTGCAGGCGGATATCTGCGCTGTCGCGGACGAAGCGCTTGCCGCCTACAACGCCATGCGAGCCGTCGAGGGTGAAAAGCTGGCGGCGGACATCGCCTCCCGGCTCGATACGATCGAGCGCCTGACCGGCGAGGTCGAGGCGCGCTCGCCGGAGACCGTGAAGGAGTACCGCGAGAAGCTGACCGCGCGCATGCAGGAGGTACTGCAAAGCACGACGATCGAGGAGTCCCGCATCCTGACGGAGGCGGCGATCTATGCCGACAAGGTCGCCGTGGACGAGGAGACGGTGCGCCTGCGCAGCCATGTTTCGCAGCTGCGCGACATGCTCAGATCCGATGAACCGATGGGTCGCAAGATGGACTTCCTCATTCAGGAGGTCAACCGCGAGAGCAACACGATCGGCTCCAAGTGCAACGACGTCGCCATTGCCCGCGTGGTCGTCGAGCTCAAGGCAGAGGTGGAGAAGATCCGCGAGCAGGTCCAGAATATCGAGTGAGAAAGGCGAAGCGTTTCGCGGCTGCCGCGGCGGGACGCACAGAATACGTTTATGCAGCTCATCAACATTGGCTTTGGCAACATGGTCTCCGCCGAGCGGATGCTTGCCGTTGTCTCGCCGGATTCGGCTCCGATCAAGCGATTGATCCAGGAGACGCGCGAGCGCGGCATGCTGATCGACGCGACCTACGGACGCAAGACCGCGTCGGTTTTTATCATGGACAGCGACCATGTTGTCCTTTCGGCGATCCCGGCAGATAAGATCTTTTCCCGCACCGGGATCGACGTAATTGGGGAAATGCAGGAGGGTTGAATCATGGCAAAGGGAAAGACCTTTATCATCTCCGGACCGTCCGGCGTCGGAAAGGGCACCATCGTCAAGGCGCTGATGCAGACAAGACCGAATACGTTCCTTTCCGTTTCGGCAACGACGAGGGAGCCCCGCAAGGGCGAGGAGGACGGCGTTCATTACCACTTCATCGACGTGGAGCGGTTCCGCAGCCTCATTGAGCAGGACGCGTTCCTGGAATACGCCGAGTACGTCGGCAACTTTTACGGCACGCCGAAGAAGTATGTCGACGAGGCGATGGAACGGGGCGAGGACGTGATCCTTGAAATCGACGTGCAGGGCGCGACGCAGGTCAGCGCCAAGCGCCCGGACGCGGTCACGATTTTCGTGGTTCCGCCGTCCTGGGAGGTGTTGGAGCAGAGGCTCCGCGACCGCGGCACCGACTCGGAGGAAAAGCTGCAAAAGCGCTTGGTGCGCGCCAAGGTCGAGCTTCAGGCGGCGTCCTCCTATTCCTACATGGTCATCAACGATACAGTAGAGGAAGCTGTGCGCGAGGTCAACGCGATCATGCTTGCCGAGCATTGCAGGCCCGGCGAACGGCTTTCGCTGCTGAGCGAATAAATACAAAATATAATTGTCAGTTTAAGAAAGAAGGAATCCTGTTATGATGCTTTATCCCGCTATGTCCACGCTCAATAAGAACATTCCCAACCGCTATCTGCTTGTGAACGTTGTCGCGCGCCGCGCGCGCCAGATCGCCGAGGCGGCGGAGGAGGAAGGCGCTCATCTGAGCGAAAAGCCCGTTACCTCCGCCATCAATGAGGTCGCCGAGGGCAAGATCAGCACGGGCGACGTCGATATTTCGATCAACCGTTGACGCAGGAGCTTGCCCAGATCGCGGTTGCAGGCGTCCCCTATGCCGCCGACAGGCCGTACACCTATCTGATCCCGGCGGAGCTCTCGGAGCTTGTGCGCCCGGGTATGCGGGTCACGGTGCCCTTCGGCAGGGGAAACCGCAGCTGCGAGGGCTTTGTTCTCGAACGCACCGCCGGAGACGGCCCCTATAAGCCGATCCGCGCCGTTCTGGACGACGCGCCCTTGATGAACGGCGACTTTCTGCGGCTTGTCCGCTGGATGAAGGCGCGGTATTTCTGCACCTATTACGACGCGGTCAAGGCGATCCTGCCCTCCGGCGTCTGGTTCCGCTATCGGGAGCTGTGGCGCCTGGCTGACGCGCTGGACGCGGAGACGGCGCTTGCCGCCGTGGAGCCGGACAGCGTCGAGGCGCTGCTGCTGCGCGAGCTCGCCGCCTCCGGGGCGGTGGAGCGGGAGGCGCTTGAGAGGATCGGCGGCGACGCCTGCGGCAAAGCGCTCAACAGCCTGAGGGACAAGTCGCTCGCCGTGATGGAGCGCACCGCCGTGCAGACGGTCAGCGACAAGACGCTGCGCGTGGCAAGCCTTGCCATGACGCGGGAGAACGCCATTGCCGCCGTGACCAGGAACCGCAAGACCGCGTCTGTGCGCTATGCCGTTGTGGAGCTTCTTTGCACGGAGGGGGCGCTCGCGGCTCCTGACGTCTATTATTACACCGGGGCGACGGCGCGGACGCTGAAGAGTCTGGAGAAGGACGGTATCATCCGTCTGGAGGAGCAGGAGCTGCTTCGCGTGCCGACCTACACGTCCGCGGACGCCCCGCCCATCGTTCTCAATCAGGAACAAAACGCGGCGTACGAGGGTCTCAGGGAATGGATGCATTCGGGGGAAGCGCAGGCGGCGCTTCTGCAGGGCGTGACCGCCAGCGGCAAGACGCAGGTGTACATCCGTCTGATCCAGGACGCGCTTGCCATGGGGAAGACGGCGCTGCTGCTTGTTCCCGAAATCGCCCTCACACCGCAGATGATGGCAAAATTCACCGCATATTTCGGAGATGAAGTTGCAATGCTCCACAGCGCGCTTAGGCTGACGGAGCGCTATGACCAGTGGAAACGTATCCGTCGCGGCGAGGTCCGGGTCGTACTCGGAACGCGCTCGGCGGTCTTTGCGCCCCTGAATGACCTCGGAATCATCATTATGGACGAGGAGCAGGAGGGAACCTATATCTCGGAGAATCCGCCGCGCTATCATACGCGCGACATTGCGCAGTTCCGCTGCGCGGCGCAGCATGCGCTGCTGCTGCTCGGCTCCGCCACGCCGACGGTCGAGACAGCTTACTACGCGCGCAACGGGCGCTATCAGACGTTTTATCTGAACAGCCGCTATAATGCGCAGAGCCTTCCCGGAGTTATGATCGCCGACATGCGCGCCGAGCTGCGCGCGGGCAGCGACGGCGTTTTGAGCGCCCCGCTGCGCGCGGAGCTGGCGGAGAACCTTGCGCGCGGCGAGCAGAGCATTCTATTTCTCAATCGGCGCGGCAGCGCGCGGATGCTGCTGTGCGGCGACTGCGGCGCCGTGCCGGAGTGCCCGCGGTGCAGCGTTTCGCTGACCTACCATTCGGCAAACCGGCGGCTCATGTGCCACTACTGCGGCTTTTCCATGCCCGCGCCCGAGCGCTGCCCGTCATGCGGGAGCCCGATGCACATGGTCGGAGCCGGAACGCAGAGGGTCGAGCAGGAGCTTGGCGAGCTGTTTCCGGGTGCGGGCGTGCTGCGGATGGACATGGATACCGTGGGCGCGACGCGCGGACATGAGCGGCTGCTTCGACAGTTCGCGGAGCAAAAGGTCCCGATCCTGCTCGGCACGCAGATGGTCGCCAAGGGGCTCGATTTTGAAAACGTGACGCTTGTCGGCGTGCTTGCCGCCGACCTGTCGCTCTATATTGACAATTACCGCGCCGCGGAGCGCACCTTCAGCCTGTTGGCGCAGGTTGTCGGCCGCGCGGGACGGGGCAGCAAGCAGGGCAGAGCGGTCATTCAGACCTTTTCGCCCGAGAACGACGTGATCCGCGCCGCTGCGGCGCAGGACTACGAGGCATTTTATCAAAGTGAGCTGCGCATGCGAAAGCTCAGGCGGTATCCGCCTTTTGCGGACCTGTTTACCCTGACGGTCAGCGGCTTCGACGAGGAGCAGGTGCTTCACGCCTGCTTTGCGCTGCGCGATGCGCTTGAAGCGGAGATCAGATGCAGCGAAGCGCTTCGACGGCTGGACGTCGATATTCTCGGTCCCGCCGCGGCGCCCGTGGTCAAGGTCAGGAATCGTTATCGCTATCGCATTTTTCTCTCCGCGGAGAACACGCGGGAGATGCGGCGGCTGATCGCCGAGTTTTTGCTGGCGTTCAGCAATCACAGGGAAAACCGCGGCCTTGACATATTTGCCGACTGCAACGCATCAGGATAGGAAAGGTAGGATACAGAACATGGCTATACGAAAGATCGTGGAGCGGGGGGACCCGGTGCTGGAAAAAAAGTGCCGGAGCGTGACCGAATTCAACAAACGCCTCCACACGCTGCTTGACGACATGGCGGAGACGCTGGAGGAAGCGGGCGGCGTTGGCCTTGCCGCGCCTCAGGTCGGCGTTTTGCGGCGCGTGTGCATCGTGGAGGACAGCGAGGGCGAGATCATCGAGCTCATCAATCCTGAGGTCGTTTCGACCGAGGGTGAGCAGACCGGACTGGAGGGCTGCCTGAGCATTCCGGGCCGCTACGGGGTCGTGACGCGCCCGTACAAGGTGCGCGTCCGCGCGCAGGACCGCTACGGCGAGACCTTTGAGATCGAGGACGAGGACCTGACCGCCCGTTGCTTCTGCCACGAGATCGAGCATCTGGACGGGCACCTGTTTGTCGAGCGCTGCGACCATCTGCTCTCCGACGAGGAGGTCCAGCAGTATATCGAGGACCACCCAGAGCAGTACGGGGACGAAGAGGAATGAGGATCGTTTTCATGGGGACGCCCGAGTTCGCAGTCGCCTCGCTCCGCCGATTGGCGGAGGACGGGCACGAGATCGTCGGTGTGTTTACCCAGCCGGATAAGCCCGGCAACCGCAAGAAAATGACGGCGCCTCCCGTAAAGGAATACGCCGTTTCCAAGGGCTTTCCCGTGTTTCAACCCGAGAGGATGCGCGGAGAAGAGGCACTGTCCCTGCTCCGTTCGCTTGCGCCGGAGCTGACGGTCGTCGCGGCATACGGGCAGATTTTGCCGGAGGACGTTTTGTCCGCGCCGACGTACGGGAGCGTCAACGTTCACGCGTCGCTTCTGCCGAAGTACCGCGGTGCTGCGCCGATCAACCGCGCGATATTGGACGGCGAGCGCGAGACCGGCGTCACGATCATGTATATGGCAAAAAAGCTGGACGCGGGGGATATCATCAGCATGCGCAAGACCCCCATTCTGCCGGAGGACGATGCGCAGACGCTGTTTGCGCGCCTTGCTGAGCTTGGTGCGGAGCTGCTCTCGGAGACGATCCCCGCGATCGCGGACGGCACCGCGGTACGCACGCCGCAAAACGACGCGGAGTCGACCTACGCCGCCATGCTTTCGCGCGAGCTTTCGCCAATTGATTGGAGCAAGCCCGCGGAATCAGTGTTCAACCAGATCCGCGCGCTGGTGCCCTGGCCCTGCGCCTCCATGCCGCTCGACGGAGCGGCGGCAAAGCTCTGGCGCGCGGAGCTTGGCGGTGCGACAAAGGACGCGCCGGGCACGATGCGCGCGTCTAAGCGCGGGATCGAGGCCGCCTGCGGAGATGGGAACGCGGTCCTGATTACGGAACTGCAATGCCAGGGCGGCAAGCGCATGGCGGCGAGCGCATGGCTGAACGGCAAGCGCGCTGCGGCGGGAGACATTCTCAAATGACGCCGCGTGCGAATGCGCGTACGAGCGCGCTGCGGGTACTCAACGCCTGCCGCACGAACGGGGCGTGGGCGGACGCGGCGCTTGCCGCGGAGCTGGGGCGGGAGCCTCTGAACGCCTCGGATGCGGCGCTTGCCAGCCGCATCGTTTACGGCGTGCTGCAAAACCGACTGCTGCTGGACTACCGCCTGAGCGCCTTTTGCTCGCAGCGATTGGAGCATTTGCAGCAGCCGCTTCCCGACATCCTGCGCATCGGCGCGTATCAAATTCTGCTTCTGGATAAGGTGCCGGACAGCGCGGCGGTCAACGAGTCCGTGGAGCTTGCCAAGGCGTTTGGCCGCGCCGCAGCCTCCGGGCTGGTCAACGCCGTGCTGCGCAAGCTCTCCAAAAATAAAGCGCAGCTTCCGCCTCTGCCGGAGCAGAGGCTTGAACGCTTATGCGTGGAAACGAGCCATCCGCGCTGGCTGGTCGTGCGTATGACGCAGCTGCTCGGCGAAGAGGAGGCGGAGGCGTTTTTACGCGCCGACAACGAGATCGCACCCGTGACGGTGCAGCTTGACCCGATGAAGACGACGCAGGAGCAGTTGATCGCCGAGCTGGCGGGCGAGGGCGTCGAGGCGTCCGCGCACCCCTGGGCGCCGGACTGTCTGGAGCTCTCCGGCGTCGGAGACCTGACGACGCTGCGCGCCTTTTACCGCGGCGAATTTATCGTGCAGGACGCCGCGGCGCGGCTGGTTTCGCTCGTTTCCGGCGTAAAGCCCGGCATGCGGGTGCTGGACGCCTGCGCCGCGCCGGGCGGCAAGTCCTTTTCCGCGGCGTTTGCGATGCGTGGCGAGGGCAGGATCGTCTCCTGCGACCTGCATGAGAACAAGCTCAAACGGATACGCGACGGCGCGGCGCGGCTTGGGATCGGCTGTATCGAAACCTGCTGCGCGGACGCGCGCGTTTTCCGTCCCGAGTGGGAGAAGGCGTTTGACGCCGTGCTGTGCGACGTGCCGTGCTCCGGGCTCGGCATCATCCGAAAGAAGCCGGATATCCGCTATAAGGACCCGGACGCCTTTGCGAAACTATCGGAGGTCCAGCGCGCGATCCTTGCAAACGCCGCGCGCTATGTAAGACCGGGCGGCGTGCTGGTCTACTCGACCTGCACGGTGCTGCCGGAGGAAAACGAGGCGGTCACGGACGCCTTTTTGGCGGAAAACGCCGAATATCACTACGAAGCCTTTGAGCTTCCGGCGGAGAAAGCGGCGGGACACATCACGCTCTGGCCGCATCGGCACGGGACCGACGGATTCTATATTGCAAGAATGAGACGAGAAGAATGACAGATATCAAATCCATGACGCTCGCGGAGATCACGGACGCCCTGCGCGAGATGGGCGAGAGCGCGTTTCGGGGCAAGCAGGTGTTTTCCTGGCTGTATCGCGGCGTGACAGATTTTGATGAGATGAGCAACCTCTCCAAGGAGCTTCGCGCGAAGCTTGCGCAGAGGTTTACGATCACAGTCCCCAAGGTGGCGCGCAAGCAGGTTTCAAAGCTGGACGGCACCGTCAAGTACCTCTGGGAGCTTGGCGACGGCAACTGCATCGAAACGGTGCTGATGTCCTATCACCACGGGAACACGGTCTGCATCTCATCGCAGGTCGGCTGCCGGATGGGCTGCCGGTTCTGCGCTTCTACGATCGCGGGGCGCGTGCGGAACCTGACGCCGTCGGAAATGATCGACCAGGTGCTTTTTACACAGCTGGACAGTGGGGCGGAGATCTCCAACATCGTGCTCATGGGCATTGGAGAGCCGATGGACAATCTGGATACAGTCCTGCGCTTTTTGGAACTGGTCAACCACCCGGACGGGCTGAACATCGGCATGCGGCACATCTCGCTTTCGACCTGCGGCGTGATCCCGGGGATCGAGCGGCTTGCGAAGCTGGGCTTGCAGCTCACGCTTTCGGTTTCGCTCCACGCGCCGGACAACGCCACGCGCTCGCGGATCATGCCGGTCAACGATGCCTACGACGTGGATGCGCTGTTTGACGCCTGCCACCGATATTTTAAGGAGACCGGGCGCAGAATATCTTTCGAGTACGCAATGATCGACGGTGTGAACGACAGCGACGCGCAGGCGGACCTGCTGGCGAAGAAAATACACGGAATGCCGGGACATGTGAATCTGATCCCGCTCAACGATGTGACGGAGAGCGAATTCAAGCCGAGCAAACGCGTTGCGGCATTTCAGAAGCGGCTGGAATCGCACGGCGTTACGGCGACGGTGCGCCGCAGTCTGGGCGGCGATATCGACGCCTCGTGCGGACAGCTGCGCCGCAAGGCGATGGAAGGGAGAGAACAGAAATGAGAGTTTGGGGGATCACCGACATCGGGCTCAAGCGTCGTGAGAATCAGGATACGTATGCCTTCGACGCCTTTTGCCTGCCGGACTCGGCCGTCGCCGTCGTGTGTGACGGCATGGGCGGCGTGAACGGCGGAAGGCTTGCGAGCTCGACCGCGGTTTCCACCTTTATGGAGGAGCTGCGCGGCAACGCCGACGCCGACATGACGGACGAGCGGCTGCGGGACGCCGAGCTGTACGCCGTAAAACAGGCGAACCTTGCGGTCTATGCGCGCTCTCTGGAGGATGCCGCCTACCGCGGCATGGGCACGACGCTCGTCTCTGCGATCGCATTCCCAGACATGGCGATTCTTTGCAACGTCGGCGACAGCCGCGCCTATCACATCGACGGAAACGGTATCAGCCGCGTGACGCGCGACCACTCCGTGGTGGAATCCCTGATCGAGTCAGGGGACATCACGCCGGAACAGGCGCGCACCCACCCGAGCCGCAACCTTGTGACGCGCGCGCTCGGCCCGGAGAGCACGATCAAATGCGACAGCTTTACGATCCCATTTCCGAAGGGAACCAGCCTGCTTCTCTGCTCAGACGGCCTGATCGTAACCGTGGAGGACCATGAGATCCTTGACATTGTCCACGCCGAATCGGACGGCGCGTCCGTGCTCTCGCGGCTTTTGAAGCTCGCGCTTGAGCGCGGCGCGCCGGACAACGTCACGGCTGTCCTCATTCGCAACGAGGAGGAACGTCAGGATGGATAATATGGTCGGCAAGCTGCTGGACAATCGCTATGAGCTGCTTGAGGTCATCGGCCAGGGCGGAATGGCAATGGTTTACAAGGCGCAGGATCATCGCCTCAACCGTTCCGTCGCCGTCAAGATCCTGAAAAGCGAGCTGGCGGAGGACGCGGATTTCCGCCGCCGCTTCCGCGACGAGTCCCAGGCAGTCGCGATGCTTTCGCATCCGAATATCGTGTCGGTCTACGACGTCTCCCGTGGCGAGATCGAGTATATCGTCATGGAGCTGATCGACGGGATCACGCTCAAGCAGTATATGGAGCGCCGGGGTAAGCTGAACTGGCGCGAAGCCCTGCACTTTATCACACAGATCATGCGCGGCCTCAGCCACGCGCACTCCCGCGGCATCGTCCATCGGGACATCAAGCCGCAGAACGTCATGATCCTGCGCGACGGCAGCGTCAAGATCGCGGACTTCGGGATCGCGAGACTGGAAAGCTCCGCGCAGAATACCATGACGCAGCAGGCGCTCGGCTCGGTCCACTATATTTCGCCGGAGCAGGCGAAGGGCGACCGCACCGACGCGCGTTCGGACATCTATTCCGCGGGCGTGGTGCTCTATGAGATGCTGACCAGCCGCCTGCCCTTTGAGGGCGAAAGCGCGGTGTCCATTGCTATCCAGCATCTCAGCTCCGTGCCCCTGTCCCCCTGTGAGGTCGACCCGACGGTCCCGAAGGCGCTGGAAAAAATCTGCATGAAGGCGATGGCGTCCAATCTTGATAAGCGCTATCCGAGCGCGGAGGCAATGATCGCCGATCTGGAGGAGTTCCGCAAAAACCCGGACACGTCTCTGGACTTCACGATCGAACAGCTCTATGAGAAGCCGCCCAAGGACCCGACGCAGCCGCTACCGGACGTCAGCCGCCTGAACAATAAGAAAGAGGAGCCGGAGCCGGAGGAAGTCGCCGAGGAACCGGAATCGCATCCGGCCACGCTTCCTCTTGCGCTGGTCATTGTCGCAATCCTTGCGGTGTGCTCCGTAGCGATCTTCGGCCTTTGGCAGCTTGTGTTCGGCAGCTTTGAAAGCGAGCCGGTGCAGACGGAGTTTGAAGTTCCGAATCTGATCGGCATGACGATTGAGCAGGCAAACGAAGACGAGCGCGTGAAGGGTATCTTCACGATCACGCAGATCGGTCAGCGCTCAAGCAATGTGTACGCCGCCGGGCAGATCCTAGAGCAGTCGCCAAACTACGGGAGGACTGTGCGCGAAAAGCGCGAGATTACCGTTTTCGTCAGCACGGGAATCAAGACAGCGGAGATGCCGAACGTGGTCAAGCAGGAGCACCGCGCGGCGGTCATTGCGCTGCGACAGCTTGACCTCAACCTGGTGATCGACGACGCGACGGAGGAATACGACGACAACATTACCGCCGGCTATGTGATCCGAAGCAGCCCCGCGGAGGGCGAAATGCTGCAGGACGGCGACGTCGTCATGCTGGTGCTCAGCAAGGGCCCCAAGGTCATCAAGGCCACTGTCACGACGCTGACGGACAGGACGCTGGAACAGGCACAGAAGAACGTCAGTGAGCTCGGCCTTGTGTGCGCGGTGGACTACGCCTACGACGACAACGTTCCCGCGGACTTCGTCATCAGCCAGAGCATCGCGCCGCTGACCGAAGTTGCGCAGGGCAGCACGATCCGGCTGACGGTCAGCCTGGGGCCTGAGCCGCCGAGCGAGCCGGACCCCGCCGTGACGGAGAACCCCGAGGGCGAGCAGGAGGGCGGAACAGAGACCACAGCGCCGGAGGGCGAGGGCACGGAGGGCACGGAACCGTGACCGGGCGCATTCAAAAGGCGCTCAGCGGATTCTACTATGTCTCCACACAGGACGGCATACTGACGTGCCGCGCGCGCGGAAAATTCCGAAGGGAAGGCATTTCTCCGCTCGTAGGCGACCAGGTCGAGTGTACGGCGACCGGCAGCGGCGAGGGTGTGATCGACGCGGTCGCCCCGCGGCGCAACGCCTTCGAGCGGCCCGCGGTGGCGAACATCGACCAGCTCGTCATCGTTGCTTCCGAGGCGATCCCGCGCACGGAGCCGTATCTGATCGACCGCATGACCGCGATCGCCGCGCTGAAGGGCTGCGACGTGCTGATCTGCATCAACAAATGCGACCTTGCCTCCGGCGAGGCGCTGGAGGCGTATTACGCGCGCGCGGGCTATCCCACGGTCCGCCTCAGCGCCAAGACCGGGGAGGGCGTTGAAAACCTGCGCGCCGCCATAACCGGCAAGCTGTCTGCCTTTACGGGAAATTCCGGCGTGGGCAAGTCCAGCATCCTCAACGCGCTGGACCCCAGCTACCATTTAAAGGTGGGCGAGGTCAGCCAGGCGCTCGGGCGAGGCAGGCATACCACGCGCCATGTGGAGCTCTACCGCATCGCGGGCGGCGCGGAGATCATCGACACGCCGGGCTTTTCCTCCTTTGACGCGGAGAGCCTGAGCCTGGAGCTCAAGCGCAGGCTGCCGGAGACCTTCCCGGATTTCGCGCCGTACCTGGACGGCTGCCGCTTTGTCGGATGCAGCCATACCAAGGAAAAGGGCTGCGCCGTGCTTGAAGCGCTGCGCGCCGGAAAGCTGGTCCCTGGCAGGCACGAGAGCTATCTTCGGCTTTACGAGGAGCTCAAGCCGCTCAAGGAGTGGGACAAGTGAAGCCATTTCGCTCGCCGCAAACCGCGGCAACCGCGAAATATGGCTGATGATAAAGGGTGTGAGGAATGGACGAAATGTCCGTTTGCTCACGCTCTTTTTTCTGTGACCACGGGACGGGAATGAAAATATAATGGACTGTCACGGAAAGGAAGGGAGGAACGGCGATGTGCTGTGAAAAGTGGAAGCTGATTGGGCTGTGCGCGCTTGCCCTGGGAGCGGCGATCGTGATCGTTGCGATTTTTCCCGTGGGCTTTATCATGTTTCTCGTTGCGTTCCTTCTCATATTCTGCGGGATCGGCCTGATCAAACGGCGATAGGAGGTGAGACCATGAAGATCGTCGTATGGAAGTCCCCCAAGGCGCTCAGCGGCATTTTGCGTCGCCTGTTCGGGATCAAAAAGGAGGAATAGCATATATTTGTCCGTCTTGGCATAGAGTGAAGCAACACCTACGCCAAAGGAGACGAGTACCATGGAACTGGAATTGCGAAAAGAACGATTTGACTGCTTCTGCCCCGGAACGCCGATCATTTCGACGAGAGAAGAGACATCGGAGACCATCGTCCCGGACTACAGCCCGGATATTGCCCGCATCATCGACGTAAGCGCCTGCCTGCTGCTGCGGAGCCAGTCGGCGGGAGACGGAAAGGCGAATATGTCCGGCGCCGTCAAGCTGACGCTGCTTTATATGGCGGAGGATACGCAGGGGCTGCGGTCGCTGGAGTATTCCATTCCGTTCGAGCAGAGCGAGAAGATCCCGGACGGCTGCGATAAGGCGGTGGTCGAAGGCCGCGTCTGCGGCGTGGAGGCAAGGCTTCTGAATCCGCGCAAGCTGTTTACGAGGCTGGAGATTGAATGGAAGGTGACGCCCTACTGTCGCACGACACTGTCCACCTGTGGAGAAATCGTCGATCAAGCGAGCTATGCGATCCAGACGCTTTGCGAAAAGCACGACGTGTCGCTGATCCGCTGCGTGAGTGATAAGGACTTTACCTTCTCCGACGAGCTCTCGATCCCCGCCGGGCGCGAACCGATCAGCGAGCTGCTGTGCTCGCGGGCAAAGCTGCGCGTCACGGAGGCAAAGAGCGTCGGGAGCAAGGCAATCGTAAAGGGAACCGCGTGCCTGTCGCTGCTGTATGCCGCGGAGGACGGGAAGCTGTGCACTTACTCTGAGGAGCTGCCATTTTCCCAGATCCTCGACGGCGTCGCCGCGGAGGAGACGGGGAGCTTTGGCGTCAGCGCGGCGCTGAACCTCTCGGGCTGTGAGATACATACGCTCGGGGAGGACGGCGGCCAGCGTACTGTGAGCGTAAAGCTTCTGATGCACGCCTCTATCGTGCTGCGCCAGACCGAGCAGGTCGACTGTATCATCGACCTGTACAGCACGTCTTACGAGCTCAACGCCCAGACGGAGAGCGTGGAGCTGTGGCAGGAGCCGGAGATCACGAGCGTTACGCAAAATGTCCGGGAGCAGATCGACACCGGCTCCGATGTCAGATGCGTCCTCGGGACGGACGTCTGCTTTGGCGGCGTCAACGTCACCCAGAACGGCTCCCATGCCGCGGTCCGGGCTGCGGCGACGCTTTCGCTGCTGTATCAGGACGAAGCGGGAGCGGTTCGCTCCGTCCAGCGCAGGATCGAGATTGCGGCGGAGACGGAGGTAAGCGGCGAAGCGCAGGCAGCCGCGGAGAACGTGTGCACGGAGGATGTCTCGGCAAATATCAACGCAAGCGGCGTCGAGCTGCGCTTTCCCGCGGAGTTTACGCTGGTTTCCGTCGCCGCGCCGCAGTGCGCCAGCCTTGTCAGCCTGAGCGCGGAGCAGACGGAGCGGCAGGAGGGCGGCGACCCGTCCCTCGTCCTGCGCGTGCTGGACGAGAGCGAGACCCTTTGGGACGTGGCAAAGCGGTATCGGACGACGGTGGAGGAGATCCTCTCGGCAAACGAGCTGACGGACGGCGCCGCCCCGGAGGCGGGCCGGATGCTGCTGATCCCGCGCAAGCGTTGAGGAGGGGACAAACATGACAAACAACAACACACAGATCTATCAGGACATAGCCAAGCGCTCCTCCGGCGATATCTACATCGGCGTCGTCGGGCCGGTGCGCGCGGGGAAGTCCACCTTTATCAAGCGTTTCATGGAGACGCAGGTCATTCCGAACATCGACAACGTGTACCGCCGCGAGCGGGCGAAGGATGAGCTGCCGCAGAGCGGCTCCGGGCGCATGGTCATGACGGCGGAGCCCAAGTTTGTGCCGGAGGAGGCGGTGGATATCGCGCTCGGCGACGGCGCAACCTGCTCGGTGCGTCTGATCGACTGCGTGGGCTACATGGTGCCCGGCGCAACCGGGGACACGGACGGGGAGTCGCCGCGCATGGTCTCGACGCCCTGGTCGGAGCACGAGCTGTCCATGGCGCAGGCGGCGGAGCTGGGAACGAGCCGCGTGATCCGCGAGCACTCGACCATCGGCGTCGTCGTCACGACCGACGGCAGCATCACCGACATTCCGCGTGAAGCGTATCTGGAGGCGGAGGGACGCGTGATCCGCGAGCTGCAGGAGATCGGAAAGCCGTTCCTTGTGCTGCTCAACGCCGCAGACCCAGCCTCCGAACGCGTGCAGGCGATGGCGGAGGACATCGCGCAGACCTACGGCGTGACCTGCCTGCCGGTCAACTGCCTCACGCTGGACGACGCGGCGGTGGAGGAGATTTTAAAGGCGATCCTCTACGAATTCCCGCTCACGGAGCTGGATATCCGCATCCCGGCGTGGGTTGAGGCGCTGGACGCCGCGCACCCGATCAAGTGCGGGCTTTACAGGACCATCCGGGAGAGCGCGGAGCATCTGCGGCATATCCGCGAGGTGGGCAGCGCGGTCAAGGCGATGGGGGAGTTCGAGGACATCAGCGAGGCAAAGGTCACTTCCATCCAGCTCGGCAGCGGCACCGCGGAGGCGGAGCTGCAATTGCCGCGCGCGCTGTTCTATCAGACGCTCAGCGAGCAGTCCGGCTTCCCGGTTTCGGACGACGGCGACCTCCTTGAGCTGCTCACGCAGCTATCAAGCGTCAAGAGCGAGTACGACAAGGTGGCGCAGGCACTCCGCGACGCGCGGGAGACCGGCTACGGCATCGTTGTCCCCAGCGTCGACGAGTTGGACCTCGAGGAGCCGGAGATCATGAAGCAGGGCGGCCGCTACGGCGTCAGACTCAAGGCGAGCGCGCCGTCCATCCACATGATCCGGGCGGATATCGAGACCACGGTTTCTCCCATCGTCGGCAACGAGAAGCAGTCCGAGGAGATGGTAAACTATCTCTTACAGGAGTTTGAGGGAGACACCGCGAAGATCTGGCAGTCGAACATCTTTGGGCGCAGCTTCCACGAGATCGTCAACGAGGATCTGCAATCAAAGCTCAAGCGCGTGCCGGAGGACGCCCGCAAAAAGCTGCGCGAAACGCTGGAGCGCATCATCAATGAGGGCGGCGGGGGACTGATCTGCATCATACTGTAAGGAAAAAGGACCGCGGCGGAGCCTGTTTGGGCAGTCCGCTGCGGTCCTTTTACGCTCTGGTCGGCGGAGCGTCGAGCTGAATAAAAAATGGTTGACAAGCGTTTAACTGTGTGCTATTGTATGTTAAACGGTTGTCAACCAATTTTCCTTGGGAGGTCTTGTCTATGAAGATTTCACTGTCAAATATGGAGTGGAAGCTGATGAACCAGCTCTGGGACCATGCGCCCATGACGCTGATGCAGCTTACACGCGCGCTGGAGGCGGACACCGGCTGGACTAAGCACACGATCATCACGATGCTTACCCGGCTGGAGGGGAAGGACGCCGTGCGCTGGGAGCAGGTTGGCCGGACACGGCACTACACGCCCGTCATTGCGCGCGAGGACGTGCGGCGTGAAGAGACGGCAAGCTTTCTCGACCGCGTCTACGGCGGGAAGCTGGGCTTGATGATGAGCGCGCTGGTGGACGACCACGCGCTGACAAAAGAGGACATTAACGAGCTGTCCGAGATCCTTCGAAAGGCGGGTGAGGAGAGATGAAGGATATCCTGATTACATCCTCCGTTTTGATCCTGACGATCCTGCTGATCCGTTTTTTCTTTCGCAGCACGATTGCACGCCGGGCGCAGTACGCGCTTTGGCTGCTGGTGGCGCTGCGGCTGCTGGTTCCCGCCAACCTGCCCGCGATCGAGCATAACGTTCTGAGCGTGGCGGAGCAGACGGAGACCATACAGAATATCGAAGCGCTGCGCGGCGTCAATTCGATCGAGCACATGGCATCGGGCGCGGTCGAGGGCTATGATCGCGGAAGGCTCATGCCCGAGACCCCGGTGACTGTGGCGGAAAATGTCGCACCGGAGCGCTTTGAGCGGATGGAGACCACGCTTGCGATCCGGAATCTGATCGAGCCGCTGTGGTACGGCGGCATGGCGGTCATGGCGCTATGGTTCCTCGCGGCGAATCTCCGCTTTGCCCGCAGACTGCGGCGCACGCGCGTAGCGGTGGAGGAGGTTGAGAGCCGTTATCCGGTCTATCTCTGCGACGACATTCCGTCGCCCTGTCTGTTTGGGCTGTTCCGCCCCGCAATCTATGTCACCAGCGAGGCGGCGAAGGATGAAAACCGCCTGCGCTGCGTCATCGCGCACGAGGAGACCCATGCGCGCCACCTCGATCCGCTCTGGTCGCTGCTGCGCGGCGTATGCCTTGTGGTCTACTGGTTCGACCCGCTGGTCTGGCTGGCGGCGTATTGCTCCAAGGCGGACTGCGAGCTCGCCTGCGACGAGGGCGCGCTTTCACGGCTCGGAGAGCCGGCGCGCACGCCTTACGGTGAGACGCTGCTTGCGCTGATCCCGGTGCAGCGCGGCAAAAATCCCATGCTCACCGCGACAACCATGACGGCGGGCAAGCGGCAGATGAAGGAGCGCATCCGGCGCATCGCGGAGCACAAGCGCCCCGTTGCCGTCGCGCTTGTCCTTGTGCTGGCGCTGAGCGGTATCGCCTGTGCGGCGACGTTTACGGGGGCGGAGCGGCATACGCCCGCGGAGGTGAAGACTCCCGCTGCGGAGCAGATCGCGGCTCCCGCGGATGCTGCCTCCGGCGAAACGGCGGAACCCGCGGCGCTGTTTTCCACCATCGCCGGGGAATACTGGTTCCTCAGCGGCGCGGGCGGCTGGCACTCTGCGCTTTTCCTGAACGAGGACGGCAGCTTTTCCGGCGAGTTCCTGGACGGCGACGCAAACGTCACCTATTATTGCGATTTCCGCGGACGTTTTGGCGACGTCTGCCAGATCGACGACTTCACCTATGCCATGCGCCTGCTGGAGCTGACGGCGATGCAGACGGAGGGCGAGGAGCTGGGAGAGCAGGACGGCGTCCGCTATGTCGGCGCGTCCCCTTACGGTATGGAGGATACGGAGGAATTCCTGATCTATCTGCCGGGCAAGCCGGTCAACTCGCTCTCCGAGGAGTTCCGCAGCTGGTACGACAGGGGCTTTTCCTGGGCGGCTCCGTACAGCGATACGCTTGACACTGTCGGCCTTTGCAACGCGGTACAGCAGTACGGCTGGTTCCCGGCAAAGCTAATCGGCGCAGACGACGCCTCGCGGCTCCGTTCGCTGATGGAATCGGTCTATACCGCCGACGAAAACGGGAACTATGCGCCGATCTCCCTCTGGCTCTACACCGCCGGCGGCGAGAGCGCGGTCGAATCAATCGACAACGTGGATGCGCGCCTTGTCAGCAACTTCCCGTTCTTCATGCACTATCTGTTTGACCGCCCGGATGTGACTCTGGAGCCTTCCGATCTGCCGTGGACCAACGCGGACGTCATTGAGCTGCGGCTACCGTCCACCGGCGACCGCCTGCTCTTCTGGGAGGGCGAGAACTATGTGCGCTGGCTGGACGGCAGCAGTGCGGAGCGGGGCTTCCTTCTGACCTATGGCGACGGAGAGACCGTCGCGGGCGATCTGATGCGCGACTGGTACGACGAGGCGGAGATCTCGGTTCTGCGCAGCAGCTGCAACGCTGACTCAATCATCCCCGACCACGGCCAGACTTATCTGGAGGCGGCGCAGGAGTACTGCGAGCGTTCCGCGAAGATCCCGCTCATGGCGAGCGAGGGCAGCGCGTATAAGGATACCTTTGCCCGTTCCACCGTAAGTGCAGCCGCGGAAGAAACAGCAAATTTCCGCGCGCAGGGCAGGATCGATGAGAATACATGGTGCTTTTTCCTGACTAAAGTGTTCGTGCCGGAGAACGAACGGGCGCTTCGCCAGTCAATGGCAGGCAACACCGAAAACTACACCGGCAGCGACCCGGACGTGCCGGATGGCGCGTATGTATACTACCGCTGCGGCTATGCCCATCATGAACCGGACGGCTGGCGTTGCGAGGTCGTCGGCACGGGCTGGTAAAACACAAAAAAATAAAGGTATTGCACCCTCGCGATAACGCTTCGTGAGGGTGCGCTGCCATTTTTTGCCCACTTGTAAACGCTCTGAGCGATTACGGCGGGGAAATCCTAACGTTCTATTACGCTTTCCTCGACGATATCGCGCCGCTGACCGGGAACAACGAGCTGCGGAGCGTTTCTCCTTGCGAAGCGGCGAAACAGAAAACAGCCGCAAGATGCCTGCCCTATAGAAACGAACATTTTGCATATATTTGAGATGTAAAATTTGACCATTCTGACAAATCCGGAATGATTGTGATTATTCTTGCCCGATTCCGGGATTCTTGCGCGTTATTTCATGTGGGACGGAACGTTTTTACCGTGCGTTCCGAGCCGCTGCTTTTCAGAAAAATGAACAAAGTTCAAAAATCATGCAACATATTATTAAAATCTTTCGTCATAAGAAATAATTGATGCATTGCAATCGCTCTTGCCGGTATTAGCCTTGCGGAAAATCTGATTTGCTTTACCGCGTTTAGATTGAGGCAGAACTATGAGGAGGGCCTGATGAGGAATTTTGTAACGGGGAAACAGATAGGACAGCTGCTGCTGGGCTGGGCGGCGGTCATGGCGGCGCTGTTCCTTTTGGAGCTTGCAGAGATTGGGAAGCTGGTGCCGGTCCAGGCGCTCGGTATTCTCCTGCGCCCGCTTTTTGCGATAATTTGCGGCGCGTGGCTCGCACAGCGGCACGCGCGGGGCGTCACGCAGATCGACTGGCGCGGCGTGTGCATTTACATGCTTGCCTGCGTCATCCTGCTTCTGGCATTTGCCCTGTATGATAAAAACCTGGGGCTTTTCTGGCTATCCTCCCGCTTAGAAAGGTGGTTTGGCATAGACAGCTTTGACCAGATGGCATTTGACTATTTTAACCATGGCGGTATCCGCTGGAATGCACGCTGGATATCCTATTGGTTCCTGATGCTGTGCTATTTTGACGTCTGGCCGTGGGCGGCGCTCGCGGCAGAGGTGGCGGTCTATCCCATTGCGAAGATCATTTGCATCAAAAGACAGCAGATCAGACGGGAAATCCAGACAATCCTTTCGGAGAGCACATTCGCCGGCGGAGCGCGCGCGCCGTCCGGCGGCGAGGAGTATTAAAGCCTGACGGCGAGACGGCAGCTTAACAAAAGGTATGAAAAAATGCTTGCCGCAGCGCCGGAACGGTGATATCATAGCTTAGTGAAATGAATACTGTGCGGGTATGGCGGAATTGGCAGACGCGGCGGATTTAGGTTCCGTTGGGCGACCATGCAGGTTCGAGTCCTGTTACCCGCACCACCGAGAGCGTGAAGCCTTGAAATCAAAGGATTTTGAGGCTTTTCGCTTCTTCTGGCGAAACCAATATCCGTCGCGTCAGCGCCCTTTTTTCTAACACTTTTCTAACACCCACCAAACAGGCTTGCGGAGATGTTGTCGGTCAGTGCCTGCTTTCGCGTCGTATCCAGATGACCATAGATGTTTGCGGTCATTTGAATATCCGAGTGTCCCATGTACTCCTGCACATCTTTGAGCGTGCAGCCGTTGTTGAGCAGCAGCGACGCACAACTATGGCGCAGCTCGTGATAGCGAATGTGAGGCAAGCCATTCTTTTTGAGCAGCAGCGCAAAGTGTGAGGTAACGTAATCCGGCGTGAACGGGCGACCATTCACCCATTTGAAAACGTAGTCGTTTTCAATATAGTCCTTGCCGCATAGCTGGCGGTTTTCCTGTTCGGCTTTTTTCGCATCCTCAAAAATAGCGCGTGCTTCCGGCGTGAGCGGGAAGGAACGATGGCTTGACTTGTTTTTCGTCCTGTCCTTTTCAATGGTCGTTCCCGTGATTCTCTCGACCGTATGCTTGATGGTCAGGCGATTCGCTGCAAAATCTATGCTGTCCCATTTCAGCCCCAACGCCTCGCTGCGCCGCAGACCATAAAGCGCCGTGATTTTGATAAGAGGATAAAGCTCGTCACCTTCGATGGCATGAAACAGGGCTTTGAGCTGTTCGGCACTGTAAAAGGTCGATTCGTACCGATGCTTGTGCGGCAACTCCACAAACTGGCATGGATTAGAGGGTATGAGCCTGTTTTTGACAGCCTCGTTTAAGGTTTGATGGATGACGTTCTTGAACTGGCGCAACGTGGTGGGAGAAACGCCTCCCGCACCTTTCATACGCCCATGCGCGGCTTTTTCGTCAAAGTAGGCTTGCAGCGTTTCTAGCGTTATGTCGCAAAGCTTGATATTTCTTTCCTCAAAGTAGGGGATGACTTGCGAATTTGCAGCCTGTTCATAGCCGTGATAGGTGACAGCCTCAACGCGGCGCTGCGCGGTTTTGAGCCAGAGCCGGATATAGTCGGCAAAAAGAATGTCGCTCTTCGCCGTTTCCGACGTCAGCTCATACTCGTGCAGCGTATCGCGCAAAAGCTGTTCCGCCTTGCGCTTGTTGCCCTTGACGGGTAAACCCGTCGCGATCCATTTTTGCTTGCGCTTGCCGTTCTCCGTGGTGTTGAGGACGATATAAAACTTGTCGTTTTTGGTTTGCAGACTGCCTGTCATGTTCTTTCTCCTTTCCTGACAGCTGGATTGTCTGCTGTTACGGTTTGACCACAGTATATCGAGCGGATTGAACAAAGTCAATCACGCAGGATTTCGGAATGATGATCTTGCGCCCAATGCGCTTGCAGCCGATCGCGCGGGAGCGTATCAGCTCATAGGCGCTGTTCTTGCCAATGCCGAGCGCTTTGGAAAGCTGCTCGACGCTCATAATGTCGGGGTACTCGTTGAACATGAGCGCACACCCCCTCAGAACGGCAGACCGTCCGCGCCTGCAAGCAGCTCGTACACGCCGCCGCTCTCGAAGCGCCGCAGGAATGCGCGCCATGTTTCCGGCTCGTCGTGCTGCACATTCGGGTATTGCTGCTCTATGGGAATGTTGCTGACAAGGAAAACCGTTTCATAACATGCCACCTTGTCGCCGTAGCGGCAGGGAAGCATGAGCGGGTAGCCGTCCAGATATTTCAGCATATCCTTGGTCGGCAAGTCGCTGCGGAACTCGTCAAACAGAATGACCGCCTCGCCGTGATAGGCGTCGAACGGATGCCCGTAATTCGTCACGCGGTATACATTCTCATAACCGTACTTTTCCATGATGGAGCGTGTCTTGCCGACGCCCGTCTTGCCCCACAGGTATGTAACGGACAGATTGCGGTATTCCTTGCGATATCGCCTCTCTAAAAGCGTCTGGCGCATTTCGTTGAGGCTGCGGAGGTTCTTCATCCATGAGGGGAACGCGCGCACGATTTCCTCATTGCTTGCGCCATCGTCGAGCATGGAAAGCACCTGCTCGCTCTGCGTTTCGCGCTTGTCGCTCTCCTGTGGCAGCTCGCCGGATTCCTCAAAGGTGTCCGGCAAGTTGGTCTCATGCTTTGCATCCGCGAGCCATTTGCCCTCTTTGCGGATATAGTCGCGGTTTTCCCTGTGACTGCCCTTTGCGTTCTCGATGTGCGCGCCATAGAAACGCTGCTGCATGGTTGAGAACTCGACGGCATTTCTGAACGCTGCATACAGATGGGTGTGCGGCGTCTGCTGCTCACCTATTTCGTCACACAAACACCAATAGACGCAGCCGGAAAACCCGTTCAGCGTCGTTTTAATGACCTCGTGAGAAAACCCGTGGTCAGCGGGATTGTTAAAGGTGAGCTGATACTTGCGATAAGCTGCACTGCGTGCCATAAATACTCCTTTCTTGTTCGGCTGACATCACTCCTTTCTTTTCTTTTACGCCGTCTTACTACGTTTCTACCGCGCGGCGCGTTCTTTTCATTCATGGTGATGTACACATTTTACTGCGTTGCACGGGTAATACTTCGCCGTGCAACGTGGGCGCGCGGTTCCGCGAGGCAAGCCTTCCGCGGAACCCGCGCGCCACGCTTGCTACTGCTGTTTCTTAATGGCGTTCATAAACTTGTCGTATGTACTCTCGTAGTCCTTGGGGTCTACCGATTTAACCAAATCCATGAAATCAAGCATTGTCCTGGCTTCCTTCTCGGCGTTTAGCTGCCGGACAATGAGCTGCAAGCAAGCTGTCGCGTCATTTTCAAGCCCATTTTCCGCTTTGTACGTCTGTATGCGCTCATAGATTTTGTCCGATACGGTCAGGTTAATGCGCTTCTTGGTTGACGGCATAAAATCACCCCCCTCAGCGATAGAATACAGCAACTAGAAGAGGGTGTCAAGGAGTACTTTAACGTTACTCGGGAGTACTCCGCGGGGGCTGCGCCCCCGGAGAGGGCTTGTGCGACTTCGTAGTGCGTCGCTACCCCTGCGCAAAATCGAACGACAAGCACGCTGGCGCGTGCTCGCCGTCCGATTTTAGTGATTCAACCATAACAGCAGCTTTTCTAACGCATTTCTAACGGTTTGGTTAGGAATCGGTTTCCTGTGTTTCTGAGTGATTGCGTGCTTGATGGCTTGAAAGCCGCATAAACAGAGGGATTGCAGGGGACGAGGAGGGAGCAGACGGGACACGGAGTGAGGTGCTTTCGGTGATTTAGGTTCCGTTGGGCGACCATGCAGGTTCGAGTCCTGTTACCCGCACCAAAAGCCATCCGAAATATCATATTTCGGATGGCTTTTGTATTGTTTTGAAGCTTATTGTTGAGCTTTGTTTGAACTGGGCTACTGTTACTAGTAAAGGAGAAAAGACAAATGAATTATAATATGATACAGCAAATCACAAAGGAGTACTATTCTCATTTTTGCGGGACGGATTTTACGCGGTGCGGACCGGGAATACACTTTGTTTGTATGCCTGCGCGCGACGAGGTGCTGAAAGGCTTTGGATGCAAGTATACGGTATATGTTCTTGCGAAAAACGAGATAACGATTGTTTCCTACGCGCCAAAGCATCGCGATTGGATTGAGAAATATAAGGGATTGCCTGTGGACGAGATTATGGCGGCGTTAAAGTGCCGACGTGATATAAAGACCATGCAGCTATTTGCCTTTGAAGAGGAAAAAGTGAGACAATTCGGTGACGCAAAAATTTTGACGCCATCAGATTACCCGCTTTATGATGTTTTTTTCCGTGAGAGCAATCCAGAAGCAGACCCAGCGGGCTGGCTGCACGAATACTTTACTGAGAAAGCAGAGAAGGGACTTCTTGCAGGATATTACAAAGAAGGAAGATTGGTCTCCGTCTGCGATGCGCCGGATATGCCATACATGGAAGGAAAGATTCAGCATACCGGTATAATGACCTTGAAGACAGAACGCGGAAAGGGCTACGCAAAATGTGCGGCAGCGCTTGCAACGCACCATCTGATAGAGAACGGGATTTGCCCGCAGTGGGAATGCGACTTTGATAATGTGGCGTCCACTCGACTTGCACAGTCCATCGGATATGTTTCGATGGGACAAGCTTATATTTTGGAGGAGTTATGATCCGCTTTATGGTTTAAAGCATAGAAGGAGGTGCAGCGCCTGGGCTTGAGTTGGGAGGAAGCCGGGCCAAAGCATGGGACTGGCTGTGTGATGGCATTCCGGCGCATCTGCGCTCTATTTCAAAACACAATTCGCCGCAATTTGCAGGGAAGCTATTGACCTGCCGAGGGCATAAGGATTATAATTTCGACGGCTTATAAATGATAGCTCAAATAACGTATGTAATTCCGCGTATTTCATTTGGGAGGACGCGATGCCAAGAAATGTTGAAAGGGACGCGCGCGAGCTTGCGCGGCGCAAACAGCGGATCGCTGAAACAGCGTTCACATTGTTCGCGGAGCGGTCGATCGAAAGCGTGCTGATGACCGAGATCGCGGAGGCGTGCGAGATCAGTGAAATGACGCTCTACCGCCATTTCGCCTCGAAGGACGAGTTGGTCGTCGCGGTATCAAAATGGGCGATGGATTCCTTCACCCGCGTCAACCGCAGGAAAAGCCCGGAGATGACCGGCACGGCGGCGGAAACCTACGCCTTATTCCTCGATTCGTTCCTGCGGATGTACCGCGAACACAGCGACATTCTGCGCTTTAACCAATACTTCAACATCTATATCAAGTCGCGGCGCGTCGGCGCGGAGCAGATGCAGCCCTACTCCGGCATGATCGACGCGATTCGCGAGCGGTTTCACGCCGTCTATCTGTGCGGGCAGGAGGACGGGACGCTGCGCACCGACGTCGCGGAGGAAAAGATGTTCTCCGCGACGCTGCACCTGATGCTCGCGGTCGTGACGCGCTACGCCGTGGGGCTTGCCTACGAGACGGACGTCGACCCGATGGAGGAACTGACGTTCCAGCGGGACATGCTGCTGCAAGCGTACACGAAGCAGTAATCCAGAACCTCATTAGCAAAGGACGTCCTTTGCTACGTTTTGCGTTGCAAAAGGTAATGATTCTCATAAGCTTTCGCGCCTCGCGCGCGTTGGGAGGTATACCATTATGTCACGCTCGACCTCAACGGGCACGGCATCGACGACATATCTCAAAATGCGACATTTAACATTGGAGGCAATTTCAAACTGACGGACAGCGGAGCGGAGAGCGCGAACACGCTGCTGATCGCGGCGGTCTACGACAAGAACGGGAAGCAGGTGAGCGTGAATACCATATCGCTCGAAGCGGGCAAGACCTCGTATAAAACCGGCGTCACCACCAAAACGAGCGATTACACCTACAAGCTCATGCTCGTGAGCAAGAGCACCTACGCTCCGCTGTGCAAGGCGTGGAGCGAGCAAGCGTAAAGCGCGGACAGGGCGAAGCGGAATCAACTCCGCTTCGCCCGACTTTTTTTAAAAAGCTCTTGACTTGAAACATTTATCAGCTTTGTGCGTTTATGCTTTTCCCGCCGAATTCATAAATTGTGTGCTTGCATTTGCCGGCTGACGCTGTATAATTAAGTTTTGCAAGCGATTTAGATTGGAAGGGGGTTGCGTATGCTCAAAAGACTCTCGGCATGTATACGCGAATACAAAACGCCCGCGCTGATGACGCTGCTGTTCATCGTCGGCGAGGCGGTCATTGAGGCGATCATTCCGTTTCTCACGGCGCGCCTGGTCAACGAGATCAAGGGCGGCATCGACATGAACGAGGTCCTGCGCCTGGGCGCGGTTTTGATCGTGCTGGCGATCTGCTCGCTCGCCTGCGGGGGACTGGCAGGCTTTACCTGCGCGCGCGCGTCGAACGGGTTTGCCAAAAACGTCCGCCACGACCTTTTTCACAAGGTGCAGGAGTTCTCGTTTGAGAACATTGACAAGTTTTCCTCTTCGTCGCTCGTCACGCGCATGACCACGGACGTCAACAACGTCGAAATGGCGTTCATGATGCTCATCCGAATAGCCGTGCGCTCACCGCTGATGCTGATTTTTTCCATCATCATGGCGTATGTCATGGGCGGCATGCTCGCCACAAGCTTTGTGGTTATCATTCCCGTGCTGGTCTTCGGCCTTGCGATGATCGCAAAGAAGGCGATGCCGGCATTCCGCGCAGTGTTCAAAAAATACGACCGCCTCAACGAGTCCGTGGAGGAGAACGTCCGCGCGATGCGCGTGGTCAAGGGCTTTTCGCGCGAGGAATACGAAAAGAAGAAATTCGGCAAGGCGTCGGACGACATCCGCGACGACTTTACCCGCGCCGAGCGCATTGTCGCGCTCAATTCGCCGCTGATGCAGCTTTGCATCTACGCGAACATGGTCTTTGTGCTGATGGTCGGCTCCAGACTGGTCATCACCTTGCGCGGAACGCTCATCGACGTGGGGCAGATCTCCGCCATGCTGACCTACGGCATGCAGATCCTCATGTCTCTGATGATGCTCTCGATGATTTATGTCATGCTCACCATGTCGGCGGAGAGCGCGAAACGCATTTACGAGGTCCTCAGCGAAGAGCCCGCGCTCCACGACCCGGCGTCGAACCCCGTGGAGCAGGTGAAGAACGGCTCGATCGACTTTGAGCAGGTGAGCTTCAAATACTCTGCCAAGGCGGAGAAGTACGCGCTCAGCGGCGTCGATTTGCACATCCGCTCCGGCATGACCGTGGGCATTCTCGGCGGCACCGGCACCGGCAAAACGACGCTCGTGCAGCTTATTCCCCGACTCTATGACGCCACGGAGGGCACGGTGCGCGTCGGCGGCGTCGACGTGCGGGATTACAATCTCAAGACGCTGCGCGACGCGGTTGCCATGGTGCTGCAAAAGAACGAACTGTTCTCCGGCACGATCGCGGAGAACCTGCGCTGGGGCGCTTCGGACGCATCCGAGGAGGAGTTGGAGGCCGCCTGCCGTCTTGCGCAGGTGGACGATTTTGTCCGTTCCCTTCCTGACGGCTACCAGACCAAGATCGAGCAGGGGGGCACCAACGTCTCCGGCGGACAGAAGCAACGACTCTGCATCGCACGTGCGCTGCTGAAAAAGCCGAAAATCCTGATCCTTGACGACTCCACCAGCGCCGTGGATACGCGCACGGACGCCCTGATCCGCGAGGGCTTCTTCAACTACATCCCCGAGACGACCAAGCTGATTATTGCGCAGCGCGTCGCGTCGGTCAAGGACGCCGACATGATCTTGGTGATGGACGGCGGGCGCATTGTCGCCACCGGCACGCACGACGAGTTGATGGTTTACAGCCCAATCTACCGAGAAACCTACGAGCAGCAGACGAAGGGAGGCGAAGACCATGCCGAGAGCTAACCGCGGCGACGTAAAGCTCGACGAGAAGGGGCGCCCGGCATTCAATGGGGCGGCTGTCCGGCGCACGGTCCAGATGGTGCTCAAGTTCTATCCCACGCTTTTTCCCGTCATTTGCCTTTGCTCTGTCTTTTCCTCCGCGATTTCCGCGATTCCGTCCCTCTTTACGCAAAAGGTCATCGCCATTACCACCGAATGGATGGGCGGCGGCGACTGGGCAGGCGCCAGAGCGCAGATCATCCCGTTGATCCGCATCCTCGTCACACTCTATTTTGTGTCGATCGTTGCGATGGTGGTCCAGACGCAGCTCAACGCCATCTTTACGCAGGGCTTTTTGTCAAAGATGCGCCGCGCGATGTTCGACAAGATGCAGGACCTCCCGATCCGCTGGTTTGATACCAACAAGCACGGCGACATCATGAGCCACTACACCAACGATGTCGACACCCTGCGCGAGCTGGTGTCCCAGTCGATCCCGGCGCTGCTGCGCTCCGGCTCCATCGTGTTGGTGGTGTTCGGCATCATGCTGTGGTACAGCATCCCGCTCACCGGCATGGTGATGTTCGGCATCGTCGCCATGATGCTGGTGTCCGGCAAGCTCGGCGGCGGCAGCGCGAAATACTTCGTTGCGCAGCGCAAATCCGTCGCCGCCGCGGAGGGCTTTGTGCAGGAGATGATGGCGGGGCAGAGGGTCGTCAAGGTCTTCAACCACGAGCAGCGCGCCGCCGCGGATTTCGACGTGCTCAACGAGGAGCTGTTTGAAAACTCCCGCCGCGCGAACTCCTACGCCAACGCGCTCGGCCCCATCGTCATGAACATCGGCAATATCCTCTATGTGCTCATCGCGGTGCTCGGCGGTTCGTATTTGCTTGCCGGACTGCCGAACCCGTCGATTTCCGGCATGAAGCTGGATATCTCGATCCTCATTGCGTTCCTCAACATGACCAAGCAGTTCACGGGCAACCTCAACCAGCTCACGCAGCAGGTCAACGTGATCGTCATGGGTATGGCGGGCGCGGACCGCGTGTTCACGCTCATGGACGAGACGCCAGAATCGGACGACGGCTATGTGACGCTGGTTGACGCAGAGATTGCCCCGGACGGGACGGTCACGGAGGCGGACCACCACACCGGGCACTGGGCGTGGAAGCACCCGCACGGCGACGGGACGCTGACCTATACCGAGCTCAAGGGCGATGTGCGGCTTGTGGACGTGGATTTCTCCTACGTCGAGGGCAAGCAGGTGCTCAGCAACATCAACGTGTTTGCCGAGCCCGGCCAGAAGGTTGCCTTTGTCGGCGCGACCGGCGCGGGCAAGACAACCATCACCAACCTCATCAACCGTTTTTACGACATTGAGGACGGCAAGATCCGTTACGACGGCATCAACATCAACAAGATCAAAAAGACGGACCTCCGCCGCTCCCTTGGCCTGGTGCTGCAGGAGACGAACCTTTTCACCGGCACGGTGATGGACAACATCCGTTACGGCAAGCTCGACGCCACCGACGAGGAGTGCCGTGCCGCCGCAAGGCTCGCGGGCGCGGACAGCTTCATCTCACGTCTGCCGCAGGGGTATAACACGGAGCTGACGAACAACGGCTCCAACCTGTCACAGGGCCAGCGCCAGCTCATTGCCATCGCGCGCGCAGCGGTCGCCGACCCGCCCGTGATGATCCTCGACGAGGCGACCAGCTCCATCGACACACGCACTGAGGCGATCGTCCAGCGCGGCATGGACAAGCTGATGGAGGGCCGCACGGTCTTTGTCATCGCGCACCGCCTCTCCACGGTCATGGACGCGGACGTCATCATGGTGCTCGACCACGGAAAGATCATCGAGCGCGGCTCCCACACGCAGCTCATCGCGGAAAAAGGCACCTATTACCGCCTCTACACTGGCGCGTTCGAGCTGGAATAATGTTTGGAAAAGCAGCAGGGCAGAAGAATTTGCCCTGCTGTTTTTTCCAGCTTTTACCGCGCGAAAACATGTATATACGGTCATAATGCGGGCAATCTATGCATGCGATACCCAAACACGTCAAAAATGCAAAAGGAGTAACGATTATGTCCAGCAAGAACAGCAATCAGATCAACGTCCCCGAGGCGCGCAGCGCCATGGATCAGTTTAAGATGGAGGCCGCCTCTGAGGTCGGCGTCAACCTCAAGCAGGGCTACAACGGCGACCTGACCTCCCGTGAGGCCGGCTCCGTCGGCGGCCAGATGGTCAAGAAGATGATCGAGTCGTACGAGAAGAACCTGTAATTCTTCTTCACAAGACAAGGGGAGCGGCGCAATGCGCCGCTCCTCTGCCTGCGTATTCGATTAGACTTTTCTTACGAGCGCATCGCGTCCAGCTGGCCCGTGCTCTTGAGCGCGGGGCGGATCGCCGTGTAGAGGATCGGAGCGATCGCCATCGCCGCCACCGCGTTGATCGAGGAGGCCGGGAGCTTGCCGAGCATCGCCGCCCAGACGCCGTCAATCGGGACGCCCGCGACAAAGCGCTGCATCACAAAGGTCTTGAGCATATAGAGCGCAACGTAAGTCCACGCACCCGCGGTGCAGGCAAACAGATTGCGCGTGTGGTCATCCGCATTGCGCCCGCCGGAAAACGCGATCTTGCCGCACACCCAAGCCATGATAAACTTCGAGACGAAGGTGATGATCCCCTCAAAGCCATAGCCGGTCTGGATGTCATAGATCAGGCTGCCGAGGCCGGAGGCAAGCCCGCCGAACACCGGCCCCATTAAAAGGCTGCCGAGCAGCGAGACGGGATTTGCCAGACGCACCTTGCTTCCGAACAGCGGAAACGCGATCATCGTCGCCACATAGACCAACGCGGTCATCAATGCAACATAAATGATTTTTCTTGTTGTCAGTTTCGCACCCATGTGAATGGTCCTCCTTCTAAGTACCATACAAACATATTCGGAAACTGACTATGTTGATATATCCAGAGCTATTTAATTTTATAAGGCCAGAATCGGATTACAGCGCCGCCTCGACTGCCTCTTTGACTGCGTCCATCGAATCGGTGGGCTCAAAACGACCGATGATATTGCCCTCGCGGTCGATCAGGAACTTGGTGAAGTTCCATTTGACGTTACCGTTGTTCTTATAATCCTTGTCCGTCTTTTTGACGACGGCGCCCAGCGCGAGACCGGCGGCACCCTTGAAGCCGCCGAAGGTGGTGTTTTCGGTCAGCCAGCGGAAAAGCGGGATCGCGTTATCCCCGTTGACATCGACCTTGGCGTACTGGGGGAAGGTGATGCCGAAGCGCCCCGTGCAGAACGTGTGGATCTCCTCATCGGTTCCGGGCGCCTGGTCGGCGAACTGGTTGCACGGGAAGTCCAGAATCTCAAAGCCCTTTTCCCGTTCAGCGTCATAGATCTCCTGGAGCTGCTTATACTGCGGGGTGAAGCCGCAGCCGGTGGCGGTGTTGACGATCATCAGTACTTTGCCCTTGAAATCGGAAAGAGCGACGTCCTCTCCCTTGCGGGTCTTCACAGTGAAATCATATACGTTCATCGTAAAATCTCCTTTACATTTTGTTAAATTCAATTGAGCTAAATTGATTATACACAACAACGGGGGCTTTGTCAAGCCCCCGTTGCAAAAAATTTTAAAGTGTTTTATAGATGTGAAAACAGAGGATCATTCTGCCGACAGCGCGGCAAAACGCGTCAACACGGCAGCAAGCTCCGCGCGTGTCACCTCGCTCTTCGGCAGGTACATCCTGTCACCGCCGCGCATTACGCCGTTGAGATAGAGCCAGCACACGCCCTCGTATGCCCAGTCGCTGACCTGATCCCGGTCCAGCGTATCCAACAGCAGCATCCACGTACCGGCGAAGCCCATGCCCTTCACGTGCGCACAGCGGTAAAGCATCACGGCAAGCTGCTCGCGCGTCAGCGTGTCCGACCAGCCAAAGCGCCCATCTCCGACGCCCAGCGCAACGCGGCGCTCTCCCGCCCAGTCGATCGCGCTGAGATAGGGGTTCCGCGCGTCCATATCCACATAGCCGATGCGCAGGCTCGACGCCGGACGGCCCATCATGCGCCAGATCGAGTCGATTGCCTCGCCGCGGGTCACGGGCGATTCGGCGTCCATGCGGAGCTCTCCCGTTTCGCTGTCCGTCACAGCGTCTATCCAGCCGTTTTGATACGCTTCCGCAACCGCGCAGGCGTACCATTTGCCTGAAAGCTCATTTGAAAAGGGAAGAGGCTCTTCGTCGGTTTCCCCGCTCTGTTCGAGTTCCTCGGCTCCCACGCCGCCTTCCGTTTCCCCGGTCTCTTCGGTTTCCTCGCTTTCCGCTTCGGTCTCCTCCGTCTCCTCGGTCTGGGTGTCTTCTCCGTCCTCCGATTCGTTCCCCATGGCAAGGACGCTGACCGAGCCGAGCAGCAGAAGAAGAACAAGGCACAGGGCGCTCAAATGCCAATTCATGCTTTTCCTCATGGCAGATTCTCCAGGACCATCTCATAGGGTTGGCCGTCGATCGTACATTGAAGCTTCCATACGCCGTCGGTGGAAACGCGGACGTCCTTCGCCTCGCGCAGATGGCGAAGCGCACGGTACTGTGCCTTTGCCGCCTCCGAATACTTCGACATGTCGTCCGAATGCAGGAATACGCCGCCAATCACGGCGTCGAGCGCCGCGAGCATGTCCTTTTGACGCTTTGTCAGCTTGACGTTGTCCTCGCGCAGGAAGAATACGTCCGGATCGCTCCAGTAGGCGCGGCCGTTGAGCTGGCGGCGGAACACCGAGTTGCCGATCGCGTGCCGGGTGGAGACGCGCTCGCGGTGGATAAGGCGCATGTGAGGCTTATCATCCCAGTCCAGAGATACGTCGCAGCTCACGCGGCAATAGTCCACCAGCCCAAATGCCGTCATGACGGGGACGCCGCAGCCGAGTATCTTTTTCTCCCCGCACCAGGTGCGCAGCAGCTCCATCGAACGGATCATCCGCCCGCCGCGGCTCTCGCTTTCCGTACCAAAGGGAGCGGCGCCGTAGAGGAAATCGAGCTTGACAAGATCGAAGCCCCACTCGTCGAACACGCGGCGGAAGACGCGCTCCAGATAGTCCAACACAGCGGGATTGTCGATGTCCAGCGAGTAGAACCCGCCCCAGTTACAGCCGTCCGACCACGGCGCGCCGTCGTGCAGCAGCAGCCAGTCCGGGTGCTCGCGCTGCAACGCCGAGCCCTCCTGCGCCACAAACGGCGCGAGCCAGAGCCCCGCCTCGAAGCCCTTGGCGTGGATCGCCTCGACGGCAGATTTCATGCCGTTCGGAAATTTCTTCGCATCCGGTTCGAGCCAGTCCCCGACAAACGGCTCCCAGCCGTCGTCGATCTGGAACAGGTCGCCCGGCTCCAACATCTCCGCGCAGCCGGCAAGATCGTCCAGAATGCTCTTTTCGTTGATATCCTGATAGCGATTATACCAGCTTGAGTACCCCGCAAGCTTTTTCTCCGTGCGCGGACGGATATGAAGCGCCTCGAACCAAGCGTCAAACACCTCGTTCTCGCCGCCCTCCGCGTAAAAAAGGTCGAAGGCGTGGAATTCGCCGCCGCAGCGAACGTTTTCGCAGTCGCGCTCGATGCTCAGCTCGCCGCGGTTCGCGTCATAGCGGAAGATCGTATAGCCGGGCCGCTCGTCCAGCGAGGCAATCAAACGGTAGCGCTCGCCCCGACGGAAATAGCAGTAGGAAAACCCGTGCGTCATGCCTGGGCGGTTGGGATAGTCGACGAAGTGGTAATCCCCGTAGCGGTCGAGGGCATATTTCCGCACTGCCGCCTTCGGAAGGGGAAAGCAGGGGCGGAGGGCGTCCTTCGCCGTGTACTCCGGGCAGTACGTCCAGGTCTGAAAGCCGTTCATGAAGATCTTTTCGTCCGCCTCAATGTGCAGCGGCGCAACCGCGGTCACATACCGCAGCTTTCCCTCCGGGAGCGCGCAGACGACACGCCGTTCTCTGCCCTCCAGCGTGAAGCTGCCTTCAGCCGCCGTGATCCCGTCCGCCGCGGCAGCTGTGACGCGATAGTTAAAAAGCAGCATACGATCCCTCCAATCCCGTATTTTCATTTATTTTAGCAAAGCTTTGCTGAAAACGCAAGCTTTACAACGGCATTGCAATAATTGGCTGGTTCTCTATACATATAGATGAAAATAACAGAATAGAGGTAAAATCCGTTGACGCGGGGCATGCGGTGTGTTATGCTTCGCTGTGGCAAAAAGCTCGGCAGAGAACGAAATACAGAAGGAGTGCGCTGACATGAGCAACAACGTTAGACGCGTCGGGACTGTGGTGCGGGGCATCCGCTGCCCCATCATCCGTCAGGGAGACGA